>JARLGE010000107.1 GCA_031296215.1 Occallatibacter sp.
GCGGGCTTGGGCTTGGCGGCGGCTTTCTTCTGGCGGGCGGCCAGAGTCTTTGCCGCCAGCGCGGCCTTCAACTCGGCGTCAAACTCGGGCGGGGTGAGCGGCCGGGCGGACTTGCGCAGCCGCTCGATGTCATAAAAGGCGCGGCGCTCGGTGAGAAAGACATGGACCACAAAGTCCACGTAGTCGAGCAGGATCCAGTCGCCCTTGCGGCGGCCCTCCACGGAGTTGGGCAGCGCGCCGAACTCCTTTTTCAGGCGGTGCTCCACCTCGTCGGCGATAGCGATGGCCTGGCGGTCGTTGCTGGCCGAGGTGATGAGGAAGAAGTCGGAAAGGCCGGCGTCGATAGGATCGAGCTCGAGGATGCGAGTTTCTTCGCCCTTCTTGTCTTCACAGGCCTTGGCTGCGGCTTGAACGAGGATGCGGATCTGCTGGTGGGATTCGGTCGTTGTCATTCGGGAAAAGCGTTCTCCAGGTTCAATCGTAGTCTCTCGCGTGGGCCGGGGCAAGCCGATGCGGGTCGAAAAGGCCTATCGATAGAGTCCGTGCGTCCGTATGTAATCCAGGACCGCGCTGGGAAGAAGTTCCGGCTCCGGAGCGGCAGATTCAGGCGAGCTCTGGGTCTGTTCGCGAATCTGGTCCCGGATCTGCGAGGCGCTGATGTCGATGTGCAGGCCGGGCAAAAGATAGAGGGGGGCGGTGTCTCCGGCGGGATTACGGAGCAGGTACGAGCGGAGATCGACGCCGGACCCAGGCGGCGCGGGGCCGGAAGGCGGCGGCAACGATGCGGCTTCCAGGTGCAGGCCCTGCGGCAACGCGGCCACCAGATCGTCAAGCGGCTGCCCGGGCCGGGAAGCCACGATGAGAGCGGCGACGAAGGCAATCTCCGCCGCTCGATGCCAGCGGCGCAGGCTCAGGAAGGAATCCGCGCCCATGAGGCAATAAAGCGCACCGTCGGAGGGCAGCTCGGCGCGCAGGTGGAGCAGCGAGTCGATGGTGTAGTTGGGTCCAGCGCCGGACTTGGGGGCATCCATCAGCGAAACCGCGAAGCCCGGCTCGCCGGCGATGGCCAGGCGGGTCATGGCGAGGCGCTCGGCAAAGCCGGCGGTCGAGCCCTGCGGCTTGAGCGGCTGCACACCGACCGGGGCAAAGAGCACCGTATCCAGCCCCAGCGCTGCGCGGGCGGCCCGCGCCACGGCCAGATGGCCCAGGTGGGGCGGGTCGAAACTGCCGCCGAAAAACGCGATCCGCTTGCCGCCGCGTGGGGAATGCTCCATCCGTCTATGGTATCCCGCAGAGGCGCGGCCCGGCAGCGGCCTGCTCGCGCGGGATTGAGGCGACGCTCTGGTAGCATCGGATTGACGATGCGATACCTGATTGCAGTTCTGGCCCTGGCCGGTGTGTTGGTTTCCGCGCTGGCGCTCCAGGTTCACTACTCCACGGCGGTCGAGCCCTGCGACATCAACGCCCAGTGGGACTGCGGCATTGTGAACCACAGCCCCTTTGCGGAACTCCTGCACATTCCCGTGGCGGCCATCGGCATTGCCGGCTACCTGGCCATGGCCGGTCTTGCGTTGGCCAGGCGGCGGCGCCTGCTGGCCGGGCTGGCCGCCTCGGCGCTGGGATTCTCGCTCTACCTGACCTATATCGAGAAGTACGTGCTCGAGGTGTATTGCATCTACTGCGTGACTTCGCTGGGAATTATTCTGGTGCTGACCGCGCTCAGCCTGGGTTGGGCATTCAAGGCTCCGCCGAAGAACCAGGCAGCCTGAAGCCGCGCCGCGGTTTGTGATCCACGCCACGGCTATGATCTCCGCCGGCCTTCGCTGCCCTCCCGCGCTGATAAACTTGAACTGAAGCCATGTTCAAAGCCAGATATGCCAAATGGATGTACGAGTGGGAGACGCGGCTGACCATGCGCGACGAGAACCGCGTGGTGCGCCCGCTGGAGTGGGGCTTTGAGTGGCTAGAGCCGTTTCTGGAGTCGCACGGCTTTGGAACCGCCATGCCGGACCTGGATGTGGTGCACGATCCGGCCGCGGCCGAAGCGGCCATGGTGCGCATCAACGAGTTGCTCATCCGCCACGGCGAAGAGTTCTACGGCTACCAGCGGCCCACCGACTTCCGGCTGGAAGAGCGGCATCCGCAGCTTTACCCCACCAACGTCCGGCCGGAGACCCTGGCCCAGGACGCGGCCATCAAGCAGCAGGCCGTGGACGGCACGCTCGCACGGGCGCAGTTTCTGCGCTTCACCTCGCCCGAACGCTCGCCCTATCCCGAGAACGACCAAGTCAATGCGCGCTGGTACCCGGCGCCGGCGCACAAGGACCCCCGGCGGCCCAAGCAGGCCATCGTGGTGCTGCCGCAGTGGAACTCCGACGGCTTCAGCCACAACTCGCTTTGCGCAATCTTCAACCGCATGGGCGTTTCGGCGCTGCGGTTGTCGATGCCCTACCACGACATTCGCCGGCCGGCGGAGCTGGAGCGGTCAGACTACTCGGTCAGCGCCAACATCGGCCGCACCCTGGCGGCCTGCCGCCAGGCGGTGGTCGACATCCGCTGCTGCCTGGACTGGCTGGAGAGCCAGGGCTACGAGCACTTTGGCGTGTTGGGCACCAGCCTGGGCTCTTGCTACGCGTTCCTGGCCAGCACCTTCGACAAGCGCATCCGCGTGAACGCATTCAACCATGCGTCGACAGCCTTTGGCGACGTGACCTGGGCGGGGCAGAGCACGCGTCACGTGAAGCAGGCGCTGGAAGAGGCCGGGCTCACCCAGGACCGCGTGCGGGCACTGTGGTCGGCGGTCAGCCCGTGCAGCTTCTACGAGCGGTTTGCCGGACCCGAGGCCGGCGGACCCGACAAGCGCGTGCTGCTGGTCTACGCCGACTACGACCTGACCTTCCCCCGCGAGTACTCGCTCAAGGTGGTCGAGGCGTTCCGGCGCTACGGGCTGAACTTCGAGCCGCGGGTGCTGCCCTGCGGCCACTACACCACCGGCGAGACGCCCTACAAGTTCATGGACGGCTGGTACCTGGGCTGGTTCGTCTACCGGGCGTTCAAGGCGCTGCGGAAAGAGAAGGCCGCCGCCGAGCTTGGGGGCGTCGCTCCGGTCGAGGTGGAAGAGGAAGCGGTCTCGCGGTAGGCAGTTTTTCCGCTCAACTTCCGCTGCGGGCGCTGTTCAGGCTTGGAAGTCGAGCCTGCGGCCAGGCGATTCTGCGCCCTTTCGGGCCTGTTTTTGGCCGTTTCGGAGCAGTATTTCAGCAGGTCGGGAGCCGTAAGTCCTTTATTTCGATAGGTCAAACGGGGTTTTTTCGACGTAACATTTTTGTTTTCATGGGGCTGGGAGGAAAGAGGGGGGGTACCCCCCTATGTAGCAACTTGGTACGGACCGGGCGCCTCCGCTGCCCCACTTTCACTTCCCATTGTGCGCCGGGCGGGCATAATTCTCTGCAAACCACCTTTCGACTTCGCTCAAGGCAGGCTCTGCGGCGGGGTCTGCCGCGGCGGAGCGCTTGCGCGCCAGTGGGATTGGTGGCGCACTGAGGCCGGACGCCGATTCCGTGACTGTGGTCGGCATTGATTGCCAGCCGGAGTTTGCCGCCGGGCGCATGGCGGAACCCTGGCCGATTTTTCAGGAGAGATGTTTTTGATCTCGTCGCCGAAGAGGTGGCCACATCGCTCCCTTGCGGCGAAGGCGCGACTGGGCCATTGCAATCACGAGAGATTAGCAAACTGGTGACAAACCGATGACAATCTGGGGTCGCGACTTGGCCTACGATGCGAACTGAGAGGCCAGAGAAGGTTCCTTCCGCGCCCAGTCGCTCTGGCCGGTGGTATCAACCTTCCTCTGCTTCTGAATTCTCCCCCGGAGGGTGAAATATGCTGGTTCGTAATGTAGCAGTCGCGCCTTGCCTCGGCCTCGTTCTTCTCATGGTTCCGGCCCCGGCCGAAGCACAATATCACCTCAAAAACCTGGTATCGAATCAAGTCTTCCAAGCCCCGACCATCGATCCACTGCTGGCCAATGCCTGGGGATTAGCCCGGAGCGCCGGTTCACCCTGGTGGATCACCGACAACGACACCGGCTGGTCAACCCTCTACAATGCGGCCGGAACTCAAGTGCCACTCAGGGTTGTGATTCCCACCGCCGGAAATGGACCGGTCGAGGCGGCAGGCACAAACGGCCCCGGCACACCGACGGGAATTGTCTTCAACGGATCGAAGACGGATTTCCAGGTTTCGGGCGCGTCCTCGTCGTTCATTTTTGCCACGCTGGATGGCACTATCAGCGCCTGGCCGGGGCTGAACAAGAACCTGGCGACCCTTGTGGTGGACAACTCAGCCAGCAAGGCGAGTTACACCGGCCTGGCCATCACCAGCAACGCTTCGGGGAACTTTCTTTACGCAGCGGACACCACGAATAATCACATAGACATGTTCGACGGCAATTTCACCTGGGTGAAGTCGTTTGGCGATCCGGCGATTCCATCAACATTTTCAGTCTTCGGCATTCAGGACATCAATGGCCTGGTTTACGTCACGTATGCCGTACCAAACGTCGGCGCCGGAGGCTACGTGGACGTTTTCAAGGAGGACGGCACGTTCGTGAAGACACTGATTGAAGGACTGCCGTTAAATCAGGCTTGGGGCATTGCCGCCGCCCCCAGCAATTTTGGGCCGCTGAGCAATACGCTGCTGATTTCAAACAACTCCGTCGAGGGCACCATCAACGGATTCGATCCTACATCTGGCAAGCTTGTCGGTACGATACGGGACGAGCGCGGGAGGAAGATTTTCCTCAACAACCTCTGGGGAATAGCCTTCGGCGGCGGAACCACAAACAATGGAGCGGCCAACGAGTTGTTCGTCACCGTGGGTCAGGGGATTGGCACAAACGAGTTGGCCGGTACCTTTGCATCCATCGTGTACAAACCAACCCCTGTTTATGGATGGTGAGGGCCGCGCGAAATAGGCGTTTCATCCCACACCGCTGTGGGTTTATCTTCGGACAAGACGAGGTTGAGAAGCGGCCTGGCGCCCACTCTAGAGCGCGCCGCAACGCGGCGCGCTGTAGGGTGGGAGACCACGCTGCCCAGCCGCCGAGCAATGGTTCGGCCACTCACTCGCTGACTCGCCGCCTTGAAATCGTTTCAGTCCCCGGCAGTGCATATGGCGCTTTGCGAAAGCAGACGCGATTGCAATTCCTGGCGAGCAGCCGCCAGCCATTCTCTGGCTATCGAACTGGTTGCATCAATGTTGCTTGACCAGCGACAAACCATCCCTCAGGGGCTAAAGCCCAGGTTTTATGCGGTTCTGGCGGCACGGCTGAAGCCGTGCCCTTTCAAGACCCGGTTTATGCAACCAGTTTTAGGTGCTTGTCGCGTCTCATTCAGGTGCAATTCTCAGGATTGCTCCGCTCAAACGCCGTTGTGGCCGGAAGGAGTCCGGATCGGGGCGGTTGCGGGTTGGGGGTGGGGCTGCTTCGAAAGTGAGGTACGGACCGGGCACATCCCTGACATATTGGACCGGGGACGGGAACACTGGTTTCGGGAGTCACCGCGTGACCGAGGCCGCGGGCATTCCATGGGGAGGTTCGGACCGCTCTTGGACGCCGGGCAAAGCAGGCAGGCGCACGATTTCAGTTGCGGCTCTGCCGCGCCAGTTGGCGGAATTCGGCAAACTGCGACAACACTCCCAGCGCCTCAAGGCAAGCCAGGTCGGAGGCCTCGATCTTAAGTCCTGCTGAACCCTGGGGGTCAGCCTCCAAATCGTGGGCCAGGAGGTCGGCAACATAGACGGCGATTGAGCTATCGAAGCCGGAGTGCGGAATGCGGGTGGGACGGTGGTGGTGGGAGATGGCCTCGACGGCAAGGTCCGGCAAGCCCCACAATCCCAGCAGGTAGGCGCCAATCTCCGCATGGGAGGTCCCCAGCAGCTCCTCTTCCGCTTCGAACACCCTGCATCCGCGCCGGGTCGCCAAGGAGCGCGCGGCACAGAACTGATCGGGCATTCTGCTGGCGAGGATCAGACTCCCCACGTCGTGAAGAAGGGCGGCCACGACGGTGACTTCGCGAGTCTTCGGCTCCATGGGAAGCACGCCGGCAATGGCGGCCGCGCGGTGTGCATGCTGCTGAATCGACTCGCAAACCGACTGGGGAATCCGCTTGTCGGGAACGAAAACCCGGAAAACCTCGGAAGCCAGAGCCAGGCTCTTGATCGTTTCCAGTCCCAGGTATGCGGCGGCGCCCGGCAGATTCGTGACTTTCTGCGCCAACCCGAAGAAGGCGCTGTTGACGAGCTGAAAGACTCTCGCCGACATGCCCACGTCCGCTTCGATGATTCCGGCCACCTGGTTAATGGAAGTGTCGGGGTTGGTCAACGCCTGCGCGAGGCATGTATAGGTGCTGGAGAGGGAAGGCAGTTGGCCGACGGCTCCAACGACGCTGCGAATCTGCGGCGAGTTCAACAATCCCTGCAGCGCGCAGACCCGTTCGATGGTGGATTGAAGATCGGCCGCACTGCACGGCTTGGCCAGGAAGCGGTGCGCGACGGGAACCGCGCGTATGGCCAGCGCGGCCTCGGAGTATCCGGACAGAATGATTCTCGCGGAAGCAGGAAAGCGGTTGCGAATGTGTCCCAGCAGGGTGGCGCCATCCATTCCCGGCATCCGCATGTCGGAGACTACTACGTCAAAGGCGCCAGCCTCGCAAGCCTGCAAGGCGGCTTCTCCGCCCAGGGCAAAGTGCATATCCCAGCATTCCCGCTGCGCGTGCATCATGCGGCGGATGCCGTCGAGAACTTTGCTGTCATCGTCGACGAACAAGACGCGTTTCATGCGGCCACCAACTTTGCGGCAAGAGCCTTGCCATCGTAGGGAAGGCGAATGATAAAGGTCGTGCCCTTGGCTTCCTCGGTTTCAAAGTGAATGCTTCCACCGTGCTTGTCGACGATGACCGAGCGTGCGATTGCCAGCCCCTGACCGGTTCCCTTGCCGACTTCTTTGGTAGTGAAGAAGGGATCGAAGACCCTGGTTCGCACTTTTTCAGGAATGCCTGTGCCGGTATCCTGAATGCGAATTTCAGCCCACCCTGGGCAACTCCGTGTCTGCACCTTGATTCTTCCCTTCTTCGCGTCTCCCTTTTTGACCACGTCGCCAATGGCATGGGCGGCATTGACGATCAGGTTCAGGATCACCTGATTGAACTCGCCTTCCAGGCAGGAGATCCGAGGCAGCGACGGGTCGAAGTCTGTTTCCATGTCGGACACATACTTCCACTCGTTCCGCGATACCGTAATGGCGCTGCCGATGGCGCGGTTCAAGTCCAGCGGGGTCTTTTCCTTGGAGCCGGGATGGGAGAACTCTTTCATCGCGCCGACAATTGTCGCCACGCGGGTCACGCCTTCCAGGGTTTGGTCGATGGCTTTGGGAATCTCCTCCATCAGATAGCCGGCGTCGGCGCGCTCCGCCGCTGCCTCCACTTCCCGCACGGCCTGGCAAGACAAAGGGTTGTCTTTGGCCGCCGGCAGCAGCCGCTCATAGTTCTTCAGGAGGCCGCTCAGATCTTGAAAAGCATCCTTCAGGAAGCGCACATTGTCTCCGATGTACTGCGTCGGCGTGTTGATCTCGTGAGCGATGCCAGCGGCAAGCTGGCCTACCGATTCCAGCTTCTGCGCCTGCAGAAGCTGTCCGTGCAAGAGCTTGCGCTCGGTGATGTCCTCGCACATCCCTTCATAGCGGACCACAGCGCCGTTCTCGCGGACAGCGCGGGCGCCAATACTGAGCCAGATCTTACTGCCATCCTTGCGAAACACCTCGCATTCAAAGCTCTGCACGGCTCCGAGCTCGTCCATGGAGCGCGCGAATTCCTCGCGGCGTCTGGGATGGACATAAACCTGATGGGAGATGTCGCCTATGCTGGAGATCATGTCTTCCGGGGAATCGTAACCGAAAATGAGGGCCATGGCGTGGTTCGCGCTCAGGATGCGCCCGCCCGGAGTGCTCTGATAAATCCCGATGATGGCATTGTCGAAAATTCCCCGGTACCGCCGCTCCGCCTCGCGGAGAGCGATTTCCATTTCCTTGCGCGTTGTGATGTCCTCGCACATCCCTTCATAGCGGGCCACCGCGCCGTTTTCGCAAATGGCAACGGCGCTCATCGAAAGCCAGAACTTGCTCCCATCCTTGCGATAGTTTTCGCATTCGAAGTTCGTCACGCCTCCGGCCTGTTCCAACTGAACCTTGAACTCGTTGCGGCGTTTGGGGTCCACGTACACTTGCCGGGAAAGGTCGTGAACGCTCTCAATCATCTCTTGTGGAGAGACGTAGCCGTAGATCGAAGCCAAGGCCTGATTCACGCCCAGAATGCGGCCATCCGGCGCACTCTGAAAGATGCCAATAACGGCGTTGTCGAAGATTCCCCGGTACTTCCGCTCCGCCTCGCGCAGAGCGATTTCCATCTTCTTACGCGCAGTGATGTCGTGGCCTACGCCCGCGATGCCGATGACTCGGCCTGCGTTGTCGCGGACCGGCACTTTTGTGGTCAGAACGTTGATCTCTCTTCCTGTGCTATCGACGCCTTTCTCTTCGCGGTTGTAGAGGGGCTGCCCGGAACGAATCACATTCTGCTCGTCTTGAAAGAAGCCCATGGCCTGCTCGTGCGGGTAAAAATCGAAATCGGTTTTTCCCAACACCATTTCCGGCGTCTCTACGCCGACCGCGTGAGCAAGGTGAGAATTGGCCACCAAAAACCGGCTCTCCGCGTCTTTCACATACATAAAATCCGGAATATTGTCGAAAAGTGCGCGTAGCATTCTGCGCTCGTTGTTGAGAGTCTCGCGTTCCGAAAGCAGGCGCCGGTTGGCCTCGTCGGCTAACGCATTGGCGTTTCGGAGGCTGACTTCCGCCTCCTTGTGCGCCGTGATGTCGCGGAAGAACCAGACCCGCCCCAGAAACGCGCCTTCTGGGTTCTTCAAGCCCGTGGAATGCCGTTGCAGCGATCTGCCATCTTTCAATTCAATCTCGCAATGATCGCTTGCATCCGGGTCGCTGTAGAGTTCCTGAACCCGCTTCACAAAGGAATCCGGATCCTGCAGGCATTCAAGGACGGAGGACATCAAGATCCGGTCCTCGGAACCGATAAAGCTATGCGCCTGGGTGTCTTGCGCCGTTGCCGCGTCCAACCTCCAGATGTCGAGAAAGCGCTTGTTGTAGGAGACAACAAGTCCCGCCCGATCGACGACCAGAATCCCTTCCAGCGTCTCGGCGTGGATGGATTGAATCAGCGAGAGTTCGAATTGGCGGGCTCGGTCGGCCTGAACGCGTTCGGTGATGTCTGCACTCAAGCCGACGTGCCCCATGTACTCACCGGCCGATGAGAATCTCGGCACGCAGCTCGAACCGAGGAGCCTCCACTCGCCATCGCCTCGCCGGAGCCGTGCCTCGATGCGAAAGGGCGCGCGCTCCCGGAGGGCGTGTTCGAACGTCGCCGCGAACATCGGCCAATCGTCGGGGTGGACCAGTTGCTTCCACCGGCCACTATCCAATTCTTCCGAGTCCATCCCCCAGAATTGCCGGCAGGCTTTGTTGAAGAACTGCATATCGCCGTTGACGCCGTACGCCCAGATGATCGATGGGCAGTCATCGGCGATGATCCGGAATTGCTCCGCACGGTCGTGCAGTTCCTTATTGGCCCGTTCGCTCTCGGTGATGTCTTCGATGTAAACCACAAAGTTGAGCGGATTGCCGCTGCTGTCTCGCGCCAGCGACATCCTCATGCGCACCCACACGACCGCTCCGCCGCGGTGAATGAAGCGCTTCTCCAACTCCAGGCAACTGCCGGGCTCCTTCATCAACTGCTCGCTTGCTTCGAGTAGCTGCACCAGATCGTCTGGATGGCTCAATTGGGTGCAGAAAGTTCCGAGCAGCTCCTGCGCCGAATACCCCAGCATCCGGCAGAGCGATTGATTGGCGAAGAGGAATCGCGTGTCCAGTGCGGTGACACAAACGCCGAAGGGCGCATTCTCGAGGATCTCGCGGAAGGGACTGTCGCTTTGCAGGGGATTCCGTTCCCCCCCGGGGCGTTCCGCGCAATGCGGCGGATTGTCGAAGGCCGCCGGGATGGGACCCCTTCCGTTCATCTGTTTGCCCTCAGCGGAGGCGAGCAAGTCCGCTATCGGAGGTTCATCGGCACCAGGAGCGGTTTGCTTGAGGGCGCCGGCCGCGCCAATCCTGCTCCGGGGAACGATCCGAATTGCCTGATTGGTTGGAACTTTGCGCCGATGAAAGGATCGAGCCTCTCAGAAACGCGCGGCGCCAGGGACGCCGGGCAAAACGCTGCTGCAAGGAACAGGTGCCATGAGCGACAAGATTCTCTTTGTGGACGACGAGCCCCTCGTTTTGGATGGCTATATGCGAATGCTGTTCCGGGAATTCAAGGTGGACACGGCGGTGGGCGGGGAACAAGCGCTGGCTACAATCAAGGCATCCGGCCCCTACGCTGTCGTAATCTCGGACATGTGCATGCCTGGCTTGAACGGCGCGCAGTTCCTGGCCAAGTTGCGCCAAAAGTCTCCGGATACCGTGAGGATGCTGCTCACCGGATACACAGACATCGACGCGGCCATCGAGGCGGTCAACGAGGGCAACATTCTTCGCTATCTCACCAAGCCATGCGAAAAGGAAGCTTTGGTGAGCGCAATCAAGTTCGGCCTGGAAAAGTACCGGTCGGCCAAGACCGAGAGGAAGCTCCTGGAGAAGGCCCGGGTCATCGAACGCGCGACCGCGGAGCCGGATACCGCGAGTATCTGCCTATGGGATAACGGCGAGAGCCCTACCGGTCTGCCGGGGCCGTCCCAGGCCAAAAGCCTGCTCGCCCCTCTCTTTGGGGCCGACCCCAGATGTTATGTGGTCATGCTGAGAATCACGATGCTGCCAATGATCGAGCAGCGCTATGGGGAGGAAGCGGGGCGCGACTACCTGAACCTGGCGGCCCAAACCATGGTGCAGGGCTTTCGCTCGGAGGACCGGTTTTTCCACTGGGGCAGGGATGTGTTGATGGTGGTGGTGCGGCGGCAGTTCTCCGCTTCCGCCTTGCGCATGGAGGTTGCCCGCGTGACATCGGCCGACCAGGAGCATGTGTTGACTGTGAATGGAAAGAGCATCATCACCACCTGCCCAATCGCCTTCGATCTGCTGCCGGTAGCGCAGTGCTCAACCTTGGACGACATGCTCATGGCATTTGACTCGAGGGCAACTCAGTCGATGTCGATCGGCAGGGTCTGATTCCGCTCTGCTCCCCCTGGGCCCGGGCTCACAGAGACGGAAGGACCCTGCCGGGGGAGTTGCGGCTCTCATGCATCGCGACTCCCGCCTGTCGAATGCCCCATGCGGGGATTCACGCCGGGATTGCGGATTCTTCCCGCCGTTGTAGCCGGGAGGGCTCTGGGATGGGGACGGGGGCGGGTAGGGCCGCGGACTACTTGGGTGCAACGGGCCGCGGGTGGGCGGCTTTCCAGGCGGCTATGCGGTCTTCCACCAGCGAGAGCTCGGTGGTGGTGAGGTGTTCGCCCACGCCCTGGCGGTTGGTGATGCAGCGGGCCTGGCTGGGGCCGGGGACCTGGGCGGCGAGATCGAGCCAGAAATAGGCTTGCTGATAGTCCTGGCCGACGCCCATGCCCACCGAATAGAGGATGCCGAGGGTGCCCTGGGCGGTGGGATCGCCCAGATCGGCGGCCTTGAGGTACCAGTCGACGGCCTGGGCCATGTCGCGGGGCACGCCGCGGCCGTCGCGGTAGAAATCGGCGAGGCGGATTTGGGCGGCGGCATTGCCCTGGTTGGCGGCCTTGAGGTACCAGGCGGCTGCCTCCTTCAGATCGGCGGCCAGTTGGCGGGGATCGCGGGGGACGCCGGGGCCGGCTGCGTAGGTGTCGCCGGCCTTGAGCTGGGCGGCGGCGTCGCCGGAGGCGGCTTTGGCCAGAAGGGCGGTGTCAACGGGGCTGGGCGGAGCGGGCGGCGCCTGGGCGCGGGCGGGGATGAGGGCGAGGGACAGGAGCGCCAGGGCTACGGCTGTGTGGATATTCAGTCTCCCAGGTCTCAGAACCTGTCCAAAAACTTGGTCCGAGGAAGGCCGGTTGGGGTGGCGAAGCCGGGGGGTCTCCCACCCATTCGCAAAAAACGCGAATGGATGGGGCACGGAGCGTTTGTGGCGGGTTGACAGTGGGCAAATTCGGGTTTTTGGACAGGTTCTCGAAGGCGAGACCTGGGGCACCCGGGTTTCCGGCGCGGGCGGGGAGAGCGGGTTGCGGGGGGAGTTCACGGGGGCCTCGGTGGTGGATTCGGAGTACGCTGACTCAAGTTTACAGAAGGGAAGGCGGGCGTGCGGGCTTTGGCAAGCGAAGCCGGCGGTGGGGCGGGCCGGAGCAGTCCGCAACAGGAAATACGCGGCGCAAATTTCCCTTTGTGGAGGAAGGGTGGATTGCGTCTAGAATCGTTGTATGAGTGACCGCATTTCCCTTTCCCTTGCCCAGGCCGATCCCGCCGTGGCCGCTGCCCTTGACCAGGAAACTCTCCGCCAGCACGAGGGGCTGGAGATGATTGCCAGCGAGAACTTTGTCTCCGAGGCGGTGCTGGAGGCGGCCGGCTCGATCTTCACCAATAAATATGCCGAGGGCTACCCTGGGCGGCGTTACTACGGCGGCTGCGAGTA
>JARLGE010000108.1 GCA_031296215.1 Occallatibacter sp.
ATCTCGATGTAGAGCCAGACCAGGGTGACCATGATGCCGAAGGCGCCGTACCACTCCATGTACTTGGGCGCGCCGGCCTGTACGCCCTGCTCGATGAAGTCGAAGTCGAGCACCAGGTTGAGGGCGGCGACGGCGACGACGATGAGGCTGAAGCCGATGCCGATGATGCCGGAGCCGTTGATGGAGTAGAACTGGATTCCGAAGAAGCCCAGCAGCATCTGCAGCATGTAGAAGACAAAGATGCCGCCGGTGGCCGCGACAATGCCGAGGCGGAACTTCTGCGTGACCTTGATGAGGCCGGACTGGTAGGCGATGAGGAGCACGAAGAGCGTGCCGAAGGTGAGGCTGACGGCCTGAATGCCGATGCCGGGATAGCGCGTCTCCATGAGCGCCGAGAGGCCGCCGAGCAGCAGACCTTCGAGCAGGGCGTAGATGGGCGCGGTGACCGGGGCCCACTCCCTTTTGAAGCTGGTGACGAGGGCGAAGATCAATCCGCCAAACAGGCCGACGAGCATGAGTGGAGCGACGGCCGCCATGTTGCGCGCGGGAAAGAACTGGCTCCAGGTCCAGGCGGCGGTGGCCAGCGAACAGAGGAGGAGAACGCCGGTCTTGTTCACGGTGCCGCTGAGCGTCATGCGGTCGGCCGCGTCAACAAGGCCGCCCATTCCGCCGTACTGGACGCCGGGCAGGTTGCGGAAGGTCTTGTCGCTCAGAGCTGGATTGGACGTCTTCATCAAGGGCATGGATTTCTCCTGAAAGCGGGTGGGGGTCGCTCTACCGGTTGGCGGCGGGCCAAGCGCGGTTCCTGTCTGATTTTAGACCCTTGACGGAAGGAAATGATTCGGCGCGGGCTTGAGGGAGACGGCATTGCCCTTCAGGACTGGGCTTCAACGGTCCGCAGAGAGGGGATGGCCTGCTGGCGCAGACGATCTTTTGCTCGAGATGTTTTGGGTGAGGGAGGGTGGAAGCGTGGAGCCGACGGTCAGACTTGAACTGACGACCTGCTGATTACGAATCAGCTGCTCTACCAACTGAGCTACGTCGGCCTACTGCTTCGATTGTATCGTTGCGCTGGCTGGAGGTAAAGTTTGGCCACGGCGGAATGCGGCTATACTGCTGCTCATGCATGACAATCCGGCAGAAGACTGGCGAGGACTTGCGGAGCGATACCGCGCGATGTTCGATGGAGAGCTTGAGGAACTGGCGGACGGTTTCGCCGATCTGACCCCGACGGCGCAGGAGGTTCTGCGCGGCGAGATGACGAGCCGGGGTCTGGGCGATCCGCTCGCCGAGCCGGCGGTAACAAGGCGATCGGCGCCTGTTGCGTCTGCGCGGTTTGCCAGCTCCGTCGATCCGGATGGTGATGAGAGCTCCTCCGAAAGTGAAGGGGACGCGGGCGGGAACGAAGAAGACGAGCGGCCGCGGGAGTTCACGTGGAAGACGCCGCTGTGCGCGTGCGACTCTGAGGGCCAGGCGTGGGAGATCCACAAGGCACTGAGGCGAGCCGGAATCGACAGTTGGGTCGAGCGACCGGGCAGGGACCGGGTTAGCAGCCTTCGGGTTGTGGTGGCGGCCGACCAACTGGAGGCGGCGCGGGCAATCGCCGCTCAACCTATCCCGCAGGCGATCCTCGATGAGTACAACGAGGAGACGCCGGAGTTTGTGGCACCGCAATGTCCGGCCTGTGGCGCGGATGATCCGGTGCTGGAGAGCGCGGAACCCACCAACGCATGGCTATGCGAGGCATGCGGCAAGCAGTGGAGCGAGCCGGCGGCGGAGGAGGATGGGGAGCAGGAAAAGACGGGGCGGTGAGGGCGGCAAAGATGGAAGCGAGACGGGGGTGGGGATAGAAGCCGGGCGGCTCCAAAAAACGGAAAGAGCCGCCCGGCAACAGGGCAGCTCTTCCCTCAGGGAGAATAGTTCCAACGGAGGCAAAACCATCAGAACTTTCTGGCTGCATAGTAGGGGCGTGGAATGGGAGTGTCAAGGAGAAATCGATGGAGAAATAAAGACTTTTAATTCAGCAAGTTGCAAACTATTTCCGGAGAAAGGGAGAGGCTTAGTCTTCGACGTATATTCGCCTTTTGTTATCCGGGTATTGTAGCCTTTTCATGGGGTTTCCTCGGGTTTCGGTCTAGTTTTCCACAGGTTTAAACCGCCGCATTAACCCTTCGGATGCGCCGTGTCAAGCGGTGGAACGGCCTCGACCGCGTCTTCCCGCAAATCGAGGCGGATGAACTCCTCGTCGTAGACCGAGGAGATGGGCCTTCCGCGCGCGATTCGATAGAGGGCTCGGCCGCCGCCAAGGAAGAATCCCAGCAGGATGGCGGCGGCGGCGCCTATGAGGCAGAGAGTGAAGATGCCGAGCAGCAGCCTGCCGGTCTTGGCCACTTCAGAGTCGGTGGGCTGAGGGATATCGGTAAGGTTGGCCTCGAAGTGGACCATGGCCAGGAGCTTGTGACTCTCGTCGGGGATAGCGTCTCCGCTGACCAGCGCCACGAGCGGGCCGCTGCGGCGGACCTCGAGGGAGGCCTGGGTAGAGTCCTGGAGGGGCTTGGGCCAGGCGGGCTGGGCCTGCGCACCGGCCTTGATGTAGGCGCGGATGGCGGTTTCCTGGGCGGCGGCCATCTGCGGTGTGGGGTAGTCGACGATGGTGAGCACGGCCGGGCCGGAGCGGAGGGAGTAGGTTGCGGTGACGGCCTCCGCGCCGCGATCGAAGCCGACCAGCGCCGGCGGCAGCACGCCGCCTGAGCCAGCGTAGCCTGCCGGTCCGAGGGCGTAGTGGGTGGTCTGCGGATCAAGCGAAGCCTTGGGCAGGTTGAGGAGGATGGGAGGCGGCAAGGCGCGCGGCCCTTCGGGAACAGCCAACATGCCGGCCAGTTCGCGCAGCTCAGCGCCGGACATGGGACCGATGCGGGAGAAGTTGGCGTCGACCACCGTGGTTCCCTTCCAGAAGAGGACGCGGTTGTTATCGGAGGTTGCGCCGGAGCCAATCTCCTCTTTGGGCCAGCCGTTCTGGCGGTAGAAGGAGTAGGCGCCATACGCGCCGCTGGCGTCGTGGAAGCGGAGGGCGCGCAAGGTGAGGGTTTCGCCGCTGCGCTTGTAGCCTGCGAGCAAGCCGTCGGTGAAGTCGTACTCTTTGAGGGCGTCGGGGCTGGCAGGGTCGGCCTGGGCGGGATCTGCCAGCTTGGTGGGGGGATTGGTTGCGACCCATCCGGCGAAGGAGTCGGGCAGCAGAGGCTTGGGCACGGGGGGGAGCACGATGTGCGCGACGCCTTGTGGAGCGGAGGGTTTGGCGGAAGAGGACTGCGCCGGGGCCGAGGCTGCTGCCGCGCCGAGCAGGGCGGCCGAACAGGCGAGAATTGAAATCCAACGCATCGGGAATGCTCCGTATTCAGGGTACACGCATCCACTGCGGCGATAAAAGTTTGGCCATCGTTCCCGCAGCGAGGGAAGGACCCCAGGGTCAGTCGTGAGCACTGGGGTTATCTTGCGCGGCTTCGGACTTCGCGGCGGGGAGCAGGAGCCAGGCGGCGATGGCGGCAAGCGTGATGAGCACCAGAGCCAGAACATCGCCGTGGAGGCCTAGCGTCTGGACCGCGATGGCGGCAGCAACGATGAAGCAACCGCCCCAGAGACAGAAGACCGCCAGGGCGCGGATGATCGGCTCCAGATAAGGGAGGTCCACCAAGGCACGCGCGGATTTGCGGAAGTAGCCGGTGGGGTCGGCGTAGAACTTGCGCGCCATGTAGATGACGTATGCGCCCAGCGCGGCGCGGAGGCCGACAGCCGCGACGGGATTGGAGAGCAGTTGAGCCGGGTCAATCATGCGGTCCCCTACAGTGTTTCGACACCGGAAGCGGCAGAAATGTTTCTCCGTACGATGAATTCAATTCATGCATCGTGCAGGCTAAAGCATTTCACCGTTCCTGTAATGCGGGCTTCGTGCTATCCCAGGTCCCCAAAGGCAAGGGACCTGGGGCACCCGGCAGAGGAATCCTGAGCGCCGGCCGCTTGAGTAGTGCCAAAGCGCCTTGGGGACCGGGGGACCGGTTACTCCCGTCAGGCGAACCGGGGCGCGCCGGGAGCGGGGAGCTGGGTTGCCGGGTAGAGTGTGTCTCCCAGCGCCTGGTAACGGCCGCCATAGAAGATGAGCGCATATTCCCGCGTGGCCGTGCTCAGAGGGCCTGCAAGGCAGACGGTGGCCAATAAGGCAAAGCCGAAGGCGAGCAGGCCGAAGAAGACTTCGAGGAGAATGCCGACCAGCGCGGATGGTCCGGTTGCATTGGCGAAGGCTGAGTGGAGGCCGAATTCAATCGCTCCAAGGGAACCGGCCAGCATGAGGCCTGGAATGAGGAGCACGACGAACAAAGCGATCGACGCAACGATCGGCAGGATGAGGCGCAGCAGCGCATACACGAGAAACTGAAGCTTCTCGGCGGCGATGCGAGCCCACACCTGAGACCAGGCTTGGCCGGCGGTGGCGTCCTCGAGGGCGTAGTGGGGCAGCATCCAATCGCGCAACACCACGTCGGTGGCAATGCCCAGAAACACAAGCAGAAGGATGATCGGGATCAAGGGGAGTACGAGCGAGAGCAGCAACCCCCAATCGGGATGGCCGCCGGGCTGCATTTCATGAAAGAGCCGCACAAATCCGCCGACAAAGGGAAGGGCGATCAACGCGACGAGCAGAAGAAAGCAGAGTCCCACCACGACGTTGAGCCAGAAGAAGCGCACCGCCTGATCTCGATGGAGATACCAGCCCGGCCGAATTTCCCTGGTGTTGTGGACGAGACAGTGAAAGTAGGCAAAGCGCAGGCGCGTGACCAGATAGGCAATCACAAAGGCCACAACAAAGGCAACGAGTGCGACTGCCACAATGGCCGCAATCCACGCTGGCGGGATGTCGGCTAGCGAACGGATGACGGGTCCGTGTCCCGACGAAGGGGCATTGTGCGACGAGGAGCGGAAGTTGTTCCCGGCGCCCTCGGTGACGATGGCGACCAGGCCCAGCTTGAGATAGGTTCCCCAACTGAACGGCTTGAAGAGGAACTCTTTGGTGCGTTGAATGGCGGGCGAAACGGCATCGGCGGCGGAGATGGCGCGCATAGAAGACCTTTCCGGGAAGGGCACACCGTAGAAGAGAGCTACGCAAACATTATGGGCGAAGTTCCGCGGCGGGGCGCGGCATCAGCTTCCACCAGGCGTCGAAGGCGGCCAGGGCGCGTTCGCAGACGATGCGGTGGCGCTCCTTCTTGTCGCGGACCTTTTTGCGCAGCTCCTCTTCGAGGGGCTCAAGCAGGTCGAAGGTGATGTTGGCGGGCTGAAAATCTTTCGGGTCGGCGTGGGTGATGTAGTGGACCAGGGAGCCGAGGGCGCTGGCCCGCGGGGCAGGGGTTGGCTCCTGGCCCTGGTCGATTGCGGCGGCGTAGAGGCCGGCGAGCAGGCCGGTGGCGATGGATTCAGTGTAGCCTTCGACGCCGGAGAGCTGGCCGGCGAAGAGGATGGGGTGACTCATGGCGGCGCTTTTTTCCGCAGGGGCTAAAGCCCGCCCTTCATTAGGGAGCGTTTGCGGCACGACTGAAGTCGTGCCCTGACACTCCGAGCTTTCCATTGAATGTATCGAACTTTCGATTGAATGCTGCTTCAGGCGCAGGGTTTCGTCGAGTAAAAGAGGGGCGCAGATGTAGGTGTTGCGATGGATCTGGCCGTAGCGCAGGAAGCGGGCGTTTTCGAGGCCGGGAATGAGGCGGAGGACGCGGGCCTGCTCGCCGAACTTGAGGTGGTTCTGAAAGCCGACCAGATTGTAGCTATCGGCGCGCAGGTTTTCCTTGCGCAACTGGACGACAGCCCAGGGGCGCTGGCCGGTGCGGGGATCGCGCAGGCCGACGGGCTTCATGGGGCCGAAGCGGAGGGTGTCGCGGCCGCGGCGGGCGAGGACTTCGATGGGCAGGCAGCCTTCAAAGTAATCGAGCTTCTCCCACTCCTTGGCTTCGGCGGCTTCGGCGGCGATGAGTGCATCGAGGAAGCGATCGTATTCGACGCGGTCCATGGGGCAGTTGATGTAGTCGGCGGTGCCCTTGTCCCAGCGGGCGGCCATGTAGACGCGATCCATGTCGATGGAGTCGGCGTCGACGATGGGAGAGATGGAGTCGTAGAAGGCGAGGCGGCCGGAGCCGGTGATGGACTCGATTTCGCGGCTGAGGGCGTCGGAGGTGAGGGGGCCGGTGGCGAGGATGGTGCAGCCAGTGCCGTCGTCGTGTTGGTCGAGGCTGGTCACCTCTTCGCGGATTACGCGGATGAGCGGCTGGGCGGCAATGGCCTGTGCGATGCGGCGGGAGAACTCGACGCGATCGACGGCGAGGGCGTGGCCGGCGGGAACAGCGCACTGGTCGGCGATGCGGAGGAGGGTCGAGCCGGCGCGGCGCATCTCCTGCTTGAGCAGCCAGGGCGCGGTGTTGGGCGACTCGCTCTTGAGGGAGTTGGAGCAGACCAACTCGCCGAATTCGGTGGTCTGGTGGGCGGGGGTGAGGCGCGGCTTGCCGTCGACCACAGCGCGCATCTCGTAAAGGTCGACCGGGCAGCCCAGGCGCGCGGCGGTGAGTGCGGCCTCAGGGCCGGCTAGTCCGCCGCCGATGACTTTAATCCTCATTGAGTGGTCCCCGAGGGAACGGACGGTTGAGAGTTGAGGTTTCCCACCCATTCCGCTAAAGGGCGCGGAATGGATGGGGCACCCAGCTTTTGTCGGCCAACCAGAATTCGACCCGTCGCTGTCACAGGTCGGCCCCGGCCAGGAGCTGAAGGGCGTCACCGCTGACGCGGACGTTGCGCCACTCGTCGAGGAACTCGGCTCCCATGGCGCGATAGAAGTCGATGGCGGGGGTGTTCCAGTCCAGGACCTCCCACTGGAGGCGAGGGCAGTTCTTCTCGATGGCAATGGCCGCCACCCTCTGGAGCAGCGCTTTGCCGATTCCAAGGCCGCGGAACTCGGGGTGAACGAAGAGGTCTTCAAGATAGAGGCCGGGGCGTCCCTTCCATGTGGAGTAGTTGAAGAAGTAGAAGGCAAAGCCGGCGGGGTGGCCGCCGTGGTCGGCGATGAGGCAGAAATAAAAGGGGTTAGGGCCGAACCCATCGCGCAGAAGATCGGCCTCGGTGGCGGTGACGGCGTCGGGTTCGCGCTCGTATGCGGCCAGAGCGCGAATGAACGCCAGAATCTGCGGGATGTCGGCGGGCGCCGCCGTGCGGATGGTGGTCGCCATGGGTTTATTCTAGAGTGTCTCAGGAAACAAAGGCTGGTCCGCCCTGGAGTTCATCGCGGGCTTCGAGTGTGATCGAGGCCACACGCAGCGTCCGACCTCCGCACTACGATAGAGAGGTAAACACGCGGTGCAGGTCCGACGCGGGTTCGCTCGCAGAGGAAGATTTTGCCGGCGGCCGGGCTCGGGGATGGATTCGGCATGGGGGGAGACGGAAGGTGCGCCGCATAGGCCGCAGCACATTCTGACCTACGCCCTTGTGTTGGAGAGTCGATTGGATTTACCTTGGGTTCTGCCGATTGGAATTGTCCGCGCATGGGGATGTGGAGCGGAAGCGGTCTGGCTGGAGCGGTAAGCTGCTGCCTGAAGAGCAAGTGTTTGGGCAGTACGAGCAGGAGTGTTTGGATTCGACTGAAAAGGCACACGCATGGGGCCACCGCGGGAGCGGGGCTCTTGCGAGGTTCACCGGATAAGACTTTTTGAGTTTGCGGGCGGCACGAGCGCCCGGAGCTCCCAAGGAGATGGACATGAAACGCACGATTTCACTTTGGGTAGGCCTGCTGGCGCTTGCCCTGTTGCCCGCGCTTGCACAGACGCCCGCAGCGGCGCCCGCACAAACGCCGGCACCTTCCGGGCCCACCGGCAAGGTCCACGGACACGTGACCAATCCTACGGGTGCGTCGCAGACGGTTGGCTCGGTGAGCCTTTCCAACGACGGCGGCCGTACGTCGAAGTACACCTTCCAGGTGAACGCCGCCGGCGACTACAGCGGGGAAGTGCCTCCGGGAACCTACATGGTGCTGTTTCGCCAGCCCGACACACCGCCCGACAAGATGGTGGACTCGTTCGACGGAGTCAAGGTTGTGCTGGGGCAGGATGTGCTTCAGGACATCGATATGTCGCGCAAGGAGTTTGTCGAAAAGCTGCCGGCCGAGCAGCAGAAGCAACTGGAAGAATTGAAGAAGCACAACGCAGAGGCCTTGAAGGCCAACGAGGTGATCAAGAACCTGAATGCCGATCTGCGGCTTGTGACCCAGGACATCAAGGACGCGGACGGCGCGAGCGCAACGGCCGAGCAGACCCTGGGCGCTGGCGCCTCCAAGGCGGATAAAGAGGCCAAAGCAGCGGAGATCAAGACGGCCAAGTATACCGAGATCGAAACCTTGATGACCAAGGACAGCGCGGCCAAGCCGGACGCCTCCATCCTGTGGGCGCAACTCGGGCAGGCGCAGGTGGGGCTGAAGAAGTACGACGAGGCCGAGGCGACTTTCAAGAAGGCTCTCGATCTTGAGGCCAACTCGAAGAAGCAGAACATTGCCATCCAGGGCCTGGCCAACAGCGGTCTGGGAGAGGTTTATGCGCGCACCGGCAAGCTGCAACAGGCCGCGGACGCCTATGACGCAGCCGCCAAGGTCAATCCCACCCAGGGCGCTTTTTATCTGAAGAACGAAGCGGTCATTTTCTTCCAGGTGAACCAGCCAGACGCGCAGGTGGCTGCCGCCGACAAAGCCATCGCGATTGACCCGACCAGCCCGATTCTCTACTACCTGAAGGGCAACGGCCTGGTGGGCAAGACGACGATGGACGACAAGACGAAGAAGCTGGTTGCGCCGCCGGGATGCCTGGAGGCCTACCAGAAGTATCTGCAACTGGCGCCGGACGGTCTTTATGCCGGCGAAGTCAAGGGCATACTGCAAGGCTTCAACCAGACCATCGACAACAGCTACAAGGCCCCCAAGCCGACGAAGAAGTAACCGGCAGCCTGTCTGGCACGGGAGGGCGTTCGCCGCGGCGGACGCCCTCTTTTTATTGAAGTGCGGGTGAGCGGCGGCACCCGATGCCGTTTTGAGCCTCTACAATCCATTCCATGAGCTCCGCTTTGCCGGGATACGAGCAAGCTGCGGCGCTGGTGGCCGCCTATGCCGCACGGGTGGCTGCGCTGCGGCCCTTTCTTGCTGCTGAGCGCGTGGCGCTGGATGCGGCGCAGGGCAGGGTGCTGGCCCGACCTCTCAACGCCGATCAAGATCAGCCGCCATTTGCGCGCTCTACGCGCGACGGATTTGCCTGCCGCGCCGCCGAGGCTTCCGCGCATAGGTTTCTGAAGGTTGCTGGCGCGACACGGGCAGGCGCCGCCCCGGCCGGACCTCTGCCGAAAGGGGCGGCCTGGGAGATCATGACCGGGGCGCCGGTTCCCGGGGGCGCCGACGCCGTGGCGATGCTGGAGCACGTAGAGGCGCCGGGCGGAAAGGTGCGGCTGTTGCCGCCGCGCAAGCTGGCCGCGGGAGAAAACATTGTTGCCCAGGGCGCCCAGGCGCGCGCGGGCGATGAGCTGCTGAGCGCCGGGACCGCAATCAGCGGCGCACAGATTGCCCTGGCCGCAGCCTGCGGGTGGGCGGAACTGGAGGTGTTTCGCCGGCCGCGCGTGGCTATTTTGACGACGGGCGACGAGCTGGTTGCGGTGGAGGCGGAGCCGGCTCCGGGGCAGATTCGCAACTCGAATGCACCGATGCTGGCGGCGCTGGTGGCCGCGGCGGGAGGCGAGCCGTGGGTGCTGGCTACGGCGGCGGACAATGCGGAGGCTCTTGACAGGGCGCTGGCCGAAGCGGCGGCTGCCGATATGCTGCTGATCTCCGGCGGCGTCTCGGCGGGGAAGTTCGACCTGGTGGAGCCGGCGCTGAAGCGCATGGGCGCAGCGCTGCACTTTACCGGCGTGCGCATTCAGCCGGGCAAGCCGCTGGTGTTTGGGGAGCTGACGGGCAGGTCAGGGGCAAAGGCGCGACGGAAGGCGAGGACTGTTCCGTTCTTCGGGTTGCCGGGCAATCCTGTTTCTTCGGCTGTGACGTTTTTGCTGTTCGGCGCGCCGGTGCTGGCTGCACTGGCGGGAAGACTGAAGGGCGGGCCACGGTTCGCGCTGGCGCGGTTGGCCAGGACTACCGACAGGCACGGTAAGCCGGGGCTTACGCGGTTTCTGCCAGCGGCCTGCACGTTTGGCGCGACGGCGGGGGAGATGCCGGAGGTGGCGCTGGTGGCCTGGCAAGGGTCGGGCGACCTGGCTGCGCTGGCGCGATCGAATTGTTTTCTGGTCATCCCGGAGGAGAGCGCGAGGCTGAAACGGGGCGCGATGGTGCGGATTCTGCTTTTCTGAGAAGCTGTCCAAGAACCGGGTTCGAGGAGCCCGGACGGGGTGGCGAAGCTGGGGGGTCTCCCACCCATTCGCAAAAGACGCGAATGGATGGGGCACACAGCGTTTGTAGCGGGTTGGCAGTGGGAAAATTCGGGTTTTTGGAAAGGTTCCGAGGAGACTTCGTGAGTGAACTTTCGCATTACGACGAATCAGGAAGGGCTTCCATGGTTGACGTCGGGGCCAAGCAGGCCACGCGGCGCACGGCTACGGCTTCGGCTTTTGTGGAGCTGTCCACGACTGTACTCGCCGCCTTGCCGGCCAACCCCAAGGGCAACCCACTGGAGGTGGCTCGGTTTGCCGGGATTCAGGCGGCCAAGCGGACGGCTGAGCTGATTCCCATGTGCCATCCGCTGGCGCTGACCCACTTGGATGTGCAGGCGGAGATCGTGGACGGCGGAGTGCAGATCACCGCAACAGCGGCGACAACCGGGCCCACGGGCGTGGAGATGGAGGCGCTGACCGCGGCGGCTGTGGCGGCGCTGACTGTCTACGATATGACCAAGGCGCTGGATAAGGGGATTGTGATTCGCAGTGTGCAGCTTGAAGCCAAATCCGGAGGCAAGAGCGGGGATTATTTGCGCGACGCACAGCGGGTTTGACCCGCCAAACAGGGGTTTCCGCGATCCTGGCAATTGAACTAAGATTCTCCTTCCGCCTGAAGGAGGGTCTATGCTGCGCTCTGCTGTTTCTTCCGCTTGCCTTGCGTTCTTTTTTCTTGCTGCTACCGCTGCCAGCGCCCAATCCGTCAACGTTTACCAGACCACGCCGGATTTGCTGGAGGCGCTTTCGGAGCGGGCTACGCTGCACTTCGCCAAGCCCGACCCGGCGGCGATGGCGCCGCTGATCACGGTGGACGACGCGCAGCGCTTTCAAGAGATCGACGGCTTCGGGGCTTCGCTGACCGACTCGGCCGCGTGGCTGTTCGCGAAGAAGCTGCCCGAGGCGCAGGCAGACGCGGCTTTCAAGACGCTGTTCAGCCGGAGGGGCGGGATCGGGCTGGGGATTTTGCGACAGCCGGTGGGCTCGTCGGACCTGGCGGTGACGTTCTATTCCCTGGATGACCTGTGCGAGCAGGGGGCGAAGGCCTGCACGACGCCGGCGGGAGTGGACGATGCGAAGCTCGAGCACTTCTCGCTGAAGCACGACCAGGAGTATATTCTGCCGCTGCTCAAGAAGGCGATCGGCCTGAATCCCGAGCTGCACGTGATGCTGACGCCGTGGAGCCCGCCGGGGTGGATGAAGACTTCGGGGACGATGCTGGGGGCGAGCGCAGACGAGAAAGAGAAGTCGAGCTTGCGGCCGGAGTTTTATCCGGCATTCGCCAACTACCTGGTGAAAACTATCCAGGGGTACCAGACGACGGGCGTGCCGGTGTGGGCGCTGAGCGTGCAGAATGAGCCGCTGTACACTCCGCCCACTTATAGCGGCATGCAGATGCTGGCTGCGGAGCAGGCCAAGTTCTTTGGCGAGGCGCTGGGGCCGGCGCTGTCCGCGGCAGGACTGAAGCCGAAAGTGATGGCGTATGACCACAACTGGGACCGGCCGGATTATCCGGAGACGGTGCTGAAGGACCCGAAGGCCGGCGCGCTGGCGGCGGGGACCGCCTGGCACCACTACGGCGGCGACCCGGCGGTGATGACCAAAAACCACGAGGAGTTTCCGCAGAAAGACCAGTGGGTGACGGAGTCGAGCGGGGGAACCTGGCAGAAGGGCAACGTGTTTGCGGAGGAGGCGGCGGAGCTGATTGCCGTGACGCGGAACTGGGCGCGGGGCTATGTGCTATGGGCGCTGGCCACGGACCAGAACCATGGGCCGGTGGTGGGCGGGTGCGATACCTGCCGCGGCCTGGTGACCATCGACCTGAGCAATCCGGAGAAGCCGGTGGTGAAGCCGGAGCTCGACTACTATGTGCTGGGGCAGGCGAGCAAGTTTCTGCTGCCGGGCGCGGTGCGGATTGGGTCGGACGAGCCGGCAGGGACGAAGCTGAAGGACGTTGCCTTCCGCAACAGGAACGGGACGGTTGTGCTCTATACGCTGAACGATGGGGCGGGCAGCCAGGAGCTGCGCATTGGCTTCCACGGAAAGATTGTGGCGACGACGCTGCCGGCTGGATCGGTGGCCACGTTTGTGTGGAGGCCGTGAAGCGGGCTCATTCCGGGGGCTGAAGCCCCCGGCTCCCTCCGGGATCGAGGATTAGCAGCCTGCCGATCTGCAACCCGTCAATCTGCAGCTCAAGGGTTAGTGCGGTTGGGGCGGAGTTGCTCCGGCGGGCGGCGGACCCGAGGGCGGCGGCGGGCCGTCGTGGTCGTCCTTGGGGATCACGAAGGGCTCGGGGTCGAGGTGGCCGCGGTGACACGTGCCGCAGGCTACAGGTGTCTCGACGTCTTCGAGCTTCATCACGTAATCCCTGTTGATGCCCTCGGTCATGGTGTACATGAGGCGGGCGGTGGCCTTTTGCGGCTTAGAGTCGTCAGCGAAGTTGAGGCGCGGGCGGCCGTTAGGGCCGATGTTGTTCGGGTCCGGAGTGTGGCAGGTGTTGCAATGCACGCCGAGCGAGCCCTCCCATTTTTCCATGATGTCGCGCACCTGCTGGCCGGTGAGGTTTTTGGGCAAGACTTTGAGATTAGTGGGCGCGGGGAAGGCGCGCGGGGGCGGCGGGCCGCCCGCCGGGGGCTGCTGCGCAGGCGCGGCCTGGGGGGCCTGGGCTACGGTGGCGATGGCAAAGAGGGCCGCCGTGAGCAGCGCCATGGCCGCAAAGGGCAGGGATCGTGAGGAATTCTTCAAGCTGGAGTTCTCCTGGACGGGATTGAGCAGTTGTATCGATTGACGCAATAGTAGCTGGCGAGGTTTAAGTTCCGCTGAAGAAGGGCCGAAAATGGGCCGTCTTTCTCAAGAATAACGGGCTGAAGTGGGCGCAGGCTTCCGCGGAGAGATGAGGCAAGTGCAGGCGGCTGCAAGCTGGGTCATTCATCGATGCCCGCGAAGGGGATGAATTCGTAGAAGCGGTTTCCCTCAGGGGCTAAAGCCCAGCACATTTTGTAGCTTTTACGGCACGACTGAAGTCGTGCCCTTTCAAAGCATAAACGCACCTCTGTGCGGCGGGCGTCACTAGCAGAGGCTCACTTCGCAGCGCGGATCTGGCGGCCGGTACTTACGCGCGCAGGATTTTCGGCCCGGAGACGCATGGGTGGCCGCGCAGGGCGAAGCGCAGCGGCCAGTCGACGGCCTCATGAATGCCGATGCGGGGCGTGATCAGAATTTCGAGCTGAGGCGCGCCTTCGTTGCGGATCTGGAGCGGGGAGGCTGGGTCGACGAGGTCGAGGCCATTGTGGAGCGATCTGGTGATGGCGAGCGCCTGGCAGAGGCGGCCGGGGCCGGAGGTGAGCTGCCTGGCCGGCGCGCCGGGAGCGAGGCCGCGATTGAGGGCCATTTGCTCCGCTCCGACCACGGGATCGAGGGCGCGGAGCAGGACGCCGCCGGCGCGGCCTGGAGCTTCGCAGGAGACATTCATGCAGTAGTAGCGGCCGTAGATGGCGTAGACATAGGCGTAGCCGGCGGGACCGAAGAGAACGGCGTTGCGCGGGGTGGGGCCGCGATGGGAGTGGGCGGCGGGGTCGGGCGGGTGGTTGTGCGGGCCGAGGTAGGCTTCGGTTTCGACGATGCGGCCGGCGAGGTAGTTCGTACCGTTCTTGTTTTCAAGCCGGTGGACAAGGAGCGTGCCGAGGAGGCGCGGGGCCACAAGCTCCGGCGGGGCTTCAAAGAAGGCGCGAGGGAGTTGGCGGCCGGGGATTCGTGTGGCACTCGTCAGGCTGTGTTCCTCAAGAGCTGGGCCGGTCGGGGTTCGTGGATTCCCACCCATTCGCAAAAAACGCGAATGGATGGGGCACGGGCTTTGTCCGGGCTTACTTGTGGGTCTTTTTCCATTCCTTGATCAGCGCCAGCACCTGCTCGGCGTGGCCCTCGGGGGTGACCTTGGGGAAGATGTGCAAGAGGGTCTGGTCGGGGCCGATGACGAATGTGGTGCGTTCAATGCCCCAGACTTTCTTCCCGTACATATTCTTTTCCTTCATGACGCCAAACTGATTGCAGACTTTCTCGTCTACATCAGCAAGGAGCGTGTAGGGCAGGTCGTATTTGGCGCGGAATTTGGCCTGGGCCTTGGGGGTGTCGCGGCTGATGCCGAGCACCACGGCGCCGGCCGCCTGGAGCTTCTTGAAGGTGTCGCGGAAGCCGCAGGCCTCAATGGTGCAGCCAGGAGTATCCGCTCTAGGGTAAAAGAAGAGTACAACGGGCTTGCCGGCATAGGCGGACAGGCTGGTGGTTTTGTCCTCGTCGGTTTGCAGAGTGAAGTCGGCGACTTTCTGGTTGAGTTCCATGGGGAAATCCCTCGTATGGTAGATGGAAGGCCCAAAACGGGATTGGCCTTCAGGTTCGATTATTCCCGAGGTGGGCGGCAGATGTCATTGCGCAGGGCAGGTGGATTGTTGATGGGACGAAGGGCTTTGGCGGTCGCCGCGGGGCTGCTGGCGGCTTTGTCTGCCGTTGCGCAGTATCCGGGGCAGGTGAGCAAAGGCGGCAAAGATGCGCCCGAGCTGCGGTCGATTGCGGTTCTGGAGTGGACGGGGGACGAAGGCAATCCCAAGGCCAGCCGGCTGGTTCCGGTGGCGGTGCTGGACGGGGGCGAGCTGCAGGACGGCAGCATCTATCTGGCGCGGCCCGAGCCGATGGCGCTGTTCCCGGAGGTGGAATACGAACTTGAGCAGAACGGCCAGCCGGTGGGTTTGTACGACATCAGCGGGGCGGGACAGCAGGAGGGCTCGTGGGTTGGCTTTGGAGCGTGGAAGCCGATGCCGGCTGCGAAGCCCCTGCCGTCGGCGAAGGAGCTGGCGAGGACTGGCTTCGACGACGATGCCGGGAGCGATGTGCCGGTGCTGCACCGCAAGCCTCACGGCGGCGATGCGCCCGCAGGCGGCGGTTCCGGCCCAGGGAGCGGAACGGGGGGCGGCGGCGAGGCGAGCGGGCAGGCGCAGCCCAGCGACCCCGACCGGCCAGTGCTGCACAAGAAGAGCACAAGCGACCCTTCCGACACCGATTCGGACCGCCCTACGCTGCACAAGAAGAGCTCCAGCAGCGACGGCACGGGGAGTGGGCCGGGAGCGAGCAACGCATCGAGCGACGACCCCGACCGGCCAGTGCTGAAGAAGGGCAAGAAGAGCCAGGCAGCCGAAGTGGGGAGCGTGGAGTCGGTAGCGGGCGACACGGACCCGGACCGGCCGCGGCTCAAACGCGGCAAATCGAGCGGCGATAGCACCGAGGTGGCTCCCAGCCTGGTGGGGCTTCCCGCCAATGCGCAGCAGATGGTTGCGGTCTCGGACCAAGAGAATCATCCGCCGCATCCGTGGAGCTACGCGTGGGCTAACCCGGACGACGAGGCGAAGATGAAGTCGGCTCTGGAAGACATGGCCCGCGAAGCGCTGGGCTTGAATCCTCCACCTTCGAAGCCCGCCGCGAGACGCACGACGACAAGGAAAAGCGCCAAGCCGGCTCCGCCGCCGCCAGCGCCCGCACCGCTTGAAGGCGAGCGGTTCCGGGTCTTCGAGCTGACCTATGGCTCCGGGGCAACGTTGGTGCTGAGCGCGCATACCGAGGGCGCCGGGGCCGAGCAGAAGTTTGTCACCCTGATCGCGCAGCCGGACCTCTACGGCAATGTGCAAGTGCTGAAGAAGAACGTGACCGACGGCGCGCACCTGGACGAAAAGCCGCGCATGCGCCTGGTGGACGCGGTGGATGCGCTGGCCGACAACCGCGGCGAGCTGCTCTTCGAGTTGCGCGGCGCAACGCAGCGGCAGTTTGCTCTCTACCGCGTGCTGCGCGGGCAGGCGGAGCAGTTATTCGTGACCGGCCCCGGCCAGTTTGGGGCGGGAAACAGCCAATAGCCGAGCGAAGGGATGCATCGCAGTTCCAACCGTTTGGCTCCCGATCGGGTCCAGAGCGGAACCGAACGCGCCAGGAATGCGAGCAAAACTGCTCACAAATTCCTGGAATCTCAGATTTGGGACAACAAGTGTGCGGTGTTGGGCATTGGCTATGTATTACTTCCTATACAATGGCTTAGAGTGGGCAAGCCGCCACTCTCCAAGGATCTTCCCCGAATATGGCCTCAGTTCTGACCGCACCTGCTGCTAAGAGCGCACCGTCATCTACCTGCATTCCCGCAGTATCCGGCTCATTAACATCGGTGGCGGCGCACGCGGTTCCGGCGCGGCAG
>JARLGE010000109.1 GCA_031296215.1 Occallatibacter sp.
AGGATAAAGGCTCCCGGGCCGTAACCCACCATGGGCACGGCGCCGGTGGGGTCGCCGATCTGGCCGGGGAAGAGCTTGCAGGGCACGGACACGTACATCTCCGGGATGATGTTGTGGTCGGCGGCGGACTTCGAGACGATGCGCTGGAGGATCGCGGAGGCTTCGGCGCTGCGGCCCTGGCGGCGGAGAACTTCGGCGAGGCTGAAGTCAACGAAGAGGAACTCCTGCTTCTCATACCAGAACTCGAAGATGGCGGGATCGGTGTAGTTGCTGCGCACGCGCTTGTAGCCGCCTGAGGCCACTTTCAGCAGCTCCATCCTGTCGACCGTGTCGCGGATGAGGGCAGGATCGGTGACGAGACCGAAGTTGATGATGGCCAGCAGTGCGCCGTCGATGTCGTTCTTTTCGCCGGGCTCAAGCGTGCCGTGCAGTTTGCCGTCGCGGATGAAGGCGGCGGCAAAGCCTGTGCGGAGCTGGGCGGCGTAGGCGAGGGCTTCGCTGCGGGCGGATTCGTCGCCGGCGCGGCGCGCGACTGCTGCGAAGTTCTCTAGACCTACGATGGCCAGGGCCGTGGACCAGGCGAAGTGCTTCTGGTCTTTCTGGTGCTCCTCCCAGATGGAGGTGTCTTCCGCGACAATCTGGCCTTGATTCCCACTGGGGCCAAAGCTCTCTGTGTTTTTGAGGAGCGGACTGACGACGAAGTCGCGGGCGCTCTGGTAGAGCGGTCCGCGCCAGGTGGCGGCCTGGAGCAGGGCGTTATCGTCGTAATTGCGCTCGTACTCGCCCAGTGCCCACAGGGCCAGGCCCCAATCATCGAACTCGATGTTGGTGGCGCCCTCCTCGGTGAAGAACGGTTCCTCCGACCCGTCACCGAAGTAGCGGACGACGGATATTTGGTAGTCGGCGCCCGCGGTCTGGGCGCGCATCTTTCCCGTGGGCCGGGCGTTGAAGTAAGCAAGCAGGCCGGCACGCGCCTCGGCCTGGTGTCCCATGCGGACAAAGGCAACGAGCGCGTAGGCCATGTCGCGCACCCAGGGCGTAAAGTAGACGCCGTCTGGCAAGCAGGCAACGATGAGGCCGTTGCCGTTGCGGACATTTCCGTTACGGTCGGGGCGATTGGGCTCGCGGCTCTGCGCCATGCGCAGCATGACCTCGCTCTGCCGCCAGAGGTGGCGCTCTTCTTCGCTGGCAAAATGCACCGCCGGCTTGACGCGCCATTGCTCGAGCTCGGCAATCTCGCGCTTCGCCAACGCCCGCGGAGCGAGACCCGCGCGCCAGCGGTTGAACTCGCTGGCAGCTGGTTCCACTTCGCTGTCACTTTCCAGGGAGACCAGGGCCCAGGCGTTGCTGGTCGCGAGAAGCTGCCGCGGGTCTGCCGGCGCGGGGCGATTCGGGCTGAGCGGGATGAGAAGCAGGGATTCGTCGATGCCGTCGAATTTGAGCAGTTGCATTGCGACGCCGAACATTCGCGCGACCCTTTGCGCGCTGATGGGCCGATTCCATTCGATGTGGAGAGCACCTGATTGGGCCGTGGCGGAAGCGGGTTCCCAACTTACGATGAGCACGGGCCGGCGCAGGCCGAAGGGCATGAAGACAAGGCCTTCGCCGTCACTTCTGCGCACATGAATGACTTGCGAATCTTCCTCGTAGTCTGCCGAGGCGCCTTGTGCAGGTTCGCCGCTCCAGCCTATTTCCTTGAGGAAGTTGGCGGTTTCAATGCCCTCGCTGAGAGGGCTTTTGGGGTCCGGCCGGGCGAAGCTGTAGGGATGCGCGTAGAACTTGCCGACCGTGCCGTTCTCCGGCGAGACGACTGCAAAGCCAAAGCCGTTACCGGTGACCAGATGGGAGGCTGCGGCAGGCAAAGACGCCAGGAGGCTTACACAGAGGACGGTCACAAGGGAACGGGCGAAGTTCATGGCCAACCCAGTGTCGACGATGGGGGTGGGTTGTGCAACTGGCCAGGCGTACTGCTAGAGCGGAACCAGAGTCACCATAGCCTTCTTGAAAGTCTTGAAGGTGGCTTCTTCTTGACGAAGGAAGCCACTCGGAGGGCTTGCCTTCGGGATGCATCGACTCTGGTTCCCCCGTAATCGGCGGCTCTTTCGTGAGTGAGACTTGTGGATGCACCCTCCAGTCGCCGTGGCGACCGCCAAGGACGACCATCCAGATCGAGGACGCGGCGGGACACTGGTGGGTCAACCGCCGCAGAGCGGAATCCGATCAGTTGGCCGGGATGCGGGCGGCGAAGGTGGTAGCCAGCGCAGCGGCCTGGCCCGCTTCAGGCAGGTTGGTTTGGCCGCCGATCATGCGGCCCTTGCGGAAGATGCAGACGCCGTCGAGGTAGGGGACCTTGCCCGCAAAGGCCTCGTCGGCGATCGGTACAGGCGCGACTCCGGCAAAGCGCTCGCGGAGCTTCTTCATCACCTCAGCGGCGGCCTGGGGCGACTCCTCCATGACAACAAAGGCCTGTCCCTGCTCGTATTTCGCCACAAACCCGCGCTTGAGCGCACGCAGGCCCAGCACGCTCTCCGGCACCAGGCGCACGGATGTCTGGTGCTCGGGTGGGAACCACTGGAGAGCCTCGGGAGGCGCCTCGCGGCCTTCGAGCAGCGGCGCAATCTTTGCCGCGAAGGCCTGCAGCGCGGCCCTCTGGTTGCCAGCCGGATTGCCGTCAGTCTCGACAATCTCAACGAAGGTGCGGCCCTTGGCGAAGAGCAGGCTCTGCGGCAGAAGCTGGCCGCCCATGCCGATGCGGGCGATGGGTTCCTTCGGATCGCGGTTCGCGGCAAACATGCCCCAGGCCGATTCGGCGTCGGCCATATCGGAAACATCGATCGACAGAGTCACCGCACCCGACTTGCAGTCGATGCCCTGCATGCGCGCGAAGCCAAAGATGAGGTAGCCCTCGGCGCCGCCGTCGCGGTAGTCATAGAGGTTGTCGGCGGTATAGCTGCGCGGGGTTCCGGACTGTTCCCAGCCTGGGACGAGATGGCAGTCGAGATACGGTTGCGCTCCAGCCGTGGCAGCGGCGAAGAGAGCCGGGAGCAGGAACGACGTGCGCTTCATCCGAAGAGTTCCTGCGCCCGCGACAGACGGGCCGGGACCTGGACGCCGTAGGGACACTGCACCGTGCACGTCGGGCAGTCGCCGCAGCGGACGGCGGTGTGCTGCGCCGGGAGTTCCCGGAAGCGCTCGCGGGCCAGCGCAAACTGGCGGTAGCCATCAGCATAGGTGAGGATGCGCAGCATGTCGGCCACCGGCAGGCCCTTGGCGCAGGCGCCATCGCACTGCCCGCACATGCGGCAGTAGAGCGGGCGGATTGCGTCCAGGTGCGCGGAGAGAACTCTGCCGTCGGCCGGGGAGAAGGTCTCGGCCATGGCGCGCAGATTCTCGTCGAGCTGATCCATGTCGGTCATGCTGGGAATGGTGGTGCCGATGAGAGGCTTGTTGAGGACCCACTTCAGCGCGGCCAGCATGGCCCCATCGCGATGCAGGCGCTTGGCGATCGGGTCGTCGG
>JARLGE010000110.1 GCA_031296215.1 Occallatibacter sp.
CGCCAGAATCTCCCGGCTGTCCAGCCGATAAGCCCCGCCGGCAAAGTTCGTCACCCGCCCCCCGGCCTCTTCCACCAGCAGAATCCCCGCTGCCGTGTCCCATGGATTCAGGTTGAACTCCCAAAAGGCGTCCAGCCGCCCGGCGGCCACATACGCCAGATCCAGTGCCGCCGAACCCGCCCGCCTTACCCCGTGCGAACGCAGCGTGAACTCCTGGTAAAAATGCACATTCGGGCTGGCGTGCCGTTTGTGGCTCGGGAACCCCGTCGCCAGCAGCGATTCGGCCAGAACGGGAATCTTCGAAACCCGCATCGGTTTGCCGTTCAGCCGCGCCCCACGTCCCCGCTCGGCGGTAAACAGTTCATCCCGCATCGGGTCGTAAATTACGCCGGCCACCAACTTCCCATCTTCATCCGCCGCCATGCCGGGTGCCCGCTGTTCCAGCCCCATCGACACGCAGAATTGCGGAAACCCATGCGCAAAATTCGTAGTCCCATCCAGCGGATCCACATACCAGCGGAACTCGCCTTCCAACCGCTCCCGCGTGCCCTCTTCGCCGTAGATACCGTGCTCGGGAAACGCCACGCCCAGCCGCTCCCGGATCAGCTTCTCCACCGTCCGGTCGGCCACCGTCACCAGGTCCACGTCGCCCTTGTATTCGGTCTCCACGCCCTGGGCCAGAAACTCGCGCAGCCGTCCGGCGGCCTCGCGCGCAATCTCCGCCGCCTTCGGAACCCAAGTCAAATTGTCCACCGTTGCGGCCCCCGCGCCGCTCACTGAGCTTCCTCGCTCGCTTGCGCTTCCACCGCCGCCGTTGCTGGCATTGTCGTTTCTCCCATCCCCCCAACGCGCGTGGTGCGGCGCTTGCCTGCTTCGCTGATGGTGCGAATCTGGTGCTTGTAGATAAAAAGATTCGGCTGCCCATCGCGCGTCAGCCGCACCATGGCGTCGTCAAAGTATTCAATCCACCCGCGCACGGTCTCCCCGTCGCGCAGCTTGATCTGGACAACCACCTGGCGGTCGCTCAGCGAGCGCAGGTAGAGTGCCTCCTGCCCGGTCTCTCCCGGCGGAGGCGTCTTGGAACGACGGCGCGACGACAATGGTGAAGTCATGATTCCATTTTAGATGCGCTTTTCCAATCCCGCATTCGCTACCTATGCGGCAAGCAACTTCTCAGCAACAATCCCCGCCTGCTAGTTCTTGCCGCGCACCGAAACTGCGCTCGTCCCCGGAAAATCTCTCGGCACCGGAAACGTGACGGGCCGTCGCGCTAACCATTCCATTGCCCGCGGAATAATGGTTTGCACTGCGGCATCGCGCAAGCCCGGCGGTTGCACATCTCCAGGCCACACATGCCCATAGGTCGAGATGTAAACGCGCCCTTTGCCGTAGCTCGTCGTCCACTCCACCGGCCACAACAAACCAAGCTTCGGATCGCTGTCCCGCGCGTAGGCCAGCACGTGGACCCCTTCCGCCGGGCCGCGCGCGTAAAAGTACACTTCCATGTCCGGCGACAGCCACGCCCGCGGCATCCCCGCATGAATCGGATCGTCGCCCAGCCGTGTCACTAGGGCATCCCCGCGCTGCCCATGCCCGGTTCCGCGGCCCTCGCCGGCTGGAATCCGCACAATGTCGCCGCTATCGCTCACGCGGATCGCAGTCCCATAATCCGCCCTGCGCCAGCTAAGCCCGACCATCTCTTCATATTCGTTCCAGCCCACAAAAGCGTTCTCCGCGGCGTGAAAAATATAAACGCCGCCGCCTTTCTGAACGTAATCCGCAAAGTCCCGTTTCACCGCGCCGGGCCATTCGGGTTTTTGCTTAAGCCCTTGCAGAAGGCCGTTTCCGCCATTGTCGTTGCATGTCTGAATCACCACGTCGTAGTCGGCAAAGCGCGGCCGCCACGCCACCCATGCAGCCGAGCCGGTCTCTTGCGGCGCCGTGCTCACATCCACGGTGAATTCCCCCGCAGATTCAAGAATGCCGCGCAGCATCACCGTGCTTTGCTGCCAGTCGTGGTTGCTGAATCCGTCAACAATCAGAACGCGTATCTTGCCCTGATGAGTTTTGGCAGAGCAGGGCAGGGCACCGGTAAACAAGATCGCCAGCAGGCACACAGAAGACAAAAATTTCATGCCGCAAGATTACAGCATTTCGGTCCCGCGCTAATTCTCACCCGGCCGCGCATCGGCATAGTACCCCGTCTTATGGCGCACATTAAAGTCAGCTGTCGAAGCCCTCGGCACCGTCACTTCAATCCGGTGAAACACCCGCCCCGGCTCCTGATTCCGCGGATAATAGCCCAGCAGGTACTGCGTCCGCAGGTCGTCGCTCACCTGTGCAAACGCCTTGTCCAGCCCCCCGGCGCCTACGTAGAAATACTTGCCGCCCGTCTGCTCGGCCAGCGTAATCATCGCGTGTTCACCGCCCAGGTCGCGCCCCGCGCTGGCCTCAATCGGCACGTCGATCAGGCAGTAAATCATCACCTCGTTGCGCAGAGCCTGTTCCAGCGCCTGTGCGTACGTGGTGTTTTTCACCGTATCGTCCCCGTCAGAAATCACCACCAGCACCTTGCGCCCGTCTTTCGCGCCCAGTCGCTCTGAGCCCTGGTAGATTGCATCGTAGAGCGCCGTTGCATAGTCTCCGCGTAGTTGCCCCAGGCCGCGGTCAATCTGCGCCAGCTTGTTGGTAAACGGCGTCAGCGCCCGCACTTCGGTCGCAAACTGCATCACGCTCATCTGGTCCTGCGGCCGCACAATCGCATGAGCAAACCGCCGTGCCGCAGCAGCCTCTTCCGTCATGTCCTTGCGCACGCTCCCGCTGGTGTCAATCGCCAGCGTCAAATTCAGCGGCATCTCCGCCTGTTTTTCAAACACCGCAATCTGCTGCGCCCGCCCGTCTTCGGTTATCGCAAAATCTCCGCGTGCCAGCCCGCCCACAATCGCCCCGTTGCGATCCGTCACGTTCACAAACACGCTTACCAGCTTCACATCCATTCGCAGCGTAGTCTGCGCCGCAAGCGCACTCGTCGCAAACATCGCCGCCAACACCATTAGCAATACCCCGGCGTGAAATTGAGTTGAACGACGGTTGTTTCTGCATCTTCCCGTTCGCAAAATCCCGGGTGCCCCATCCTTGCGGCTTACCGGGGTCCCCACGGACGGGTCTTGGTCCGTGGGGTGGTCGGCCGCAAGGGTGGAAAGGCATAAAGCCCGTCTCGCAATGGTTCCGATTTCCATGCGTCGGTTCGTGGCGTTCTTACCCTTCACTCGAACCCTCCACGGCAAGCCCCGCCGGAAACGGCTCTCCATCCGCCCAAACCGCCCCATCCTCAAACGTCTCTTTCTTCCACACCGGCACCGTCTTCTTCAGCGTGTCAATGATCCACCGGCACGCCTCAAACGCCACTCCGCGGTGCGCCGACGTCACCACAATCAGCACGCTGGTCTCGCCCACCTCCAGCCGGCCCAGCCGGTGCACCAGCGTCACCGCCCGCACGCAAAATTTCTCCCGCGCCTCTTCCGCAAGCCTCCGCATCTGCTTCAGTGCCATCTCTTCGTAGGCTTCGTAATCCAGGTAGAGCGTCCGCCGCCCGCGCGAGTTGTTGCGCACAATCCCGTCGAACACCACCACCGCGCCATCCTCGCCCCGCTTGGCCGCGGCCACAAGTTCTTCCGCATCAATGCGCTCCCGCACCAACGCTACAAGTTGATTGCTCTCCTCCAAAGTTTTCGCCGTCCGCGCAGGACCCGTGTGCGCAGCACTCCCGCCAGAGACTGGCGGCAGCAACCCCACCTCATCGCCCTCGTGCAGCACCTGTCCCTTCGTGGCGTACTCCGCATTCACGCTCACTGCAATCCCGCGCAGCGCCCGCGGCTGTACAGCCACGCGCGCCGTCAACTGAGCCAGCAGATCCGCCACTGAAGCGCCTTCCGGCAACTCCATCGTGGCCGTGTCCGCACCCAGCCAATCTTTCGAAACCCCAAAGGGAAGAACTCGCACTCGCATAGCTTGAAGAAGAATACCGCCTGCCACTTAGACGCAGCAGACGGTATTCAGGGCCAAGCCACTGTCTTGCCGTGAAATCCTCCCGCTTTGGACCACAAAAAAGGCCGGCAGGTTCGCCGGCCTTCCTCGCTTGTTTTAGCCCAACTCATGCAACCGGACTGGCTGCAACCTCAGCCCCGGCCGGTTGCGTATCCGGCCGAGCCTTCAGCAGCGGCAGCGCCACCGCAAGCACATCTTCAATGCGGCTGGCGTAGTGCACTGTCACGCCCGCCATCATCTCCGGAGTCAGGTCCTCTTCCACGTTCTGGCGATTTTCCGCCGGCAGAATGATGGTTTCCACTCCCGCCCGGCGCGCCGCCAGAAACTTCTCCTTGATCCCGCCCACCGGCAGCACGTTGCCGCTCAGCGTGATCTCTCCGGTCATCGCCGTCAACGGGCGCACCGGCGTATCGGTCAGCAGCGACGCCAGCACCGTTGCCATCGTCACGCCCGCCGAGGGGCCATCTTTCGGAATCGCTCCGGCCGGCACGTGAATGTGCAGGTCGATATCCTTGGTAAAGTCCTCGGCCAGCCCCAGGCTTGCGGAGTTTGAACGAACCCAGGTCAGCGCAGCTTGCATCGATTCCTGCATCACCTCGCCAATCTGCCCTGTCATCGTAAAGCTGCCCTTGCCCTTCATCTTGTTGGCTTCGATAAACAGAATGTCGCCGCCCGCTGGAGTCCACGCCAGACCCACAGCTACGCCCGGCCTCTTCACCCGCTCCGCTACTTCGGTTTCAACGCGTACCTGGATACCGCCCAGGAACTCCTTGATCACCTCGAGCGTCACCACCAGTTTCTCCGCATGGTTTTCCACCACGCGCCGTGCCTGCTTGCGGCAAACCGTGCCGATGGCCTGCTCCAGTTTCCTCACGCCGGCCTCCCGCGTGTAGTGCCGCACTATGTACCGCACCGCATCTTCGGGAAACTCGATCTGCTCCACCGTGATTCCATTCTCCTTGATCTGCCGCGGAATCAAATACCGGTTCGCGATCTGCACCTTCTCCTCTTCGGTGTAGCCCTCAAGGAAGATCAGCTCCATCCTGTCCAGCAGCGGTGGCGGCACCGTGTCCAGCATGTTCGCCGTGCAGATAAACAGCACCTTCGACAGGTCAAACGGCACGTCCAGATAGTTGTCGCGGAACGTATTGTTCTGTTCCGGGTCCTGCGTCTCCAGCAGCGCCGAGGCA
>JARLGE010000111.1 GCA_031296215.1 Occallatibacter sp.
CGCAGTCATGCAGGGCGCGCCGCTCACGCAGAAGCAATGCTGGGGAATTTACGCCCGGTGGATGGATGGCGGGCGAGCCTTTCTGCACGCCGAGCCTACCGGACTTGATACCGCGTTTCAGCGCCTGACTCTGGCGGATGCGCCGTCACCGAAGACCTGGGCAGACGCCTATCTCGCCGCATTTGCCGAGACGGCTAAACTGACCCTCGTCACCTTCGACCGCTCCCTGGCCGGGAAGACGAAGGGGGCGGTGCTGCTGGGGTAGATCTCACGGAATGAATCTTTTCACAACACCTGCCAACCTTAGCCCAATCGGTTTTTGTGATTTTCAGGGGCTCAATCGCAGGAATGAAATCCCTATCGAGAATGTTGGGCAGGTGCTCTTCTCGAACGCAGAGAATATAGACTCTCGCCGTTCCCCGCCTCAAGTGGTATGTGTACAGGCGGCCATCCGGAAAAGCACTTCGAAAACCCCTCTTCAATTCACCAATCTGCGCGTCATGCGTACCCGTCCGACCCAAGTGATGATAGGTCAAAAGCGATTGCTTGCGCTTCCAATAGCGTTTCAGATCGGAAAGGTACACGTGCTTGGAAGAGGCGCCCTGTTCTCCACCAACCCCATTGTCAGGATCGAAGAACACAAAATCGGCGACGGTATCCGATAGTTGAGCGAAAGCCTCTTCCTCGACAGCTTTGCGCGCACTTCCACCCATGTACTTCTTCGAGAAGAAAACAACACTATTGGAAAAAGTCCGAATGAGGCTCTCAAGGTCTTCAATTCTGCGATCAGCTTTTTCCTTCTTTGCAAGCGGCAGTATTTGTTCAAAGACCTTCTCATCACAGCAGCAAAGGCAATCCCTCCCGCGATAATTTATGTAATCCCGGTGCTTGCCGTCGGCCCTCTCGTCATTTTCCGTCAGCACCCAATTGACGCCGATCTTGAAGCCAAGGCCGGCAAGGTGCTTCAGGATCAGCACCTTGCCAAAATCGCCGATGTCGCCGACGTATTGAGCCTTCATGTGGCTTAATTCCTATTTCACAATAGCCTCGGAAGTTACTGACTCTGCAGCCAGCCGCCCCACCCGGTTCCTGTAACTCGCCGTAACAAACTCCCGGAACAGCGGATGCGGCTCCAGCGGCTTCGACTTGAACTCAGGATGAAACTGGCAGCCCAGAAAGTAAGGATGCCCCGGTATCTCCACAATCTCCACATAAGTCGCGTCCGGCGTAGTCCCGCTGATGCGCAGCCCGCCGCCCGTCAGCAGCGCCTCGTACTCGCGGTTGAACTCATACCGGTGCCGGTGCCGCTCGCTGATCTCCGTCGCCCCGCCGTAAGCCTTCGCCGCCAGCGAGTCCTCCTGCAAGATGCACGTCCACGCCCCCAGCCGCATGGTTCCGCCCATCTCTTCCACGCCCAGCAATTCGCGCAGCTTGTAGATAATCCGGTGCTGGCTGGCCGGGTCGAACTCGCTCGAATTCGCGTCCTTTAATCCGCACACATTGCGCGCAAACTCGATGCACGCCGTCTGCATCCCCAGGCAAATCCCGAAATAAGGAATCTGTCTCTCGCGCGCGTAGCGGATCGCGTTCAGCATCCCCTCAATGCCGCGCTTGCCGAACCCGCCCGGCACCAGGATTCCGTCGAATCCTTCTAACTGCGCCTCATAACTCCGGTCCTCGGGAGTCTTCGATTCCAGCCCTTCGGCTTCGATCCAAGTTACTTGTAACTTCAGGTTCTGCGATACCGCTCCGTGCGTCAAAGCTTCTTTCAGTGACTTGTAACTATCTTCGTATTCCACATACTTGCCCACGATGGCGATATGCACGTCGTCTTTGGGGTGGTAGCAGCGCTCCACCAGACCTTTCCATGCATCGAGACCGGCCTCCGCCGCATCCTTGTGCAGGTACTTCAGAATCAGCGCGTCGAGCCCCTCCTCGGCAAAGCGCAGCGGCACTTCGTAGATGGAAGGCACGGTCGTTGCGCCCACCACCGCCCGCTCCTCCACGTTGCAGAAGGCGGCAATCTTCTGCTTGATCTCGCGGCTCAGGTTGCGGTCCGAGCGGCACAGCAGAATGTCGGCCTGAATCCCGATCGAAAGCAGTTCCTTCACCGAGTGCTGGGTCGGCTTGGTCTTCAACTCCTGCGCCGCGGAAATCCACGGCACCAGCGTGAGGTGAACAAAAACTGTATTCTCGCGCCCCAGCTCCTGCCGCATCTGGCGAATCGCCTCCAGAAACGGCAGCGACTCAATGTCGCCCACCGTGCCGCCGATCTCCACAATCGTCACGTCCGCGCCATTGGCAGACACCTTGCGCATGGCGTTCTTGATCTCGTTGGTCACGTGTGGAATCACCTGCACCGTCTTGCCCAGGTAGTCCCCGCGCCGCTCCTTCAAAATGATCTGCTCGTAGATGCGCCCCGTGGTCAGATTGTTGTCCCTCGACAGCGGCGCGTGCGTGAACCGCTCGTAGTGGCCCAGGTCCAGGTCCGTCTCCGCGCCGTCGTCGGTCACAAAAACCTCGCCGTGCTGAAACGGCGACATGGTCCCCGGATCGACGTTCAGGTAGGGGTCGAACTTCATCAGGTTCACGCGCAGGCCGCGGCTCTCCAGCAAGCAGCCGATCGAGGCCGCCGCCAGGCCCTTGCCTAAACTGGACACAACTCCGCCCGTCACAAAGACATACTTTGCAGACATCGCCGCAACCTCACTTTTGGATTGTTGGGATTGGCCGTACCAGGGGTGCACAATCAAGTATGGCAGAGATCGTACTTGAGGGGAAGGGAGAATCTGCGCGCGCCAGCGCCCGTCCCTGCTCTCTGACCCCTGACCCCGGACCCTGAACCCTGAACCCTAATCAAACACCACCGTCTTGTTCCCGTAGCAGAGAATCCGCCGGTCCAGGTGCCAGCGCACCGCGCGCGACAGCACCGCCCGCTCCAGGTCGCGTCCCCGCGCCACCAGATCTTCCACCTGGTCGCGGTGCGAAATGCGCGCCACGTCCTGCTCGATGATCGGCCCATCGTCCAGAAGATCCGTCACATAGTGGCTGGTCGCCCCAATCAGCTTCACTCCCCGCGCATGCGCCGCGTGGTAGGGCCGCGCCCCGGTAAAGGCGGGCAGAAACGAATGATGCACGTTGATGATCGAGGCCGGATAGCGGGCCACAAAGGCCGGCGAAAGAATCTGCATGTAGCGCGCCAGCACCACCAGGTCGATCTCGTGCCGGGCCAGCAACTCCAATTGTCGCGCTTCGGCCTCGCTCCGGGTCGCGGCGGTGACCGGGACGAACTCGAAGGGAATCCCATAAAATCCGGCGAGTTTTTCACCGTCTTGATGATTCGAAACGATGCACGGAATCTCGCACTCCAGCTCGCCCGTTCGCCAGCGCTCCAGCAGATCGGCCGTGCAATGCGGAAACTGCGAGCAGAACAGAGCCATGCGGGTCCGCCGCGCGCTGCTGGTCAACTGCCAGCGCATGCCCAGCTCCGCGGCCAGCGGTGCGAACGCCTCTCTGAATCCGTCCAGGTCAAACCGCTCCGGTTCTCGCCCCGTGCTGGCCGCCCCCTCCAGCCCCCACTCCACGCGCATGAAAAACAGCCCCAGCTCGTGGTCCTGGTGCTGGTCGGCGTGAAGAATGTTGGCGCCCCGCTGGTAGAGCAGGCTCGCAACCCGGGCCACCAGCCCCTTGCGGTCTGGGCAGTCGATCAGAAGAACAGCGGAATGGCTCATGTTCTTCTCAGCTTACGGCAAAACCGGCCGCCCGCGCCCTGGCCCAGGTTTCAGGTCCCGGAAAGCTCTCTCATTAGCCGGCTTTGAAAGGGCACGGCTCTAGCCCCTGAGGGACGCTAGCGACGGATTGAAGAGCGTCGATGCGATGGCCTCTAGTGTCCCGGCGCGGGCGCACCCTCCGGTGCCGGAGCCGCGGGCGCCGGTGCCGGAGGAGCGGCAGGCTGGTTCTTTGAGAGTCCGCGAATAAAAGTTACCACGCTCCAGATTTCATCGTTCTTGGCCCGGCCTGCATCCTCGGCGGGCATCTTGTCCTTGCCCTTGCGAATAATGTCGAACAGTTGCTGGTCCGACTTGTCGGCCAGAGCCTTCGGGTCGGTCCAATCGGCCAGGGTTACTCCCATGCTGCTGGCCACATCGGTCTTCCCGTTGCCATTATCCCCGTGGCAAACCGCGCAATCCTGAGCATAGAGTTTCTTCGCCTTCTCCTGCGACGCGGCCGTCGACTTCACGGGATTGGTGGAAGCGGGCGCGGCGTCTTGACCCGCCCCCCCCCCCGGCAAGCGTGGAAACCGGCGTGGAAGCGATCATTAAGAAGATCGCGGCAGAGAACAGCAGGAACGGCTTCAACATGGCAGTCTCCTCAGTTGCGGATGCCCCTCGGTTGGCATCTTGGCACTGAATCATTTTCAGGCCAAATTATATGCCTATCAGTCAAGTCCAGGCCTGTGAGCATGCTCACACCTTTAGAACCTGTCAAAAAATTGCAACTTGCCTACCTTCAACCCGCCCCAAACGCTCCGTGCCCCATCCATTCGCGTTTCTTTTGGAATGGGTGGGAAACCGCGAACCCAATCCGGCCTTCCCCGATCTCGGTTCTTTGACAGGCTCTTAGAACAGGCCCAGATCGCCCTCTGGAACGGGCGCGTGCTTCAGCAGACCAAGCTCTCCAGCCAGTCGTTCCAGCTTGGCGCGCACCGCAGCCGTGGGCGGCACCAGCGGCAGCCGCACATGGTCCGAGGTCCGGCCCATCAGGTTCAGCACCGTCTTCACCGGCGTCGGGTTCGAATCCCAGAAGTTGGCCTCGATCAACCGCGCAAAGCGCCGCTCCAGCTCCCGCGCCTCGGCCCAATTGTCAGCCAGCGCGGCGCGGATCATCCGCCCCATCTCCACCGGAATCTCGTTGGCTGCCACGCTCACCAGCCCATGCGCGCCCACCCCGATCGAGGCCAGCGCCATGTTGTCGTCGCCGCTGAACACCTTGAACCCCCGCGGCAGCAGGTGCACCAGATCGGCAATCTGCGGCAGCTTGCCGCTCGATTCCTTGATGGCCTGAATGTTCCCAGCCGCCTCGGCCAGCCGCAGCACCGTCTCCGGCTCCAGGTTCACCCCGGTTCGCCCCGGAATGTTGTAGAGCGTAACCGGCAGCGGATCCACCGACCGCGCCAGCGCCAGAAAGTGCTGAAACTGCCCCTCCTGCGAGGGTTTGTTGTAATACGGATTGGCCGACAGCACCGCCTCCACGCCGCGAATCTGCTTCAGCCGCGCCGCCTGCCGCACCAGCGTCCGCGTCGCGTTGTGCGTGCACCCGGCCCACACCGGAACGCGCCCGGCAGCGGCCTCGGCCACCATGCAGACGGCCATCAGCCACTCGTCTTCCTCAAGCGTGGCCGCCTCGCCCGTCGAGCCGCAGGCCACAATGAAGTCGATCCCGCTCTCGATCTGCCAGTTCACCAGCGCCCTGAGCGCCGCCTCGTCAATCGATCCGTCCGCCTTGAACGGCGTAACGATCGCTGTCCCGCATCCCGTAGTTTCCATCACAGCAAAGTCTACAACGCGCGGGCAGGTAGATGGTGGTGAGAACGGTGGATAAACGGGCCGCTGGCCTGAAGACGAGCCGGGTTCAATCCTTGCGCGCCGCGTACTCCCGGTCCAGCAGCGACATCAGCCG
>JARLGE010000112.1 GCA_031296215.1 Occallatibacter sp.
AACATATCGTTTCCCTTCTGGCCCTCGGGGCTTTATGCTTGCCTACGACCCACAGATTGGCTCCCAATGAGGTGCTGAGTGCAAAGGGTAGTAGGTTCCCTGTTTGTTCTACCTGTTTTCCTGTTTCTAGCCGCAACGTCACAAGCGAACGCCAGCAGCGAAGCCCAACAGAACGCAGGCTTCGTCCGTCTGGACCGGGTCACCGCTTCCCGGGCAACCTCCAATGGAATCGAAATCCGCTCCGGCCCGGCCGCCATCCAGATCACGGCCTTGCGCGACGATGTGCTGCGCGTGCGCGTCGGCGCCTCGGGTGAGTTGCCGGAAGACGCCTCGTGGGCGGTTCTGCCCGCGTCGCGCACTGCCTCCGTCGCCGTCACCGCGCAGTCCAGCGCAACGGCCGTGGGCTTCATCACGGCGAAGCTGCGCGTGTCCGTCCAGAAGAACCCGCTGGAGCTGACCGTCACCGACCTTGAAGGCCATATCATTGCCGCTGACCTGCCCGGAAGGCCGGTGGAGTACAACGGCGCATCCTTCCGCGTCTTCCGCAAGTCTCCCGCCGACGAGCACTACTTCGGCCTGGGCGACAAGCCCGGCCCCCTCGACCGCCGCAATGAAGCCTTCGTCGACTGGAACACCGACGCCTTCGGCTGGCAGGAGTCGACCGATCCGATCTACAAGTCGATCCCCTTCTTCATTACCTACCGCCGCGGCATCGCCGCCGCCACCTTCCTCGACAACACCTGGCGTGCCAGCTTCGACTTCAACAAGCAGTACCGCGACGGCTACTCCTTCGGCTCCGAGGGCGGACCGCTCGACTACTACATCCTCTACGGCCCATCGCCCAAGGCCGTGGTCGAGGATTGGGCCTGGCTGGTCGGCACAACGCCTCTGCCGCCGCTCTGGTCGCTCGGTTTCCAGCAGTCCCGCTACAGCTACTACCCCGAGGCCGAGGTGCGCCGCATCGCCGCCCGCCTGCGCTCGGAGCGCATCCCCGCAGATGTAATCTGGCTGGATATCGACTACCAGTTGAAGAATCGCCCCTTCACCGTGGACCCGGAACGGTTTCCGCACTTTGAGCAGATGATCCAAGACCTCAAAGCCGAGCATCTGCACACCGTGGTCATCACCGACCTGCACATCGCCGACCTGCCCAATGCGGGCTACAAGCCCTACGACGAAGGCGTGGCCGGCGATCACTTCGTCAAGAATCTAGACGGCTCCACCTACGTGGGCGTCGTCTGGCCCGGCAAGGCCGTCTTTCCCGACTTTACGCAGAAGACCGCGCGCGACTGGTGGGGAACTCTCTACGCCGACTTTGTGTCCAAGGGCGTCGCCGGGTTCTGGAACGACATGAACGAGCCGGCCGTCTTCGAGGTTGCCTCGAAGACCATGCCCGACGACGTCCAGCACCGCATCGACGAGCCGGGATTCGCCAAGCGGAACGCCAGCCACCTCGAAGTTCATAACATCTTCGGCATGGAAAACAGCCGCGGCACCTTCGAGGGCCTCCTGAAGATCGCTCCCGACACGCGCCCCTTCGTCATGACCCGCGCCAGCTATGCCGGCGGGCAGCGCTACGCGGCCACCTGGAGCGGCGACAACTCCAGCACCTGGAACCACCTCCGCCAGACCACGCCGCAGCTCATCAACCTGGGCCTGAGCGGCTTTGCCATGAGCGGCGCGGATGTGGGCGGCTTTGCCGGCTCGCCGCAGCCGGAGTTGCTCACCCGCTGGCTCGAGGCAGCCGCCTTCCATCCCATCGACCGCGACCATACCGCCATCAACACCAACCCCCAGGAACCCTGGGAAAACGGCACACCGGAGGACGTGAACCTGCGCCGCCGCTACATCGAGGAGCGCTATCGCCTCCTGCCTTACCTCTACACCACGGCGGAGGAGATGAGCCGCACCGGGCTGCCCATCATGCGCCCGCTCTTCCTGGAGTTCCCTGCCCCCACCGCCGACGGCGGCCCCATCGATCTGGCCAACGGCAACGTCTTTCTGCTCGGCCCCGACCTTCTGGTGGCGCAAAGCCCCTACCCGGACGAGGTCGACAACTATTCCGTGGCGCTGCCCCCCGATGGCTGGTACGACTATTGGAGCGGTGCGCGCGCCGACGGCAAGACAGGCAGAATGGCCATCGACAACTCCTCCGTCGCGCAGCCTGAGATCACCATTCACCGCAGCCTCGACACGCTTCCGGTCTTCGTTCGCGCCGGCTCCATCATCCCCGAGCAGCCGCTGGTCCAGAGCACCGGCGAGAAGCCGCAGGGTCCGCTGACTCTGCGCATCTACCCGCCCCCCCAACCGGGCGGCGCGTGTGCCGGGAGCCTCTACCTCGACGACGGCCAGAGCTACGCCTTCCAGAAGGGCGCGTTCCTGCGCATCGCCTTCACCTGCCGCCTCTCCTCCCAGGGACTCACCGTGGCTGTCGAACCGCAGACAGGCGTCTTTACGCCGTGGTGGAACCAGCTCTCCATCGAGGTCTACGGCGCGTCCCGGCCGGCCTCCGGCGCCACTGCCGTTCTGGCCGGAGCAGCCCCCGCGCGGGTCACACCCGGATTCGACGCCGAACACCACCGCATCACCGCCGTTCTTCCCGACAACGGCAAAGGGCTCGAATTGCAAGTGGAATACTGAGGATACAATCTGCGGGAGCCTGGCCTGGCTCCCGCAAAGCTCCCCACCCAGTACCCAAAAGTACTACCCCTGTGATCAAAAAGGTACCCTTGGCTTCACGAGAAACTGATACCCTGAGAACATGAAGTTTGGGGTCCTGGTCTTTCCCGGTTCCAACTGCGATCACGACACATTCCATGTGATTGCCGAAGTGGCCCACCAGCCAGTGACCTTTCTCTGGCACGACTCGGAACATTTGTCAGGAGTGGATGCGGTCCTGGTGCCCGGCGGGTTTGCCTACGGCGATTACCTGCGCACCGGAGCCATCGCTCGCTTCTCGCCGGTGATGCAGGCCGTGCAGCAATTTGCAGCCGGCGGGGGCATGGTGCTGGGAATATGCAACGGCTTCCAGATTCTGACCGAGGCCGGCCTGCTGCCCGGCGCGCTGATGCGCAATGAGGGACTGAAGTACATCTGCAAGCAAGTGCATCTTCGTGTCGAAACTGCCGATAGTCCCTTTACCAACCAGTTGGCAAAAGGAGATGTACTCCAGATTCCGATAGGCCATATGGAAGGAAACTATTTTTGCACTCCGGAAGACCTGCACGCGCTTGAAGCCGAAGACCGGATCGCCTTCCGCTACGTCAACCCTCAGGGAGACGTAACTGCCGAAGCCAATCCGAACGGCTCTTTAAGCAACATCGCCGGGGTCTTGAACGCAAACCGCAACGTACTGGGCATGATGCCCCACCCCGATCGGTCCAGCGAGGAGTTACTCGGATCTGCCGACGGATGGAAGATATTCGCCTCAATGGTTGAAGCGCTGGCAGTGCGGTGAACCACTTTTCCAAGATCGAGGAACCTTGGGTCCAAGCATGATCGATATTCATCACCATCTGATTTACGGCGTAGACGACGGATCGCCCGATCTGGCCACCTCGCTGGCCATGGCTCGCGAGGCTGCCGCGGAGGGTGTTACTCACATCGTCTGTACCCCGCACGCCAGCAGCGTCTACCCCTATCAGACTGAAGTCAACCTGGAGCGCTTGGCCGAGTTGCAACGGCTGCTTCAGGACGAAATCCAATTGTCGCTCGGGTGTGACTTCCACCTCAACGCCGAGAACATTCTCGACGCGCTGGCGAACCCGCCTCGCTACTCCATTGGCGGCAAGGGCTATCTGCTCATCGAATTCCCCGAGATGGTCATCCCTCCGCAACTGTCGGATGCCATGCGCAGGCTGCAGGAACAGAGCTACACGCTGATCATCACCCATCCCGAGCGCAACCGGGTCATTCAGCAGAAACCCGAGATGCTGGCCGAGTGGATGCGTGCCGGATGCCTCGTGCAGGTCACTGCCGGCTCTCTTTACGGTCGTTTCGGAAACATCGCGGAGGCCTTTTCCAACGAGCTGCTGGACCGCAACTGGATCCACTTCCTGGCCACCGACGCCCACAATCCCAAGTGGCGCCCGCCCCACCTGAAGAAGGCCTTCGACTATGTGAGCAGCAAGGCTGGCGAAGAGACTGCGCGCCGCCTGTGCATCACCAATCCGATGTCCGCTTTGGAAGGCTCGGGCTGGCTGGAACAGGTCGAGCCGGCCGGCCTGTGGGAGCGCGTGCCGCTCAAGTTCGACCCCAGCCGCTACCGCTCCCGTGCCAGGCTTGCTTCCGCCACGTCCGGAGCCCCGAAGAAAGAGAAAGACGAGCTTCCCGCCAACGCGAGAGGCTTCTGGGATCGGCTCCTTGCCCGCTAAGCACCCGGTCAGCCTCTGGCAAGTGCGGCTCTAAGCCAGTCCCAGCCCGCCGTCCACAGCCAGAATCTGCCCGGTCACGAACTTCGGCCCCGCAGCAAAGAACAGCACACCTTCAGCTACATCCGCGGCGGTCCCGTTGCGCCTCATCGGGGTCCGGGCCGCAAATCGCTCGCTCACGTTTGCCGTCGCATCGTCCAGATCGATCCACCCAGGGGCCACGCAATTGACGCTCACCTCGGGCGCAAACGCCTTGGCCATGGCCTGCGTCAGCATGTGCAGCGCGGCCTTCGAGCCGCAGTAGTGGGCATGGCCGGCCCAGGCGCGCATGCCTCCCAGCGAACCAATATTCACGATCCGCCCCTGGGCCGTGCGCAGAGCCGTTAACGCCTCGCGCGCCACTAGAAATGGTCCGCGTGCATTCGTCTCAAAGACCGCATCCCAGGCCTCCAGGCTGATCTCGTCCAGGGGCGCTGAGTCGAAGACGGCCGCATTGTTCACCAGCACGTCGAGCCGCCCGAATTTGTCCAGCACGCTCTTGATCGCCGCGCGCACCGAACTCTCCGAGCGTACCTCGCATTCCACGGCCAGCGCGCGGCTGCCGAGCAGCCTGATTTCCTCCGCCGTCCGGATCGCTTCGCCCTGGGAGTTTCGGTAGGTCAGCGCCACGTCCGCGCCGGCCCGGCCCAGTGTCAGCGCAATCTCCCGCCCGATGCGCCGCGCGCCTCCGGTGACCAGTACCGATTTTCCGCTCAGGGTAAAGTTTGGCATCGCGGGTCGATCCACGCTTAAGGAACTTCTGAAGAAGTTGACGTTTTGAAAGGGCACGACTTCAGTCGTGCCGCAAATGGTGCAAAACCGACTCGGGCTTTAGCCCCTGAGGGAATGCCCGGTGTGGATGAGGACTTAATCAGAGGCTCCTTAAGAACAGAGTCTGGCGCCGCGCCCACTCATCCCATCTTCGCCGCAGGCCCTAATTGCTCTGCGGCTGGCTGGCGGGCGGGTTCGGCGCGGCAGCCGGCGGCGTGCCTGTTTGGGTGGACGGCTCAGCAGGCGCTGAAGCAGCCGGCTTGGGGCTCGGTGTCGTTACTTTGCTCGAGCCGTCATCCGGCTTTGCTGGGTGGTCCTTGTAAATCGAGTACTGCTCCCCGGGCCGTTTCATCCGGATCTCGATCCCCATCTCCGCCTTGTCGACCTTGTAGTCGTCGCCGAAGGTCTGAAAGCCGCGCGCAATCACCTGCAGCCGCACCGTGTCCCCGAGGGGCAGAACGTCGATGACCGTCTTGCCGTCTTCGTTGGTCTTCAGCTCCATGTTGCCTTTGTCCTTCTCCCCCTCCATCGGGTGAAAGATGACCGCGGCGTTCTCGATCGGCTTGCCGTTCACATCCTTCAGAATGGTCACTTCGATGCGCGCCGTCGGCGGCGGCGACTTGTACTTCCGGCCACGCTTGCTGGTCTCATCCTGGCCATGGGCGGTGAGCGAAGAGGTGACCAGGCCCAACCCGGCCACGAGGCATGCAAGAGTGAATAGGGTGCGACGCAACATGGGGATCATTGTAAATGGTCTGACGCACCGCTGGACAGGCGGGAATCGAGACCGGTAAGCGGCAGACTGTAGATTCTACAACAGTCAACCTATATGAGCGTAATATACTCATATTCTGACGATCTGCACTTGACAATTCAGCCACTTTCTCCTATCTTTAGCAATTGGAAGCCTAGAGTGCTAGCACACCGCTGGCGAGTCTGCTTGGTCCTCTTGCCTTGCACTCCCCAACGCCGGATTCCCGGAGCCTGCACCTTGCAGCTTCCAAGGCTTTTTTCTTGAAAACCACTCACATCCCGCGGCCGGGGCTCAACCCTGCCGGGGCCTGAAGGAGAAGCAAAGCAATGGCATCAACATCCGTAGCAACCACTTTCACTCCGCTCCATGACCGCATCCTCGTCCGCCGTCTGGAAGAGGGCGAAACCATCCGTGGGGGCATCATCATCCCCGACAGCGCCAAGGAGAAGCCCCAGGAGGGCGAAGTCATCTCCGTCGGCAAAGGCAAGTCCAACGACGAAGGCAAGGTCTTCCCCCTGGACGTCAAGGCGGGCGACAATATCCTCTTCGGCAAGTACTCCGGCACCGAGATCAAGCTCGACGGCCAGGAGTTTCTCATCATGCGCGAAGAAGAAGTCCTCGGCATCGTGAAGAAGTAAGCGCGCTGCGCGCGCCAGTTCACAGTTCTTGGTTCACAGTTCGCAGTTCCGATGCGGCTTGAACTCGATAGCGACTGTGAACCGGCGGCTGTGAACTACGAACAAGGAACTGTGAACTCAGGAGAAACGAGAAATGGCAAAGCAAATTCTGCACGGTGAAGATTCCCGTCAGGCGATCCTGCGCGGCGTGAACATCCTCGCGGACGCCGTCAAGGCAACCCTAGGCCCCAAGGGCCGCAACGTGGTCATCGAGAAGAAGTTCGGCTCCCCCACCATCACCAAGGACGGCGTCACCGTCGCCAAGGAGATCGAGCTGAAGGACCCGATGGAAAATGTCGGCGCCCAACTGGTGAAGGAAGTCGCCTCAAAGACCTCCGACGTGGCCGGCGACGGCACCACCACCGCAACGGTCCTGGCGCAATCCATCTTCCGCGAGGGCGTGAAGACGGTGGCCGCCGGAGCCAACCCGATGGCCCTGAGACGCGGCATCGAGAAGGCCGTCACGGTCATCATCGGTACCCGCGACAAGGACGGCAAGTGGACCGAGGGCGGCGCTCTCGGCAAGCTCTCCAAGCCGGTGGACGAGGGTTCGGTTGCCCAGGTGGGCGCCATCTCCGCCAATGGCGACCAGGAGATCGGTGACATCATCGCTCATGCCGTCAAGGTCGTGGGCAAAGACGGCGTCATCACCATCGAAGAGTCCAAGACCATGCACACAGGTCTCGAGACCGTCGATGGCATGCAGTTCGATCGCGGCTATCTCAGCCCCTACTTCGTCACCGACGCCGAGCGCCTGGAAGTGGCTCTCGACGATCCCTACATCTTGATCTACGAAAAGAAGATCAGCGCCATGAAGGACCTGCTGCCCCTGCTGGAGCAGGTTGCCCGCGGCGGCAAGCCCCTGCTCATCATTGCCGAGGATGTGGAAGGCGAAGCCCTCGCCACCCTCGTCGTCAACAAGCTGCGCGGCACACTGAACGTGGCTGCCGTCAAGGCTCCCGGCTTCGGCGACCGCCGCAAGGCCATCCTCGGCGACATTGCCATCCTTACCGGCGGCAAGGCCATCACCGAGGACCTCGGCATCAAGCTCGAAGGCGTCAAGCTTGAGGACCTGGGCAAGGCCAAGCGCATCACCATCGACAAGGACAACACCACTATCGTGGACGGCGGCGGCAAGTCGTCTGAGATCGAAGGCCGCGTGAAGGAGATCCGGTCTCAAATAGAGAAGACCACCTCCGACTACGACAAGGAGAAGCTCCAAGAGCGCCTTGCCAAGCTGGTCGGCGGCGTGGCCATCATCAAGGTGGGCGCGGCAACCGAGACCGAGCTGAAGGAAAAGAAGGCCCGTGTCGAGGACGCTCTGCACGCCACCCGTGCGGCAGTCGAGGAAGGCATCGTTCCCGGAGGCGGCGTCGCTCTGGTCCGCGCCATCCCCGCGGTCGACGAGCTGATCAAGACCCTGGAAGGCGATGAGAAGATCGGCGCGCAGATTGTTCGCCGCTCCCTCGAAGAGCCTCTCCGCCAGATCGTCGCCAACGCCGGCGAAGAAGGCGCAGTCGTTGTTGCCAAGGTTCTGGAGTCCAAGGACCAGCACTTCGGCTACAACGCGCAAACGGGCAAATTCGAAGACCTGGTCAAGGCCGGCGTCATCGATCCCACCAAGGTCACCCGCACCGCGCTGCAGAATGCAGCCTCGATCGCAGGTCTGCTGCTCACCACCGAAGCCCTGGTTGTCGAGATTCCAGAGCCCAAGGGTGCTCCGGCCGGCGGCGGCCACGGCGGCGGCATGGATGGCATGTACTAGAATTTACCATCCAGGCGGATGCGCCTACCAGCGCAAAAACCAAAGGCCTCCAGCTTCGGTTGGAGGCCTTTTCTTTCTCTGTTAACCGCTGCCTAAAACCCGGCGCTTTGAAGCAAGAATTAAATAATGCAAACCATGGAATCGGGCAGCCAGCGTGTGCTCCGCCCCCCGCCAACTAACTGGTGGAACTAAGGGGAAATCCCGGCAGCACTGGTGACCGCCTCGGCCCGCAGCGACCGCAACCACCCGGCCGAAAGCCACGACCGGGGAACGGAGAACTCGCTCCACCCGCAGTCCAGGCACACCCGCACATCCGGCGAGGGGGCAATCGGCGGATGGCTCATGGTGCGCAGGCTGTTGCGGTACAGCCGGACCTCGGCGGGGATCACCGACACGGCTTCAGATTCGCACTTCGGGCAAACCATGGAAACACCTCAGAAACATATAACTTGCGCATTGTGCTAGCAATCCAGTGGCCTTGCAGAGACAAATCGAATCGGATTCTCCACAGGTTTTCAACAGGAATTCCGCCCCGCGCCAGACCCTTTTCCCAAATTGCTCCCCACCTCCGGGATTCGCCCCTTTCTCATGCAAACGGGAATTCTACTGCGTTAAGCGATTGAAAAACCTCACCCTATTCCCAGGCTGACCTGCGTTTCTCCGGCCGAATCCGACCCAAGGCAACCTGGCCGCCCCGCCTGAATCTCCGTCCTTCGCCCCCAAAAGCAACCGGGGCCCCCGCAGGGACCCCGATCGCCTGTCGCCTCCCAGGGGAGGGTTCAGGGTTAGTAGGTGATGTGGAAGCCCATCACGAAAGCACGCGCACCACCGATGGTTCCTGTGGCAGAACCAAAGTCGGCGGCATTGTTCGGGCAGTTGTTTGTACCGGCAATCGTCAGGGGTGTAATGGTACAAGTACCCTGTGGACCACCGACGGCATTAGGGCCAAGCAGCGTCAGAGGAAGCTGCGTTTGTTTTCCTGTGCCTGTCGTGAATGGGACCTGATCGAGATTCCCCAGAGCCGACTGCTGATCCGCCGGATCGTTGGAGGTCACAATCTGTCCGTATCCTAGATAGGAACGGTACTGGTTGCAATTCGTGCCACCTCCATACGCATTAATCGCAACTGCCGAGCATCCGTTGTTCTGGCGAATCTGCGCCTGGTCCTGTGGTACGTCCAGGCTGGTCGTGTTGCTCACGTTGAAGATGTTGAGTTCAAACTGGGCCTTGACCTTTTCAGAAATCCTGAAGCCCTTGCGGAAGGAGAGATCGAGACGCTTCTGAGCGGACTGGCGGAAGATATTACGCTGACCCACATTGAAGGCGGTTTCGTACTCATCCTTCGGTTCGCCATTCGCTGAAACCGGGATGCCGTTGGTGCCCGGCTGGAGGTATTGGATGGCGATCTGCGAAGGATCGAGGGAGGGAATGTAGCTGCCGCCCGGACCGCGCGCAGAGCCCTTGTTGCCGGTCAATGCGTTTTTTGGATGCTTCGGATCCTTGATGCCGAGAACGGGGTTCATCAGCGTCGGGTAGTTGCCGAAGTTGATGCTGCCCACGGCGCCGTAGAACTCATACAGCGAGTAGGGTTCGCCGCTCTGCAGAATTCCCGTCCCGGCCATGTGCCAGTCATTCGTGACGTAGGCCATCGCCGTATGCTCCCTGGCCGCATTCGGAACATCCACCTGGAAGTTGGCGCTGAAGACGTGGGTACGGTCAAAGTCCGAGGAGGCCCAGGAGTCGCGCAGGTGGTTCGGGTTGTCGCCGGTAAAGAACAGACCGATGTCGCTCTGCTCGTCGAGTGAATGGCTCCAGGTATAGCTGCCGCCCACCTGGAAGTTGTGCGAAAGGCGCTTTTCAACGTGAGCTTCCAATGCGTCGTAGGCTGAAACGCCGACGGTCTTGAAGGCTGCCGAATTGGGGCTGTAGCCCACGTACGGGGTACGGAAATCGGTGTTGCCGGAGTCAGCTGTGGCCCAGGGCTCCTCAGGGATCGGGCAGTAATCGTAATCGCAGTTCTCCGAGTTCTGGTCCATGACTTCCATGCCGTACGAAGAAGTCTCGCCCCATATCGGATTGCTTGAGGTTGCAATGCCCGGCTCATTGAACGGAATCGGAATCACCGAGTGGCGGCCGCGGTTGCCCGTGTAGCCAACCATGATGGCGACAGTGTTTGCCGGCTGCCACTGCACATTGAGCGTGTAGTTGATCGTGTAGGGCAGGACATTGCTCTTGTCGTAGTAGCCAAAGGGAATGGCTTGAGTGCAGAGGGTGTATCCTTCCTGACTCTGCCAGCCACTGCAGTTCTTACCGTAGGGAGCGTACTTAGTGCCCATGGCGGGCGATCCGGTCATCTGATTCAACTGTTGCTGCAAGACCTGAACCATAGCGCCAGGGTCTGAGCTCGGCGCCACGTAGGCGCCATTTCCATTTGGAGGTGGGGGACTGAAAGCCAGATCTCCCATGGGATTCTCGAGAGTCAGACCGCCGGAGTTCGCCCTTGTACCTTGATCCGAGAGACCCAGGGCGACACTGGCCAGCGGAGCCGATTCAGTCACGCCAAAAGGACCACCGATGGAACCGCCCGCGGGCTGGGAGAGATAGGACATCAGTTCTCCGCGGTCATAGTAAAGTCCGCCTCCGCCGCTTATGACCAGGTTGTTGTGGAATCTGGTCGGCGACCAGGCAAAGCCAAGACGGGGCGAGATGCCCCATTGGCGCCCATTCAGTGTCGACGCTGATACGCCCTTAGTCGGGTGCTGCGCGTTGTTCCCGCCGACAACGAATCCTGAGTTGACGACGTTAAAACTTGTTGTCGAGGTGCCGGTTACGTCGTACAACGCCGGATCGAAGTTGAACATGTCGCCGTACTTCTCGGTCATGCCGCCATGGTAGTCATAACGAACACCGCCGGTGATGCTCAGGTTGCTCTGCACCTGCCACTTGTCCTGAACATAGCCGCTGAGCTCGTTGGTCCGATAATAGCGATCCGCATTGTTGCGGTGCGCGCTGTCATCGATACTTTCGAAAGCCAGGGAACTGTGCACAAATCCCTGCAGGAAATTGTCAAAGCCGCTGACCTTGGCCTGGGCATGACCGGTGCGGTTATTGGTGATATTCAGTTGCGTGTAGCTGTAACCGCCGCCGGCCACGATGGTGTGCTTGCCTGCCGTGAAGATCACGTTCGTTGAGGGATTCAGACGGTTCTGATAGTAACCCATATTCACGAATGCGCCCGGCACTCCAGCAGGCCCGATGTTGAGACTTGGCGAGTACTGGTCATAGTAACCGAAGTTGCTGATCGCCAAGCCGGGCAAAACACCCGCGTCCATGCCGGTAGTCTGCGCTGCTCCCACACCCAGATTGCCGCCAGCGACGTTCTGAACATAGTTGCTGAAAGAACCCATGCGAACAAATCCGAGGCGCTGCTCCCAATTCAATCGCTGGCCGATGGCGATGGTGTTATCCAGCGAAAAGACCTGTGCACCATTGTGCTGGGTAATCGGAAAGCCGGCTGTTTCCGAGAAACCGAAGGGTCTTGTCACCGGTGCGTTCTGGAAGAAATACTTCGCCGACACGCGATCGTTCTTGGTGGCGTCGTAGTCAAGCGCGGTATCCGCCTGATCGGAGGTCAAGCGCGAGACTCCAAGCAGATACACGTTGGGCACGCCATATTGGTAACTGGCGCCCGCGGCGGCTTGAGAAGAAGGAATCAGGTACTGGCCGTTGGCCAGCTTGGTCTGCAACAACGTAGCTGCAACACCATCGATCTGACTGGTGCTGGTTAGATAGCCGCCCCAGCTGGCATCGGCACTCAGAAGCCCATTCAATGAGCGATCGTCGGTCAAGCCGAAAGGAACGGTCGCCTCGGAAAGGCCTGTGCCACTATCCTCATTCATGCGGCGCTGGTAGCCGACGAAGAAGAAGAGCTTGTTGGTTTTGACAGGACCGCCCGCGGTGATTCCCGCATCCCAGCGGCGAAGCCATGGATTGACCATCGATTGTGGGAAGACGCCCACGCCCTGCTGCGCCAGCTGATACGACTGGTTGAAGTAGAAGGGGGAGGCATTCAGCAAATTGTTGGCATAGCTGCCATAAACCGAGGCGTGCCAGTTGTTGGTGCCGGTCTGGGTATTGACGTCAATCTGCGCGCCGCTGGTGGCGCCCTGCTGGGCGTCATACATTGAGGCGTTGACGCGCTCTTCCTGAATGAACTCGGGCGGAGGCGAAGGCAGGCTGTTGCCGTTCGATCCATAGACCGAGGTGCCGACCGAGAATGACCCGCCTGCGGTGGGCGCGCTGCCGATGTTGAAGTTGTAGCGCTGTGAGCTTGAACCCGAGGAGCTCTTGCCGTTGAACAGGTTGGTCGAGTCAACGCCATTCACCTGGAAGGTGTTCGAGGTATCGCGCTGGCCATTGGCCCAGATGGGCTGGTTGCCCAGGCCGGCGTTGGAGTCGAGATTCGAAAGCAGCTCCGCATTCACGCCCGGCGAAAGCACAGCCATCTGCGTAAAACTGCCCGTGGCCAGCGGCGTGATTTCGATCTGCGCGGCATCCAGCGTATAGCCGTTGGTGGCGTCGGTGGCGTTCAGCAGCGGGGTCGCCGTCACGGTGACCGAGTCGGTCACCTGGCCCACCTTCAGGGTCGCGTTGACCGTGGTCGCCCGCGCCTCCTGCACCGGGATCTTTTCCAGCCGCGTAACTTCAAACCCTTCGCGGCTGACCCTCACCTCGTAGGTTCCGATGGGCAAGTTGAATATCTGAAAGTAGCCGGTGCTCGACGTAGTTGCCGTCGCCGTCACGTTGATGGCCGCATTGGTGGCTGTAACCTTGGCGCCTGGAACGGATGCGCCCGACGGATCCTCCACTGTGCCGTTCAAAGAACCTAGGGTTTGCTGCGCAAGGCCAGGCAGCGTGAACAACAAAGCGGTCAGAGTCAACAGAGTGAACCGCGCGACGATCCTCCGAAAAGTTTGATTCATAATCTCCTCACAGATTCTTTTCCTGTTCCGTGATTGAAGCTTTAGTTTTGCTGGAGCCGACCGGGCGCCAGGCAAGAATATCCAGGTTGAGAACTATTCCCTTAAAGTGTATTCAAGAATAGAGGCTTGGCGGTAAAGATATTATGAAGATCGGCACCGGTTTTCCACCGTTTTGCCCTCTGGATTCACAGCCTTGCGGCTCATTCCTGTGGGGAAAAATCAGCCCCCGCCTCTAGTGTGCAGGTTAGAATCCTTCGATCCATCCCCCCAAAACCGTCGGGAAGCACCCCAGCAGCACCACCGCCGCTGCAATCGCCACCAGCGCGGCCATGGTCACCGGATGCACCCTGATCCGGCTCTGACTCTCTTCCGTGGCTGGAGCCGGCATCACGTAGGCGCGCTTCAGCACCTGCAGGTAGTAGTAGAGAGACACCGCGCTCAAGGCCACGGCCAGGCAAACCAGCGCAAAAGGAACCGGCCCCCCATGCTCGCCCAGCACCGCCGCAAACAGGTTGAACTTCGCCCAGAATCCTGCCAGCGGTGGAATACCGGCGAGCGAGAGGAACAACACCAGCAGCACCCCGGCCAGCACCGGGTTGCGCTTGTGCAGGCCCAGGAAGGAATCCATCCTGTCGCTGCCCGTGGCCCGTTCCACCACCGCTACCACGCCGAAGGCGCCCACCGTCGTCAGCCCATAGGTCAGCACATAGAAGATCACTGCCGCCATGCTGCGCAGTTGCGGGAAGAAGCTGGCGACATTGAAGTCCACTGCAGATCCGGCCCCTGTAAACGCGCGGTGCGCAGCCAGGCCAAGCAGCATGGTGCCCGCGTGTGCAATGGCCGAGTAAGCCAGCAGCCGGCGCACACTGGTCTGCGCCAGCGCCGCCAGGTTGCCGAGCACCATCGAAGCCGCCGAGGCGATCAGCAGCACGACCGCCAGTTGCGGCCACGTCTGGTAGTACCCGCGCAGTAGCTGCTCCAGCGTCGAGCTCCCAGTGGCCAGATTCCCGCCCGGCCGTAGCCACCAGGTCGTGGCCAGCGTAACCAGCAGCGCAAAGCTCGCCACCTTCGAGACGGAAGCAATAAACGCCGCCGCCGGTGCCGGCGCGCCCTCATAGGTATCCGGCGCCCAAAGATGAAACGGAACTACCGCGATCTTGAAGCCCAGCCCGGCAATGACCAGTATCCACGCCACGTAGAACAGCGGGCTGGGGCCGGTCAGCGTCAATCGGTACTGAATCAACCCGATGTTAGTCGTCCCGGTCAGCCCATAAAAGTAGCTGAATCCGAAAAGCAAAAACGCCGCCGACATGCCGCCAAACAGGTAATACTTCATCGCCGCTTCCGCGCTCTTGCCCGAACTCTTGGCGAAAGCCGTGAGGATGTAGAGCCCCAAACTGAGCAGTTCCAGGCCGATAAAAATCACCAACAGATCCTGGGCCGCGGCCACCAGCATTCCGCCCGCCGCGGCCATCAGCACCACGGCCACGTACTCGCCCACATGTTTTGTGAACACCGAATCGAAGAGCAGCAAAAGCGTCAGCGCCGTGAGGACAAGGATTCCGGCCTGTGCAACCCCGATAAATCCACCCGTCCCCAGCAACTCAAAGTCCCCGGTCTTGCCAAACGGCAGCCAGGAAACGCCCTCCAGTTCGACCATCATCAGCGCCGCAACGCACCCGCAGGCGCCCAACGTCACTGCAGCGGCCAGCCGCACGTTAAGCGCAGCCTTGCGCAGTGGTCCCAGGTCCACCACCAGCACCAGCAGCGCCGCAATCTCCAGCATCGTCTCCGGCAGCGTCACGCGGAAGAGGTCTGCGTAGTTCATCGTCCCCCTCCCGCAAGCAGCGCCTGTACAGCCGGTTCAATGGTATCCAGCAGAATTCTCGGGTAAAGTCCCACCAGCAAGCTCACCCCGGCCAGCATGACCGTGCCCGTCGCCTCAGGCCATGTGATCGCCGCAAAGGGATGCGCATGCTCCTGCTCCAGCCCATGCGCGTTGGGCAGCGCGTCCCCAAAGAACGCCTTCTGCAGCGCCCGCCACGTGTACGCCACGCCCACCACGATGCCCACTCCGGCCGCCAGCGTCCACCACGGCTTGGCCATCCACGCGCCTACCAGTACTTGAAACTCCGCTACAAACCCCGAGAAGCCCGGCAGTCCCATCGAGGCCATGCCGGCAATCACAAAGGCCCACGCCGCAAAGGGCATGCGCTTGGACAGGTGCATCGTCTCCAACTCCGCCAACTGCCGCGTATGCGTGCGCTCGTACACGATGCGGCCCACAATGGCGAACAACAGTCCCGCAATGATGCCGTGCGAGAACATCTGCAACACTGCGCCGGTTACGCCGATCTGGTTCAGCGTCACCAGGCCCAGCAGCACAAACCCCATGTGGCTCACGCTGGAGTAGCCGATGACAAATTTGAAATCGCTCTGCGCCAGCGCCACCAGCGCGCCATAGACGATGCCAATGACCGCGAGCACAGCAAACACATCGCGCCACGAACCCACGCCGATAATCGAGAATCCCCACGGATCGAGCCCATGCGGAAACAGCCCGATGGCAACCCTTAGGCAGCCATACGCACCCAGCTTCATCACCACCCCGGCCAGCAGCATCGAAGCTGCCGTCGGCGCAGCTACGTGGCCCGTTGGCGCCCAGGTGTGGAATGGCCACAGGCCGGCCAGAATTCCGAAGCCCACGAACACCAGCGGGAAAACCCACATCTGGAAGCTGACCGGGAAGTGCGAGGCCCCAACCGCAACCAAGCCTGTCGAGTGGCTTCCCGACACGGCGTAAGCCGCCAGCAGCCCAATCAGCACCATCGCCGAGCCCACAAACGAATAGATCGCCAGCTTCATCGCCGCGTACTCGCGCCGCGTCGAACCCCAGATGGCGATCAGGAAGTACTTGGGCACAATCGCAATCTCGTAGAACACGAACAGCAGAAACAGATCGAAGCTGAGAAACACCCCGTAGACGCCGCCGATCAGCGCCAGGAAGAATGCGAAAAACTCATTGGTCCTGAGTTCGATGTTCCAACTGAACAGCACGCCCGCCACCGCGGCCAAACCCGTCAGCAGCACCAGCACGCGGCTGATTCCGTCCGCTGCAAGCAGGTAGTGAATTCCCATCGTTGGAACCCAGGCCGCATCCACCAGCGTCACGCGCCCCAGCCCCATGCCCGTATAGAAGCCCTGCACCGCCAGCGCCAGCCCGCCCAAGGCCACGGTCAGCGCCACCCAGCGCGCCAGCGCAGCCTTGCCCTTGGGCAGCAAAGCCTCAATCAGCGCACCGGCAAAGGAAAGATAAATCGTCCAGGCCAACATTCAAAACCTCCAGTGCGCAAGCAGGTTTTGAACGGTTGGGTTCACGCTGTCCAGAATCAATTGCGGCAGCAGTCCAATCAGCAGCATCAACCCGATCACCGGAGCCAGCGCCAGCCGCTCTCCGTGGTGCAAATCGGGGAATCCTTCGCAATGCACGGGCACAGGCCCCGAAAATACCTTCTGAATCACCGTCAGAATCACCGCAGCCGTCACCAGCAATCCGAGAATCGAAACCGTCGAAGCCACCCACGCCAGCGAAAACACGCCGCGGAAGATCAGAAACTCGCCTACAAATCCATTCAGCCCTGGCAATCCGAGCGATGAAAACAGCGCAATCCCCATCAAGCCCGCCAGCACCGGCGCAGGCTTCCTTAGCCCGCCAAACTGGTCGATGCCGCGATGCCCGCCCGTGCGCTGCTGCAGAATCGCCACAAACCAGAACAGCGCCGCCGCCGTCACGCCGTGGTTGAACATCTGCAGAATCACCCCGTTCAGAGCGGCCGACTGGCTGGCAAGTTGCCCCGTGTCGCCGGCCGCAAACGGCACCGCCAGGGCAAAGATCCCCAGCAGGCAATAGCCCAGGTGGTTCACCGACGAATAAGCGAACACGCGCTTCAGGTCCTTCTGCGCCGCCGCCGCCCACGCGCCCATCACCACCGTCGCCACGGCCAGCACCAGCAGCGGCGTCCGCATCTGCGCAATCTGATGGCCAAACAGCGGAAGCGCAATCCGCAACAATCCGTACACGCCCATCTTCGACATCGCGCCCGTCAGCAGCATGGTCACCGGAGAAGGCGCCTCTGCGTACGCCGCGAGCAGCCATGTATGGAACGGGAACATCGGCACCTTCACCGCAAACCCCGCCAGCACCCCAATCGCCAGCCAGATCATAACGGGTCCAAAATGTGCCGTGACCATCGACTCCAGAGTTCCGGTGGAAGCTAGAAACGCCAGCCGGTCAAAGTTCATGCTGCCCGGCGAGTCGGCCGTTTTCGTCGCAACAAACACCGCCAGAAACGCCACCAGCAGCGCTACGCTTCCTACCATTGTGTACACAAAAAACTGCGTAGCCGCCGGCCCGCGCCGCGCGCCACCCCACAGCTTGATCAGGAAAAACGCCGGAATCAGGCTCAGCTCCCAAAACAAAAACCAGTGGAAGAAATTCAGCGCCGTGAACGATCCGAACAGTCCCGACTCCAGCACCAGCACCAGCCCGAAATAGAGCCCCGGCTGATGGTGCACGCGGTGCGCCGCATCCACGCTCATCAGCGTGACGATGGCCGACAGCACCAGCATCAGCGCGCCCAGCCCGTCCACACCTAGGTGATAGTCGATCCCCAGCGAAGGCGCCCACGCGTGCTGTTCCACCAGGCCCATCGTCCCATCCACCGGCAACTGCGTCCACACAAACAACGCCAGTGCCAGGCTCAACCCCGTGGTCCAGATCGCCACTGCCCGCGCGTGTCTGCCCGCGAACAGTGCAATCGCCGCCCCAAGGAGCGGCAGCACGGTCAACAGCGTCAATACAGGAATTCCGCTCATGCCCGGCTGCTCCAAATCAGGATGGCCGCCAGCGCGATCACTGCCAGCGCGAGCAGCCGCAGGTAGGTCTGTACCCGGCCCGACTGCATCCGCGACAGCAGCCCGCCGCCTGTCGAAAGCTCATCGCAGCCCTTGTCGAAGCTGCCGTCTACAACATTCGTATCCAGGAAGCGATTCAACTGCGCCCACATGCCAAAGGCCCAGGCCACGCCCGCCACAGCTCCGCCCCACACGCGCCGGTCCAGCCAGTCCGCAACCCGCGCCCACCAATCGTAAAACGCAACCGCCGTCGCTCCGTAGAACTCATCCACATAGAGCCGGTCGCGCAGCCAAGCCCAGGGCAACGGCATCGCGCTCTCCAGCACATCCGGCGCATCCGCCCGCGGCGACTTGTTGCCGTAGAGCCACCACCCGAGCGTCAGTCCGAGCAGCACGACCACCGTCGAGGTGCCCATCAGTGCCAGCAGTCCCGGCTCGTTGAAGCCGCTCATCTCAAAGCCAACAGCGTGGCCATCGAGAAATCCGCGGAACCACGGCCAGGCCGGCGTTCCAATCGCACCGAGAGCGATCGCGAAAAACGCCAGAATCCCCAGCGGCACGGTCATCGACTTCTGGCTCTCATGCGCATGTCCCTGCCCGCGGTAGCTGCCGAAGAACACGTAGCTCACCTGCCGCGTCATGTAGAACGCCGTCAGCAGCGCGCCAAACACCAGCATGTAGAACGGAACTTTGGAAACGCTGAAGTGCTGCGCCGCCTCAAGGATTCCGTCTTTGCTCCAGAACCCCGAGAACACCAGCGGAAACCCGCACAGCGCCAGCATGCCGACTGCGTATGTCCCGAACGTCCACGGCATCTTGGACCACAGTCCGCCCATCCGTCGCACGTCCTGCTCCTCGTGGCAACCGTGAATCACGGAGCCCGCGCCCATGAACAAGAGCGCCTTGAAGAAGGCATGCGTGATCAGGTGGAACATGCCGACCGCAACGCCGCCCATGCCCAGCCCGGCCATCATGTAGCCCAGTTGCGAAACCGTCGAGTAAGCGAGGATGCGCTTGATGTCGTTCTGGGCTACAGCAATCAGTGCCGCAAACACCGCCGTAAACGCGCCCACCCACGTCACTACGATGAGCGCCGTAGTCGTACCGCCGGTCAGCGCTCCGGCGGCCATCAGTGGATACACGCGCGCGATCAGATAAACGCCCGCAGCTACCATCGTCGCCGCATGAATCAGAGCGGAGACCGGCGTCGGGCCCTCCATCGCATCCGGCAGCCACACATGCAGCGGAAACTGCCCGCTCTTCCCCGCCGCTCCCGCAAAGATCAAAAGCCCAATCGCGCCCGCCGCGGAAAGTCCCCACGCCGCATGTTGCGCCAGCAATCCAGCCAGCGCATGCGGCTCCATCGAACCCGCGCCGCCGTTGTAGAAGAGCAGCGTTCCGGTCTGCGCAAACAGCCATACAATTCCCAGCAGGAAAAACACATCGCCCACGCGCGTAACGAGGAAGGCCTTCTTCGCCGCAGCAGCCGCAGACGGTTTGAGATACCAGAAGCCGATCAATAAGTACGAAGTGAGTCCAACTAACTCCCAGCCCATGAACAGCAGCAGCAAGCTATTGGCGATGACCACCGTCAGCATTCCGCCGGCAAACAACGACAGGAAGCAGAAGAAGCGCGTGTAATTCTCGTCGTGCGCCATGTACCCGGTGGAGTAGATGAAGATCAGCAGGCCAACCAACGAAACCATCACCAGCATGACTGCCGACAACGGATCGAGCACCCAGCCCAGATCGACGTTGGTCGTGCCAAACTGAAACCAGGTGACGTTGACAACCTCGCGCAGCGCGTTGGCGGAGTGATGCTGTTCCATCGTCATCGTGTTGGACCATACGGTCACGACATGCGCAAACGCCATCAGCGAGAGCAGTAATGAAAAACACAAAGACCCAATCGCCAGCGTGGAGGCCGTCTTGCGCCTCGGCTGTTTCAGCAGCGCAATCACGCCCGAGGCCGCAATCGGCACAGCTGGAATCAACCACAAGAGTTGCGCGATCACCGACGGCCCGCAATCACTCATGCAGGAAAAGGCGACGGCCTGTGGACCCTCTTGCATCAGCACTCGTTCACCCCTTCATCCTGTTCATCTGGTCCAGGTCCGTCGTATGCGCGTGACGGTGAATCTGGATCACCAGGCCCAGCCCGACAGCGGCCTCCGCCGCCGCCACGGCAATCGAAAAGATCGCGAACATCATCCCCGTCAGCGCCTCGGGATGCGGCCCATAGCGCCAGAATGCGATGAAGTTCAGATTCGCGGCATTGAGCATCAGCTCGATGCCGATCAGCACCAGGATCGCATTCCGCCGCGTCAGCGCCCCGGCCAGTCCGATGGCAAACAACAGCGCGGCCACAAGGAGATACCCAGTCAACGGCGTCATTGCGCGCTCTCTTTCTCGTGCATGGCTACAATCACCGCGCCGATCAGCGCCGAGGTCAGCAGCAGCGCCACAATCTCCAGCGGCAGCACGTAGCGCCCCATCAGCGCATTGCCAATGTCCATCACCGTGACCGCCGGCGCCGCTGTCGGGGCGCCCTCTGGGCCGGGCAGCGCCCACGTGCTATGCAGCACCGCCCACGCCAGCACCGCGAAGATGCCCGATGCGGTCACCAGGCCGAGAAGCCACTTCGTGCTGTAAATCCCGTCCTTCGGAGTCTCCGAGCCGCGCGTCAAAAGAATGGCAAACACCACCAGGATGGCAACCGCGCCGATGTAGACGAGAATCTGTGCGAAGCCGGCAAATTGTGCGTCCAATTCCAGAAACAGCAGGGCCAGGCCCGCAAAGGCCACCGTCAGCGCCAGCGCGCAATGCACGGTATTCTTGAGCGCCACCGCCGCCAGTGCACCCGCCACAGACAAACCCGCGATCGCAAAAAACACGATGCTCATCGGCCGCACCTCAAACGCTTACTCCGCATAACGATAGCTCCTCGGACCAATGTGTCCCCGGCGCATCCCCGATCGTCCCATCAAGGTGTAGACCAGGATGAGAATCGCCGAACAGATGACCCAACGCTCCCATCCCGCGCCCAGGAATCGCCAGGTTGCGGCCACCATCAGGTTCACCAGCGTCAGCGGCAGCACGAACTTCCAGGCAAAGTTCATCAGTTGGTCCTGGCGCAGGCGCGGCAGCGTTCCCCGCATCCAGATGAAGACGCACATCGACATCATCACCTTCCCGAAGAACCAGCACCACGAGGGCACCCAGCCGAGAATCTGCAACGGCGCCGACCACCCGCCCAGAAACAACGTGGTTCCGAGACCGGAGATGGACATCATGCCCACATACTCGCCCAGGAAGAAGAGGGCAAACTTGAAGCCCGAGTATTCGGTGAAGTAGCCCGCGACCAGTTCCGACTCGCCCTCCGGCAAATCGAACGGGGAGCGGTTGCTCTCTGCAGTGGTTGCAACGGCGTACAACAGGAATCCTGCAAAACCCCAGGGAGTGAAGATGTACCAGTGCGGCAGGCCCCACGTGTACTGGTTCTGCGCCTCGACGATCTTGCCCAGCGAGAGCGAACCCGTCATCATGACGATGGTGAGGCTGGACAACAGCAACGGAACCTCGTAGCTGATCATCTGCGCCACCGCGCGCATGGCTCCCAAGAGCGAATACTTGTTGCGGCTCGACCAGCCGGCCATGAAGACGCTCAGCTCGGTCGACGCGCCGATGGCGAAGAAAAACAGCAGCCCCGCGTCCATGCTGACCAGGGTCATGTTGCGCCCCATGGGCAGCACCGCATAGCCCATGAACACCACCACCACCAGGAACACCGGCGCCAGAAAGTGAACCACGCCATCGGCGCTGGTCGGAACGATGTCTTCCTTGGTCAGCGACTTGATGCCGTCGGCCACAGGCTGAAAGATCCCGAACGGCCCCACGCGGTTGGGTCCGTAGCGATTCTGCATCCGTCCCAGCCCCTTGCGCTCCAGAAGTACTGTAATCGCAAACAGCGCGGGAAAAGTGACAATGATTGCCAACACGCCCAGCAGCACCATGGCCGCAGGCTGCAACCACACGGGCAGAAAGCTGACCAGCCAATGGCCAAGCAGAACGAAGATCTGATCCGCTTTCTCGATCATCCCTGCTTCTCCCCTTCCGCCCTCTGGGTCGCACCCGCCGGCGCCGCCGCGGGAGTTGCAGGCACAGCCGGCTTCGCAACAACAGGCGCTGCCGCCGCCTTGGCCGCGGCAGCAGCCGCCGCTGCTCCGGCTTTGGCATCCGCCTTCATTTTTTCTTCTGCCAGGTGCGCATCTACCTTTTTCGCTTCGATGGGATGAATGCTGTGGTAGTACTCGTTCGATTTGGCCAGTTCCTTGCGGTCGTATAGCAGCCCGCCGAACCGGTCCGTTGTGCTTAATTCGAACTGCGTATCCATCTTGATGGCTTCAAACGGGCACACCTCGACGCAGATCTGGCAGCTCATGCACACAGAAATATCGATATCGAAGCGCACCGGATAAATCTGCAGCTTGCCCAGAGCGTCCGGCTTCTTGTCTGTGCTCTTGACAATGTAAATGCACTTGGGCGGGCACTCCTTCTCGCATATCTGGCAGGCCACGCAGCGCAGCCCCGCCTCCCAGTCCGCGCCGTCATACACCAGGAAGGGAAAGTCGCGCGTGGCTTCGATGGGAGCGATGCGCTCCTCCGGATACTGAATCGTCGTGAGCCGCTCCGCGGACACGTAGCTGCCCACAAAGTTTCTCGCCGTCTCTCCGAGCCCTTTCAGTATGCCTTCGCCCAGCAACGCATCCCTCCCGTTAGTCGTCTAGCCCCTTAGTCCCCAGTCCCTTAGTCCCTGCTTCACCGATCCACTTCTCCCAACACAATATCCACGCTTCCAAAAATCAGCACCACATCTGCCACGTTGTTGCCCAGGCACATATCCTCAAGCACAGTGAGGTTGATGAGGCTGGGCGGGCGAATGCGGTAGCGATACGGATTCGGTCCTCCATCGCTGATCAGATAAAAGCCCAACTCCCCCTTGGGCGCTTCAATTCTTCCATACGCCTCGCCGGGCTTGGGCCGGAAGCCGCGCAGTTTGGCCTTCGAATCCATCACCGGACCGCCCGGAATGTCCTTGAGCGCCTGCTCCAGAATCCCGAACGACTCCCTCATCTCCAGCAGCCGGATCATGAAGCGGTCATACACGTCCCAGTGCTCGCCCAGCGGCACGCGGAACTTGAAGCGGTTGTAGAGGCCGTAGCCGTCCACCTTGCGAATGTCGTAGTTGATGCCAGAGGCGCGCAGCATGGGCCCGGTCACGCCTGCATTCACTGCCAACTCCGGCCGCAGAATGCCCACGCCCTGCGTCCGCGCCATCAGAATCTCATTGCCGCGCAGCAGGTTCTCAAACTCATCGGCAAACCTCGGTAGCCCGGCAAGCACCTTGCGCACCGCATCCAGCCAAGCCGGCGTCGCGTCCACACGGCAGCCCCCAAAGCGCATGTAGTTGCACATCATGCGTGCCCCGGTCAGCTCTTCGAACAGATCCAGAATTTTTTCCCGCTCCTTGAAGGCGTACATCAGCGGCGTACCGCTGGCGCCCATCTCTTGGATCAGAAAGCCGATCGAGGAGGCGTGGTTGACAATCCGCGTCAGCTCGCCCAAGATCACGCGCAGATACTCGGCCCGCTCCGGCACCGCCTGCCCTGTCAGCTTCTCGACAGCCAGCGCATAGGCCCAGTTGTTGGTCAGCGGACACATGTAGTCCAGCCGGTCGGTGAACGGCATCGACCCCAGGTAGTTGATTCCCTCGGCAATCTTCTCGTGGTTGCGGTGCAGGTAGCCGAACACCGGCTTCAGGCGGATCACCCGCTCCCCGTCCAGCGCCACATCCATGCGGAACACGCCGTGCGTCGAGGGGTGGTGCGGCCCCATGGCCACTTCCAGCAGCTCCCCTTCGCCGTCCGGCTTCATCACCGGCGGCCGGTTCCAGCCTTCAGGCTTCTCCGTTTTGTTTTCCGCAACTGCCATTCAGGCCCTGATCCCTATTCCCTATTCCCATGTCCCTGTTCCCTGCTTCTATGCTCCCCGGCCCGCTTCAGCACCTCGTCGTGCGCCGTCGGCTCATATTCAAAGTCGTCCGGTTCCCTGTAATCGCGCCGCATGGGGTGGTCCTTGAACTCCACCCACATCAGCAGACGCCGCAGGTCGGGATGGCCGGTAAACACAATGCCGAACAGGTCGAAGATCTCGCGCTCTTGAAACTCCGCCGAGCGCCATACCGGGGTCAGCGAAGGTAACTCCACTTGGGTCCTACGGTTCGCGGTCTTCATCCGGATCACCACCGGGCCGTGTCCCTTGGCGACCGAATACAGGTGATAGACCGCTTCAATGCAGCCGGGGACGACGCGCTTCCGCGTCTCTTCGACGGTCTCTTCCACCTGCTGCTCCCGGCCGTCCACGGTCTTGGTCACCGTGTGCGTCACCTTCACTTTTTCCGCGACTTCCTTGTCCGGCCAGTCCACCCCGGTCGCGTTCGACAGGTAGTCAAGGGAAAGGTCTCCGTCGTCGCGCAGAAAAGTCGCCACGGCAACCGCACAGCCGGGCTTGAGGCGCAGCGAGTGCTGCGCGCTGACGCTGGGGTTGGACACAATCTCCACCCCCGCGCCGGGCACCGCCGCCTCAATCGCCGCCTTGATCTCCTCCACCGTCTTCAAGCCCAACTCCCGCAATCCCTTAGTCCCGAGTCCCTAGTCCCTGCTTCTGTCACCGGATCGTGATCGGCACGGGCCAAACGCCCGGATTCGACGTCGGCTCCAGATCGTGCTCTCCCTGCACTGGCACGGGAAACTCGCCCTGCGCCTGCGCATCGAGATGCCGCGGACGCCCCTCCCCGCTCAGGTGCTGCACCTCGATCTTCTTTTGCAGCGTCATGAAAGCGTGAATCAGCGCCTCCGGCCGTGGCGGGCATCCCGGAATGTGCACATCCACCGGGATATAGCGGTCGATCCCCTTCAGCACGTTGTAGCCCTGCTTGAACGGCCCGCCCGAGATGGCGCAGGCTCCCATGGCAATCACGTACTTGGGCTCGGCCATCTGGTTATAGAGCCGCACCACCTGCGGCGCCATCTTCTTGGTTACCGTGCCAGAGATGATCATCAGGTCGGCCTGCCGCGGCGACGGGCGAAAGACCTCGGCCCCGAACCGCGCCAGGTCGTAGCGCGCCATGGTCGTCGCAATCATCTCGATGGCGCAGCAGGCGAGACCGAACTGCATGGGCCAGATCGAGTTCTTGCGGCCCCAGTTGTAGAGCTCCTCGATGCTGGTTGCAAGGACCCCTTGTTTGCCCAGTTCGATCTTCAGCCCTTCCTCAACAGCCATGGTCGCTCTGCTCCAGGGTCCAGGGGCCAGGGTTCAGGGATCAGAAAACGATCACTGCCCATGCCTCTGAACCATCCTTAGTTGTCGCTTCAATCTACTCGTTAACGCTGTTCAAGAAATGCCCAATCCCAATACAGCCAGTCCCATCCCCCTGATCCTTAAACCCTGAACCCTCGCCCCTGAACCCTGAACCCTGCCTTTACTGCCAGGTCAGCACGCCCTTGGTCCAGGCCCACGCCAGGCCCTCGATCAGCATAAGCACAAACACCAGCATGGCCACGCAGGCCGCCACGCCCAGCCCGGTAAAGGCCACCGCAAACGGCAGCAGAAACACCGCTTCCACGTCGAAGATAAGAAAGATGATGGCGTAGAGGTAATAGGCCGAGCGGAACTGCATCCAGGCGTCGCCGCGCGACTCGAGGCCGCACTCATAAATCGCATTCTTCACTGCGTTCGGCTTGGCCGGCGAATAGACCTTCGCCCACAGCCACGCCAACGCCAGAGGCGTCAGACCAAAGCACAACGCCGCGGTAAACAGAACCGCCAGAGAAAAATATGGATTTGAGGCCATGTTCGGAGATAAGAATCCTTCATGAACAACGTAGCAGTTCGAGGCGGGTTTTGGCGAAGCCGCGGCCCCCCTTATTCTCCGCCCAATCCCGAATTGCGTCCACTCATCCCACTCTGTGAACCGCCCGCTGCAGCTCGTTCGCCCGGCCCAGGGGGCACACAGACCCCGCAAAACGGAGATGGCGCTTATTCGAAGGGAATCTCCACCTCAGAATAGCTGCCAGGGACCGCTGCATTGACCGCGTCAGCCGCCAGCTGAACATGCGGCCGTAGCAGATTCCACTGCTGCTGCCCCAGCACCAAAACTGCGATCCTTCTCCCGGCAAGATTCTGCTGATAGCGCATGTTCTTATCCGTTGTCAGCAGCATCTCGAAGCCGACCTCTTCCGCGGCATTGAGCAGATCGCCATTGCGGAATCGGTCCCAGCCTTGCTGAGCCGCGGTGCGAAAAGTGTGCCCTTTGAGGTAAGGCCGGAGAGGAACAGGCGTCGCTTGGTCGAAGAGTATAAGCATCTACGCCGCGTAACTGGGTTCTTTGTCGAGACTGCGCGCGGCGAACTCAATGACCGCCTTGACCTGTTCGCGATCCAGCCCGTCGAACCATTCCATCAGGTCGTCGATACTTGCGCCCGCCGCGATATTCTGGAAAATCGCCGAGACGGGCATACGCGTGCCCTTCAGCACCCAGGCCCCGCTCACCTTGCCGGGAACGCTTTCGACAGCGTCGCATTGTGACCAATCGAGATTCGGCATGACGCGGACCCCCCTTCAAGAATACGCCAAAACGAGCCCATTCCAACAGCTTTCACGCCGCCGTCATATCCTGCCCGCGCGCCTCGCGCCCCACCAGCGCCAGGCCCGCCAGCACCAACGCAACTACGATCACCGTCACCGCCAGCACCGCGGGATAATTCCCCCACCGCTCGCAGGCCAGCGCTTGCGCCTTGCCGTTCCACGAGGTCACCAGGCCCCCAAGCTGGTAGGCCAGGCCCGGCGCCGTCGCCCGCACCGGAGCCGGCGACAGCTCCGTCAGGTAGGCCGGCACCACGCCCCACGCGCCCTGCACCATGAACTGCATCAGCACCGCGCCCGACCCCAGCGCGAACGCCGAGTGCCCGTACGCCCACATCGGAATCACCGGAATCGAGAGCATCGCCGCCGTCACTATGGCCCGCTTGCGCCCCCAGCGCTCCGAAAGCGTGCCGAACACAAAGCCGCCCAGGATCGACCCAACCCCATAGAGCACCCCGATCGTTCCCACCGTCGACGGGCTGAGCTTTGCTGCAACGGTAAGAAACGTCGGATACAGGTCCTGGGTTCCGTGCGAAAAGCTCATGAAGGCAGTCATCAGCAGCACCAGGAAGAGGAACGTAGGCAGAAATCTGACCAGCAGCATCGCCGTCCCGGCGCCTTTCTGCCTGGTCCCTCGCGCCGCTCGCTTCTTTGCCCCCGCCAGCCAAACCGGCGACTCCGCCACCCGCGCCTGCACATAGAAGACCAGCAGGGCCGGCAGCGAGCCCAGGATGAACAGCCCGCGCCAGCCAATCCCCGGCACGTGCAGCCCGGCCAGGGCGAATCCATTGAAGAAGAGAGCGAAAGCCCCCGAGGCCAGGATCGAGCCCATCGCGTAGCCTTCCTGCAGAATCCCGCTGAAGGTCCCGCGTCCCTCCTTGGGCAGCGTCTCGAAGACCAGCGCCGCGCCCACGCCCCACTCCCCGCCCATGGCCAGGCCGAACAGTGCCCGCAGCGCCAGAAGCACCCCGAGCGACGGCGCAAAGGCGCAGGCCAGCTCGATCACCGAGAAGCTCAGAATGTTCACCATCAGCACCGGACGCCGCCCGTAGCGGTCCGCCAGAACCCCGAACAGCAGCGCCCCCACTGGGCGGAAGGCCTGGGTCAGAAACACCGTGCCAAAGACCGCCGACGGCAACGTATGAAACTCCTTGGCGATGGCCGGAACGCAGAAGATGAGCAGGAAGAAATCAAGCGAATCCATGGTCCAGCCCAGAAACCCGGCCAGAAAAGTGTGCCGTTGCGAGCCGCTGAGCCGGCTGAAGTTATGGACAACAGACCGGAAGTGACCGGCCAGCGACGTTGCCGGGAGCGACGAAGACATAGCCGGGAGCATACCAGACCAAATCGCGAAAACACTACTGACACAACGCTGTCAGCAGCACCCCTGCATGCTCAGTGCATGAACAAAACAATCAGCTGGTTCGAAATTCCTGCGCTTGACCTGAAGCGGGCAAGTGCGTTCTACGAGCAGATCCTCGCAGTCACCCTCAACCACGGCGACATGGGCCCCACCTCGCTCGCCGTCTTCCCCTACGATCGCGACCACTCGACCGGCGGCACCCTGATCACCGGTACGGGGTTCAAGCCATCCATCGAGGGCTCGGTCCTCTACCTCAATGCAGGAGAGTCGCTGGACGCCGTGCTGGCCCGCATTGCGCCGGCCGGCGGAACGATTGTCCTGCCTCGCACCGAACTCCCGCCGGGCATGGGCGCTTATGCCCATTTTCTCGACACGGAAGGCAACCGCGTTGGACTGCACGCTTACGCCTGATACCTTTGCTGCATGCGGCGCGCCGACCGGCTCTTCCAGATCGTCCAACACCTGCGTGCGCGGCGGCTTACCACCGCCGCGCAACTGGCCCAATTGCTCGCCGTCTCCGAGCGCACCGTCTACCGCGACATTCGCGACCTGTCGCTATCCGGCATTCCCGTCCATGGCGAGGCTGGTGTCGGCTACTGCCTCGACCGGTCTTTCGAGCTCACAGCCCTCATGTTCACTCCCGATGAAGTCGAAGCCGTGGTCGTGGGGCTCCGCATGGCGCAGGCCTTCGGCGGGCACAGGCTTCGCAACGCCTCGGTGACCGCTCTCGACAAGGTCGTCCTGGCCCTGCCCAAGCACCGCCGTGCGGAGGTCGAGCGCCCGCAAATCTACGTCCCGCCGGTGCATGCGCACGCGGAGGTCGACCCGATGCGGGAGACGCTGAGTTCCGCGATCAACGACCGGGCCCTGCTGCGCCTCACCTATGCAGACGACAGCCGCAAGAAGACCGAGAGGGACGTTGAGCCTCTCGCGCTGCATTTCTGGGGCTCGGTGTGGACGCTGGCGGCATGGTGCCGGAAGCGGCGCGACTTCCGCAACTTCCGCCTCGACCGGATCGAGACGTGCGCACGCACGGGCGAAACCTTCAAGGATGATCCGGGCAAGACTCTCAGCGACTTTCTTCGCGCAGTGGGCGTGCGGTAGACCGGCCACCGAAAGAATTAGCAATATTTGTTGCAACGAATACTTCCCCTGCCGCGTCTGATCAACATACGCAAGTTTCGCGCGGAGCGCTTTGCCTCCGGTACCTCTGCCCGCGCACACCCGGCCCGAGTCTCCGGACTCCATCCATCAACCAGAGCGGCCCCACGGCCCGGCACCGAAAGGAAACTCCACCTATGAATCGTTTCACCCTCGTCACCGGCATTCTCGCCCTGGCTGCTCCCCTGGCCCTGGCGCAAACCTCCACCTGGGCCTCTGATCCGGCTCACAGTGAAGTCGACTTCTCCATCACCCACCTGACTATCTCCAATGTCCACGGCCGCTTCGGCCATGTCACGACCACCATCGTCATGAACGACGCCGACATTACCAAGTCCACCGTCAACGCCACCATCGACGTCACCGGCGTGGACACCGGCGAGGATGCCCGCAACAACCACCTCAAGAGCCCCGATTTCTTTGACGTGGCCACCATGCCAACCGCCACGTTCACGAGCACCAGCGTGGCCAAGTCCGCGACAGGGCTGACCATCGCCGGCAACCTCACCCTGCACGGCGTCACCAAGCCAGTGGTTCTCACCGCTGAGGGCCCGCGCGGCCCGGCGCCGGGCATGGATCACAAGCAGCACGCCGGCTTCTCCGCTTCCACCACCATCAAGCGATCCGACTTCGGCATCGGCTCCAAGTTTCCTGCTGCCATGGTCGGCGACGACGTCAAGCTCAACATCGAACTCGATGTCGCCAAGCAGTAACCGTTCCCTGGGAGCCGGTCCATCCAGGCCGGCCCCGCATTCGGGCCCATGTTGTTGGGTGCGGCCGTTCCACCCCCACCCAACAACCTTCGCCGCATTCATCAAGCCACAGAGCCGGGAGTAATCGGATGGCCGGTCTCAAGGCCGAAATCGCGCAGCGGTTGCCCTTTTCCAGCATCGAGGAAGAGGCGCTGCTCAGCCTGCTACGCACCTCCGACTGCCTGCAACGCGCCTTCCAGCGCAGAACCCGCGACTGGGGCATCACCTCAACCCAATACAACGTGCTCAGGATTCTGCGCGGGGCCCAGCCGCGGGGGCTTACTTGCTCGGCCATCGGCGGCCGCATGATCACCGCCGAGCCGGATATTACCCGGCTGCTCAAGCGGCTCAAAACGCTGAACTTCATCCGCCAGCAGCGCGACCGCCAGGACCGCCGCGTGGTCTGGACAAGGATCTCCGCATCCGGACTTGACCTGCTCCGGGAGATGGACCCGGTCATTCGGCAACTGCCAGCAGTTTTGCTCGGCCACATGGGTGAACGTGAACTGGCCGATTTCATCCGCCTGCTGGAACGGGCGCGCACCCGAAGTGGTGAAGCGCAGGCGTCCTTAAGCTGCGGCGGGGAGGCATGTGAACAAATGACCTCAGCGGGGGCAGGATAACGGGAGCGAAGAGGAAATGGATGAGAGCTTTAGCGGCCTAGAACCTTCTGAGCGACCGTTTCCTCATCCGCCTCCGATTGAATGATTTTATTGTGCAGGCAATAAAGAGCCAATTCGAGCCGGTCTGAAACGCCCAGCTTGTCGTAGATCTTGCGCAGGTAATTCTTGATCACCTGTTCCGTGGTTCCCAGTTGGAAGGCAATCTCCTTGTTGCGCTTGCCCTGGGTAATACAGGTAATGATGGCCATCTCCTTGGGCGAAAGCTTGGGCTGCGTTCGCGGGCTCACCAAGGCGGCCGCCTGAGAGCGATAAGCCTCAATCACCCAATTCACCGACTGATTGTCGATCCAGGTTTCGCCCGCAGCGATGCGGCGCACACAGCGCACCAGCAGGTCGGGCGAGATGGACCGCGAGATGATGCCGCGAACGCCCCGCCGGTAAAGCTCCACGGTGTGGTTTTCATCAGCCTGCAACGCCTGCACAATCAGCTTGGCTTCCGGTGCAGACCGCAAAAGGTCGGGAATGACGTTGGCGGTACCGGCCAGCATGCTCCCTTCAAGCAGGACGATATCGGTGGGATAGCGCTCAATGGCCAAACGCAGGTTCTCGATCGAATCCGCCTGGGCCACCACCCGCAGGTCGTCTTCCAAGGCAAAGACCTTGCGAATGCCGACACGGTAGATCGCCTGGGAATCCGCGATGATAATGCGAATGGTCCCCGGCTTTACCGGGCCATCCACTGTCTCGCCATCTGAAGATCCGTCCAAAAATTCCATAGAGAATGCTGCCAGCGTAACCTGGGCAGTCACTGCTCGGCGAACTGGTAATCGTCGATCGTGGCCGCAGCAAGGTACTGAGCGTTACTTAAGGAACATCGTACCACACGTCCCAGGCAATGGACCAGAACATCGTGCAGGGTACCCAGCACCGCACCTGGCATTCGAATGGAAAAACGGATCTCAAGACCGACCGGCAACGCCTGATCGAGCTCGAAAAGTAACCCGCTGGCGGAGACGTTGCGCGTCTTGGCCACGACTTCGCCTTTACTGGTTGTGAGCACCACGGGCAGCGTCAGAGGAAAGCGAACCGCGCAGCGCACTTCGTTGCGCGGACCGCTGTGACTAGAGACGGCGGGCGAAACCGGCAATCCGGTATTCAAAGCGTTCATTGGCTGCACCCAGGGCCCAATTGGGGCTCAAGTCACTCTAAACCCTCAGTTCCGATTCCACCAACGGCACCAAAGTTTCCGTCAAAAGTAACCGCGCAATTCGGGACGGGAATTCACTTTCAGGATTCCCTCCACGGCGACCATGGTTGCGTTCCTTCAGAGCCTGAACGAGCGCCCCAGTGTATAGACAAAGTAGTAAAGAGTCACCACCCTTGGCGCCGGGTCAGGTTACCAATTCCCTTCTCGGGTGCTCTCTTTGGGATCTTGTGGAAAAAATGCAGCCGATGCGCCCACCCATTCCTGATTTTTGTTGTGGTCTACGCCCATCATCCTGCCCCGCCCCAGCCGCACCAGGCAAAGCGCCGGTGTCAGGCTGCCGCCATCCGGCCACAGGTAGAGAATCCTGATCTCGGCCTGGGTCAGCCCGCTGGGGGTCTCGATTGTGTATTCAAAACGCATGCGCTGCTGAAGCAGAAACTCCCCCCGTTTCGCAGCCGGAATTGCTTCGAGGTCCGCTTGTGTGGGCGCGAACTGGATCCCCTTGCCGGCAAAGGAAAACAGCGGCTTGAGCAGCAACTCTTCATAAGTTGTCTGCGGTCCGGCCTGGGACGGAACCGGCACAGCGGCCGCAACCAGTTGCGCTCGCCCGGTGCCCTCCAGAAAATCGCTCAGGAACACAGCCGCAGGCACCGCCGGATGGGGTGCGGGCGGAGCCGACAGCCAGGGCAGGGAGAACTTCGAGATCAGGAAGTACCAGTTGGGATGGCCGGCCCACTCCACATCCCAGGCGTGGGTCCAGTCAAACGGCAGCTCGACCTCACGCGCCAACAACTCGTCGGCAATGGCCCGGTTGTAGATGCGGTGGATCGGAACCAGTCGCCCGGCTCCGTCGCGGTAATGCAGCTTGTCGCCCACCGCTACCAGGCTCCGGATATCCACCACCGCAATCCCCAGGCGGCGCGCGGTCACCAGGAAGTCCGGCAGGGTCTTCTGGTGTTCGGGATCCAGTTCGGTGAGCACCACGTTCACCGGGTCGTGGCCGCCCAAAACAATCTTCGCCAACAAGGCCCAATAGCCGCCTTCGTCCAGTCCTCCCAGAAAACTCCACAGCGATTCCGGCAACCCGTATGCCTGTCGATACGCCGTAGTCAGAACCTGCTGGTACCCGTAGACGGAGGGAAACGCCTGGATCTCGACCAGCCGCGGCGCCAGTTCCCCGTTCCCACTCCGTACCAAAGCAAAGTCGGCGGTCACAAAATGCGGATGCGCGGTTTCGCCGGCAGCCGTGTAGCCCACGGGAATCGCCAGTCGCGCGGCTGCCAGGCAGGCATGGTTTCGCAGCAGGCTCTCAGTCAGTTCCGCCCCTGCCGCCGCCATCGCCTCGACAAGGTCCTGAGGAAGGAAGACCGGTGTCTCCGCAATGCGGAACTCCACGCGCGTCCCGCAACGCTCCTCCAGGTTTCTCAACAGCCAGGTATAGCGGTCCGGAGTGTACCCCGCATTGAATCGTCTGCGCAATTCAGGAATCAAGGCCAGCCCCTCAAGGGAACCAATCTCCGCTTTCGACTAAGATACCGCCCCGGAACGCTCCGCCCCCAAAAAGCCTTTACCAGCGCGCCTAAACAGCCACATCGACACGCTCTGGCACGCAATGAGCTTCCGGACGCATTGTATAAAAAACAAACAATGATTGACAAAAAGTTACTCTTGTTGTAGCTATGGTGCAACTTTTAGGTTACATTGGATACAAAGTTTCCACAAAGGAGTACCACATTTATGACTTCCACCGCCATTAAATTCCGTCTGTCTCTAATCGCCTGCGTTCTGGTAGCCTACACCGGTTGTGCGGCAGCCAGCCCCGTCACCGTTCATCTTGTGCCGGATGTGGCCGCTGTCAGTTCGGTCATCGTCAGCCCACTACCGCAGGCTCTGGCCCACAGCCCGATCATCATTCCGCCCCCGGTGCCGCAAGCTCTGGCCCACAGCCCGATCATCATTCCGCCCCCAGTGCCGCAGGCCCTGGCCTTCAGCCCGATCATCATTCCGCCCCCGGTGCCGCAAGCTCTGGCCCACAGCCCGATCATCATTCCACCCCCAGTGCCGCAGGCCCTGGCCTTCAGCCCGATCATCATTCCGCCCCCGGTGCCCCAGGCCCTGGCCCACAGCCCGATCATCATTCCGCCGCCCGTGCCGCAGGCCTTGGCCCACAGCCCGATCATCATCCCGCCGCCGGTGCCCCAGGCCAGCCATTCGTGGCAGGCCTAGAATGCAGGAGTACTTGCGCCTGTGAACTTCATGGCGCGAGGTCGACGGTGACGCTGGATACGCTGCTTGGCTGGCGATGGTGTAGCCACTGAAGTGGTTGTGCCGCTTTTCTGCCCGCTCAATATCCCTGCGCAGGTGACCTCTTAAGTTCTGTGCATTCCGCTGCTTCTGGGCCTGGACGGATCAGCCAGTTGCTTTCGCTCGGATGACGGGACCGCGAACGGCAGGTAGCCTCGGGCCTCGGGTTCTATTCCATGGTCAGTCTGGCGTTCTGGACTACGCTAGCCCGGGCGGCTTGGCGGCAATGACTGCTACCGTCTCGACCGGAGGGCGGCAGCCGGCTACATCTGCTCTCTGCTGTATTGGGTATTTCTCCTTGCCCAAAGGACAGCCGATCACTGCGGTTTACCCCGCGGATGCCAAGCTCCCTGGGGGCCGTGGCCGGAACAGCCAGAAGCTCGCGCCAGGCCTTGAACAGGTCAACCTCCGTCAAAGACCGCGATCATGGAAGCTAACCCCTGTCCCTTGAAGGAAGTACCAGCCTTCGCAGCCCATAAGGCTCCCCAAAACTCGCTGCGGCCCCCGCCTCGCCGCAGCCTGCGCTGCTCCCACCTCCTTCCAGCCGGCCTTTCCAGGGTCCATCCAAGTCCTCGCTGACAGATTTCTTCGGAGAGGTTACCTTCGGCGACCCCTTTCGGGTTACCTCTACAACTAAAGGATAAAAACTCGAAGATTTTTTCCAAAAATCACCTGATTTCTGTTACTAGTAGTAGTGACGGTCAAGACCGGCCGCTCAGCATGGTGCCGTAACCTGGTTACCAAAGCGCGGCCAGAGGATCACCAATGACTCTGATCTTGGTTCAAATTGCAGTATTTTTAGGCCTTGGTTTCTACCTTATTCGCTGGCGCAGCGGTGTCCGCCGGCGCAATAAGCAGTCCTGGGACTCGCTGCTGGCACGTTTGCGCCCCGATTGGAGCGCCCGCGAGTTGAGCGAGCAGTTCTTGTGGAGAGAAGGCCTGAACGCCACACCCGCCGACGCATGGCAGCGCATGGAAGGGCCCAAAGGCCTCTGGGTGATGTATCAGAACGCCCAGGTCATGCTGGAGATGGCCGACTTCGCAGCTCGCAACAGCGAGGCTGTGGACAGGTTGCTTCTGGAGACGCTTCGCAGCGACGCTATGCAGATTCGCGTTTGCGTGCTGATGGCCCTGGCGCAGTACGCCTTCTCCAAGGCCAGCGAGGGCGTCCGCATCAATGCCTTTCGCGCTGCCACCATGTACACCGGCATGGCCGCACGCATGACCCAATTGCTGCAGGAAAATGCTCCAATGATGGTCCCCGACTTCGTCGCAGCCATGTAGTTGATCGCTCCCACCCCCAAAGAAGAACCCCGGCCACGGCCGGGGTTCTTCTTTTTCCACTGCTGCCCGATTTCGTGTTGAGAGCCAACCTTACAGCGGATCAAGAGTCGATGTATCCCGAAGGCAAGCCCGCCGAGTGGATTCTTCTTTCAAGAAGAAGCCACCTTCAAGACTATTGAGAAGGCTACGGTGATTCTGGTTCCGCTCTAGACCGGATTGTCGGTGAGAAAAATGCCGATCCTGGCGAACTCGTCCGCGCTGAGCCGAAACGTGAGCGCGGGCGCTACCCCTTCCACCTGCTTTGGGCTGCGGCCTCCCACAATTGCCGCGGTTATGGCCGGATGATGCAGCGTCCAGGCCACTGCCACCACCCCGGGGTCAACCCCGTGACCGGCGCCGATCTCCCGCAGCAACTCTACAAGGCGCAGGTTTCTGGTCAGCCGCGGCTCGTTGAACTCCACCGCGCGCCGCCGCCAGTCGTCCGCCGGAAACGCCGCCACGCGCTCCGCGCTCATGGCGCCCGTCAACAGGCCCGAAACCATAGGCGAGTAGTTGATGACTCCAATTCCATGCGCCTGTGTAAACGGAAGAATCTCCTGCTCGATGGCCCGCCGCAGCATCGAGTAGGGCGGCTGCAGGCTGGTGACAGGCGCAATCTTCTCAGCCCTCTTCATCTGTTCCGCGTTGAAGTTCGAGACGCCGGTCCAGCGCACCTTCCCCTGCTCGCGGAACCGCGCTAACTGCTCCCAGCCCTCTTCAATCTCCGCTTCCGGCTCGGGCCAGTGAATCTGGTAGAGATCGATGGTCTCCACGCCCAGCCGGCGCAGCGAACCCTCCAACTCTTCGGCCAGCGAACCGGCCTTGAGCGAAGGGTAGATAGTTCGATCCTGGCGCCAGCGTCTCTCGCACTTGGTGAACACCAACGGTTTCGGCCCCGGCCAGCTCTTCACCGCCCGGCCGACGATCTCCTCCGAGTGCCCCAGCCCATAGATGGCCGCCGTATCGATCCAGTTGATGCCCAGTTCCAGCGCCCGGTGAATGGCGCCGATGGATGCGTTGTCGTCCTGCGGTCCCCAGGCGAACTCCCAGTTCCCTCCCCCAATGGCCCAAGCGCCAAACCCGATGGAGGTCAGTTGCAGATCCGAGTTGCCGAGGGTGCGGAGAGCAGGCTTCATAAATCCATTTTCAACCATCGGCTCCCATCTCATCTAGTACGTCGGATCCGGATCGAATCGATCCAGGGCGAGGACTTGATTTGGGCTGAGGGGAGCCCGATCCGCCACGATTCTGTTTGCGATCACCTGAATTGCATTCGATTTCGAGGCGAGATTCGACCGATGTATCCCCTTGATATCGATGCCTGCGCGGATGAGCACATACGCTACAACTCGTGCGTCTTCTGGCGAGGAGTTTGCGCCGAACACGATGTCATTGCAAGGTACGTCGGCCACTAGGGGAGCCTCCTCCTTGAACCGGAAACCGAAATCCTCGAGAGCAGATGCCACCTTGGGACTATCGATATCTTTTCTGTAGTAGAGCACCTCGGTGTCCCATGCCCGGGGCGGATGTGCGGAAAGCCGCAGCTTGCTGAGTTGATCGTCCGCTTCGACGCTGCGCAGAACGCGGTCAATCGCATTCGGATCCAGCCTTGCTTTGTCATCTCCGGCGACCGTTGACAGCTTCTCGCTCGACCAGCCGAAATTCTCGAGCAAGGGAGTGAGCGCCTTCAGAACCTTCCCGTCCTTTTCGATCTGCCGATCCAACCCTTCCAATTGCTTCGCGGAATGCTCCACCTTCGACGCAGAAAAAATGAGCCACGCCGCCGCCACTATCACCATGACTACGGTCAGGATCTGGGCAGTGCGATGGCGACGCCGATCCTGCGCTGCTATCTTCGTCAGCGCCGTCTCGAAAGTCTCTTTCTTTTCAGCAATTGAGGTCTGTTCCATCATCGCTTCCACGTCTCCCCCAGCGCATCGGTCGCCATACTCAAGAGTTTGCTTTGGTCGTCAGCGGACAGCCGTTCGAACGACTTGAATTGGTCAAGAAGGAACCGGTACGTCGCCAGACGCTCCTTGCGGGGCACCATCTCGCGATACGGATACACCGATAGGAGAGTCACGAAGAACCCCCCGAACTGGACGATCTGGCTGACCGAAGGTGCGTTCGAGGAAATTACATTGAAGCGCGCCAGGAGAAAAACCGTGACACCGCATACCACCAGTAAAGCCATCCAACGCTTCCACGTCGAAATAGCTTCTGTCTGGATGCGTACTTGGTCTTCGAGCACGGTGGAAAAGTTCATTTGCTAGCCCGGCTTCCTCTTCAGATAGCTGCGCTGCTTTCTGGTCGATTACACAGTATAAGCGGTGGCCGGTCAACAACGATCTTCGATCCAAAATCCGAAGTCCGATCGTTGCGACGCCCTTGTCATAGCAGCAACTGTGGGCGAGCGCCGCAGCAGCTATCGAAAAACTCATCTTCCGAGAATTGGCGGGAATAGCATCGCGTCAGGATGTCATAGAGTCGCACGTAACCAATGCCGTTACGCAGCGATCAGAAACCGCCCCTCGCGCATGATCTGTTCCTGTCCAGCCTCCGATTCGAGCCAGATGTTGAAGCCCAGCCCCACCACATCGATATGCGTGCCCGAGCGCCAGGGTGCGCCGGTGTGCTCGCCGTAAGGATTGCCGAAGGCGATGTGGATGCCGGGAAACTTCTCGTCCTGGAGGATGTTGCCGATTACCCGCTCCACGCCGAGGTTGGTGCCGATGGCGAACTCACCCACGCGGTCGGAATTCTCGTCGGTGTGCGTGTAGGCCCAGAAATCCTCTTCCAGACGCTTGTTCACGCTGGTGCAGCTCACGATTCGGTTGCCTGCAATCGCGATGGTCAGCGGCGTCGCGGCCAGCAGGCCGTAGCGCGCGCACAGCCAGTCGCCCACCACTCCATCCACCACAAACCTTCCATTCACCTCGCCCGGCGACGTAAAGCACTCCCCGCCCGGCAGGTTGCCCCACTTCTCCGGAGAAATAATCCCCGAAGTCTTGAACCACTTGTAGCCCGGATTCATCTCCGCGGTAATATCGGTGCCCGCCGCGGTCGTGGCGCGGATCCGCGTCGCCTTCCGCACCCGCTCCAGCACCTTCTGGCTCAGCCTGTCCACCAGGTTGAAGTCCGCCCTCATTCCCTGGCACATGATCTCCGGCGTAATGTTCACCATGTGGGCGTGGCGCATGTGCCGCCGGTTCACCACGTCGGTCATCTGCATCCGCGAGTGCAGCTCATTGGGCTGCACCTGCACGGCAAAGATCGAAACCTGCGAGGTCTCCATGTCCGCGAGCACGGCCGCGGGCATATCGACCAGCGGCCGCGGGGCAAGGTCCTCCAGCAGAAAAACATCCCACACACAGCCCCGCTCCACCAGTTGCGCTCCCAACGCGGCTGCGATCGGCTCGGTGGCCCGGTCTGTGATCAGCGTGACCTTCTCCGCCGGCTGAATGCGCAGGCAGGTGGATACGGCCGACAGCGCGCCGGGCTTCAACTCGGCAGGGTAGTCGATCGACAGCAGGCGCTTGGAAGTCTCGGTCATGGGTGGGCTAGAGGTCCTTGCTTAAAAAAGTCCATGGGGCGTCGTCCCATCCCTCAAGGGTACCCTAAACATTCGCGGAAATGAAATGAGGAAATGCCGGCCAGCACCGCGCTCGACCCGAACAAAACCGCCCCGCCGTTCCCGCTCCCGTTAGGGATCTGCCAGGGACGAAACACGGGCCATCCTCCTCCCGATTCCCGCATGGCAAAACTGGGTGACAGCAGGGCCTGTCAGCCCTTGGTGTCCTGTGCTACTATCAGCGTCGAGAGTCAGTCTCCACGGAGAATTCCTCAGATGGCATACATCATTGCAGAACCCTGTATCGGCACCAAGGACACCGCCTGTGTAGACGCCTGTCCTGTCGATTGCATCCACCCCAAGAAGGACGAGGACGGCTTCGCCGAGGCCGATCAGTTATTCATCGACCCGGTCGAGTGCATCGACTGCGGCGCATGCGTCCCGGCCTGCCCGGTTTCGGCCATCTTTGCGCAGGACGACTTGCCGGAGAAGTGGGCCCACTTTACCGAGAAGAACGCCACACACTTCGGTCGCTGAACGGCTACCTTCTCTTCATCGGTCTTGAGCTGTTGGCCACGCGTCCGCTGCGGTTTGCCGCTGCGGACGTTCGTGTCTGCGCACGGGTTTTGAAGCCGGCGCGCCAAGCACAAACATGCACTCCCGCGCTGTTCCGAGCGCGCATTGCGCGAGTCAAGCTTTTGCGCAGGGTCTACTGGATTGTCTCATCGGGCTCTTTGAAGCGGGGCTCCTCGGCGGTCGGCGAGAATGCCAGGTCCGAAATCCAGCTTCTGGGCTCGCTGAGGGAACCCGAAATCGACCTTGCGCCGGTTGCGATGGCAAATCGGCCATTGCCGATTTCGACAAACTCCACACTGTCGCCGGTCTTCAGTCCAAGCTGTTTACGCACATGGGGGGGAAGGGTGATGCGGCCATTGAAAGTGACCATCGCGGAAGGCATTTCTATACCTCTGCCCCTATTCTAACCTTCGCGCGTTGTGGAACACGCGTGAAAATTTCGATAGCCTACCGGGGTTTGGGTTACCAGGGGTGCTCGGCCGGCAAGGGCATCCTTCGTCCAACGCGGCGTAGCGGTTGAAAGCAGTGGGCCAACTGCAGCCACCGGTCCGGCAGAATAGGCGTTGCCAGTCATTTGTTTTTTGCGCGACTTGCGGCTATCATCTCTTCATGGGACTTTTCACCTGTTGTCGCCACCTGACGCCGCTTCGCGCGCACGGGTGACCTGGGTCCTGAAAGTCTGAGCGATTTCCAAGGTTTCTTCCAAGCCCGCGATGCAGCCACGCTGCCGCGGGCTTTCTGTTTCTACAAATCGAGGAAAAAAGATGGCCGAAGTTCTTGCAGTCAAGGAATCCAAAGCTCAGCGCGCCGAACGCCTCAAACGCGAGAAGAACCCCTGGGAAGCCTTCGACGAGGTTCGCCAGTTCGCCCGCGCCGGCCGCTCCAGCGTGGTCCCGGAGTGGGCCTCGCTTTACTTCAAGTGGTGGGGCATCTATACGCAGGGCGACGGCGTGGGGGCCACAGGCGGCAAGGGCGGAGAGGGCCTCACCTCCAATTACTTCATGATGCGCATCGGCATCCCCAACGGCATCCTCTCGGCCGGCCAGCTTCGCGTCATCGCCCAGATCACGAAAAACCACGCCCGCAACCTGGCCGACATCACCGTCCGCCAGGCTATCCAGCTTCACTGGCTCACCATCGAGGCGCTGCCCGAGGTGGTAGACGCGCTCAATGCGGTCGGTCTTTCGCCCAAGGGCGCATGCGGCGACGTGGTCCGCAACGTGACCGGCTGCCCACTGGCAGGCGTTGCCGCCGATGAGCTCATCGACGCTTCCCCGCTGGCTCGCGAGATCGCTGAACTCCTCACCGCAAATCCCGAGTTCTACAATTTGCCGCGCAAGTTCAAGATCTCCGTCACCGGCTGCCCTTCCTGGTGCAGCAATCCGGAGATCAACGACATCGGCCTCACCGCCGTCCGGCACAACGGCCAGGTCGGCTACACGCTCCGCGTCGGCGGCGGCCTCTCCCGCGAGCCGTTTATCGCGGCGCGCCTCGACGCCTTCATTCTTCCCCACCAGGCCATTCCTGTCGTGCGCGCCGTAGTCGAAATCTTCCGCGACCAGCAGGGCCTGCGCGAAAGCCGCGAGCGCGCTCGCATGAAGTACCTCTTCCTCAAAGAAGGTTGGGCCGCCGACCGATTCCTGGCTGAACTCCAGTCGCGGCTCGATTTCACGCTCTTGCCCGCCGTGCCCGAGCGCGTGCCCAACGACATCTTTCGCGACCACGCCGGCGTGCATCCGCAGCGCCAGGCCGGATTAAGCTCGGTGGGCGCATCGGTTCTTCGCGGCCGCCTCTCCGGCGATCAGTTGCAGGCGGCCGCCGAGCTTGCCGAGCGGTTCGGCAGCGGGGCGCTGCGCACCACGGTCTCGCAGAACCTGCTCTTCATCGACATCCCCAACCAGAAGACCGCCGAGCTGGTTCGCGAGCTTGGGCAAATCGGCTTGCAAGTGGACGGCTCTTCCTTCTGGCGCGGCGCCATCGCCTGCACGGGCACGGAGTTCTGCAAGCTCGCCATCACCGAGACCAAGGGCTTCACCCGCTGGCTGGTAGACGAACTCGAGGAGCGCCTCCCCGGCTTCGATCAGGAGCTCAAGCTCAACGTGACCGGCTGCCCCAACGGTTGCGGTCAACACTGGGTGGCCGACATCGGCATCGAAGGCAAAAAGATCAAGCACGAGGGCCAACTCACCGACGCCTACTACTTCTGCCTCGGTGGCGCGGTCGGCCAGCACGCGACCATCGCGCGCCCAGTCGGCTATCGCTGCCCGGCGCCGCTGGTTCCAGAAGCCATTGAGCGGCTGCTCCGACGGTACCTGGCTGACCGCGCGCCCGCCGAGAACTTGCGTGCCTGGTTCAGCCGCCACTCCAACGACGAACTTCGCACCCACTTGGCCGGTGAAGCCCTGGCCGCGGCCGAGCGGGATCTGCCTGCCGGCCCCGTTCCACACTTCCTGGCAGATTGAGGTCCAATTCATGAGCATGTTGCCCATCTTCCTTAATCTCGCTGGCCGCAACAGCCTTCTGGTCGGCGCCGGCACTGTCGCCCTGGACAAGATCGGCAGCCTGCTGAGCACCGGCCTCCGCCTGCGCGTCATCGCGCCTGAGGCGCGGCCTGAGGTGCGCCAGTTGGCCTTTGAAGGCAAGCTCGAATTTGTCGAGCGCCGCTTTCAGACCTCCGACCTCGACGGCAACTTCCTGGTTATCGCCGCCACCGATGCTCCCGACGTGAATGCGGCCGTCTATCGTGGCTGCGTCGAGCGCAATATCCTGTCGAACAGCGTCGACGACATTCCCAACTGCGATTTTTTCTTCGGCTCCGTCGTCAGCCGCGGCAAGCTGCAGATCGCCATCTCAACCAGCGGCGAAAGCCCCGCCGTGGCCCAGCGCCTGCGCCGCGAGATCGATGCGCAACTGCCCGACGATCTCGGCGAGTGGCTTGAGAATCTGGGTGCGCTGCGCCGCGAGGTTCTCGGCATTCATCCCCGCGGCGAGGCGCGCAAGGCGCTTTTGCATCAACTGGCCCAGCGTCCGCACTGCGCATCCGCAACCTGCCCGTCGCGCAAGTTGGCGCATGCGCCGCTCCTAGAGAAGCGCGGAACCGTTGCCCTGGTCGGCGCCGGCCCAGGCGACCCCGACCTCCTCACCGTCAAGGCCCTGCGCCTAATCCAGACCGCCGACGTGATCCTGCACGATGACCTCGTACCCCAGGCAATTCTTCAGCTCGCCTCGCCCAGCGCCGAGATTCTCAATGTGGGCAAGCGCTGCGGCACAAAGACCATTACGCAAGAAGAAATCAACGCGCTCATGATCGGTTATGCCCGCGCCCATCGCAGCGTGGTGCGCCTCAAGAGCGGCGACCCCCTCCTCTTTGCCCGCGCCGCGGAAGAGATGGCCGCGCTTACCGACGCCGGTGTCAGCTTCGAAATCGTCCCCGGCATCACCGCCGCCTTTGCCGCGGCGGCTGCGCTGGGCTGCTCGCTCACCGATCGCATGAGCGCCTCCAGCGTCACCTTCTCCACCGGCCATCACGCCCAGTCCCACAACCATGCCCCGCTGCCCCAGATCGAAGACACCACGCGCGTGGTCTACATGCCCGGCCGCGACCTTCGCCTGCTGGCCGCCGAATGGCTCAGCCAAGGCCTGCCGCCCGACTTCCCCTGCGCCATCGTCTCCCATGCGGGCCAGCCCGATCAGCAGATTCGCTCCACCACGCTGGCCGAACTCGGCGAACTCGCCCCTGTTCCCGCGCCCAGCCTGCTGATTGCCGGCTGGACAGTCCGCAATACGAGCGCCGTGACTTGCCCGGTTGTAGGCGTGGCTCTCACGTCGGCCTGAGCTTCCAATCTACAGTTGGCAGTGGAGCCAATGCAGCTCAATCAGAACATTTGGTGGCGCACTCCCGCGCTGACGCCGACAATTGCGCATGCTGGCCGCAGGCACCGGCACGTCGGAGTTGACAAATCGCGGCCTCTGGAGTGATATATGACTGTTGGTCATTTATGAATCGCAGTCACAAGCCCCGGACCGCCACAACCCCTCATCCCACCGAAAACCTGCCCCACCTGGCCAACATGGATCGCCGCCAGCGCCGCGCCGCTGAGACCCGGCTGCGCCTCTTTCGCTGCGCTCTCCAGCTATTTGCCCTGCGCGGCTTTCCCAACGTCACGGTGGAAGACATCACCCAGGCCGCGGACGTGGGCAAGGGCACTTTTTTCAATTACTTCGAAAGCAAGGAACACGTCCTCGGGGTGATGGCGGAGATCCAGCTTGGCAAGGTGCGCGAGGCCGCGGCCCTGGCCGAACACGGGGAACAGACCATTCAAGCCACGTTCCGCCACCTCTTCCATCGCGCCGCCGAGGAGCCGGGCCGCAGTCCCGACCTGGCCCGCGCCCTGATCTCCTGTTTTCTGGCCAGCCAGGCCGTGCGCCGGCTGATTGAACACAACATGAAAGAAGGGCGCAGGATCGTCGCCGGCATCGTCGCCGCGGGCCAGAAGCGCGGCGAAATTGATCCCCGCCTGAAGAAGGAAAAGGTGGCCATCCAGGTCCTCCAGGCGTTCATGGGAACCGTCCTGTTTTGGTCTTTGCATGAGGACCCGCCTCTCGACGCATGGATCGAAGACAGCTTTCAACATTTCTGGAGAGGCGTCGCTCTCTCCGGAGAAAAGCAGAAGCCATGAGAATCCGTTTTCGCAACTTCGTTGTTCTTTTCTCGGCAGCCGTAGCGCTGGGCTCAGCGCTGACTAGCCCGGCCCGCGCCCAGCAGCCGCCCCTGCGCCTCACGCTCCAGGACGCAATTCAAAAGGCCCTCCAGGCCAACCTCAGCGTACTGGTGGGCGCAACCAGGGTTGAAGAAGCCCAAGGCACGCGGGCGCGCCGCGCCTCCGCCGCGCTGCTTCCACGCATCAGCGCCGAGAGCTACGCCAATGCCCAGAACCGCGACCTGCAAGCCTTCGGACTGTCTCTACCCGGCGTTCCCACTACAGTTGGCCCGTTTTCCAACTACGACTTCCGCCTCTACGCACAGCAGAACATCGTCGATCTGGAGAGTCGCAGAAACTTGAAGGCCAGCGACCGCGCCATCGATGCCGGCAAACTGGACCTCCAGGACGCGCGCGATCTGATCGTCCGCGTGATCGCCGGGCTCTACCTGAACGCGCAGTCGGCTGCGGCCCGCGCCGCGGCCGCCGCATCCCGTGTCACCGACTCCTCCGCGCTCTTGCAGCTTGCCCATGACAAGCACGATACGGGTACTGCGACAGGCGTGGACGTGCTCCGCGCCGAAGTGCAGCTCGCAAATGACAAGCAGGCCCTGCTCATTGCGCGGAATCAGTCGAAACAATCCTTGCTGGCCCTGGCGCGCAACCTGGGCCTCGACCCCGGCACAGCTCTGGAGCTGGCCGAGCCGCTGATCTATCGTCCTCTGACCGCTTCGGAGTCCGATGTCCTCCTGCCCCAGACGCTCGCTGCGCGCGCCGACTATCTGTCGCTCGCCGCCCAGCGTCAGGAGATCGTGGAGCAGCAGCGTGCCAATCGCGCCCGCTTCTATCCCAGGCTCAGCATCAACGGCAACTTCGGCGGCATCGGCCGCAGCATCGGCAGCGTCCAGGCCACCGGCCTGATCCAGGGCCAGATCGATTTCACCGTCTTCGATCGCGATCGCGAAGGCGAGGCCGCGGAGATTGCCGGCCGCCTCAACCGCATCGACAACCAGATCGCCGACCTGCGCCGCGGCATCGACGAAGACATCCGCGAAGCACTGCTGAACCTCGACTCCGCGGCCCAACAGGTTGCCGTTGCTGAAGAAGGCCAGAACCTGGCGCGCCGCGAGCTCGACCTCGCCCAGGACCGCTTCCGGTCCGGCGCAACCAACAATGTCGAGGTCGTCACCGCCCAGGATGAACTTACCCGCGCCGAAGACAACTACATCTTCGCCGTCTCCAGCCATGTCGACGCAAAGTTCGCCCTCGCGCGCGCCCAGGGCGACACGGAAAAGAACATACGGCAATATACCTGGAATCCATAGGCCGCTCGTGCAGAAGCTGCCCAATTTCGATTCCGAACACGAGGTTTGAAGCCATGAAACGAGCCATTCCGATCCTGATTCTGCTGGCCGCGGCCGTCGCCGCCATCTGGTATTTCTATCCGCGCTTCGCCAAAAAGCCGGAGACTTTGAACCAGCTCACGCTCTCCGGCAACATCGAGGCCCACGAGAGCCTGGTGGGCTTCAAGGTCGGGGGCCGCATCGTCGAACTCCCCATCGAAGAGGGCCAGCAGATTCAGCAAGGGGCTCTGCTGGCGCGCCTGGAAGACGCCGACTTGAAGCAAAGAGTTCGCATCGATGAGGACACCGTGCGCGTCCGCGAGTCAAACCTCGCGCTCACCCTCGCCGGAACCCGTCAACAGGAGTTGAAGGCGACACAGCAGACCATGGTTGACGCCCAGGCCGATCTCGAACAGAAGCAACTGGACAACGACCGTATGCAGACGCTGTTCGCCAAAGATGAAGTTTCCGCGCAGGACCGCGACCTGGCCGCCACGGCCCTCAAACGCGCCGACGCTATCTTCAAAGCGGCGCAGCAGCGCTACAACGAGGCCGTCGAAGGCAGCCGCAAGGAGGACATCGCCATTGCGCAAGCCAATCTAAACGAAGCCGGCGCCAGCCTCGGCCTCTCGCGCGTCAACCTCGACTACACCGTCCTTCGTGCTCCTTCCACCGGCGTCATCACTGTACGCCAGGCGGAGCTCGGCGAAGTGGTCGCGCCCGGAACTCCCGTAATCACGCTCGCCGACCTCGATCACATCTGGCTGCGCGCTTATGTCGCGGAAACCGATCTGGGCCGTATCCACTGGGGCCAGGACGCGGCCATCACCACCGACACCTATCCCGGAAAACAGTACCACGGCCGCATCTCCTTCATCGCCTCCGACGCCGAGTTCACGCCCAAGAGCGTGCAGACAAACGAGGAGCGCGTCACCCTCGTCTACCGCATCAAGATCGACATCGACAATCCGAATCACGAACTCAAACCCGGCATGCCCGCCGATGCCCACATCACATTGGCCGCCGCGCAATCGGCAGCTCAGCCTTCTTCCGCACAGCCCGCCAAATAATGACCGATCAGCCCCAACCCGCGATTGTGGCCGATGCATTGACCAAGACCTTTCCCGGCGTGCGCGCTGTTGACGGGCTCAGCTTCAACGTGTGCGCCGGAGAGATCTTCGGCCTCGTCGGTCCGGACGGCGCAGGCAAAACGACCACGCTGCGGATGCTCGCCGGCATCATGCCGCCCGACGCGGGCCGCGCCACCGTCGCCGGCTTTGATATTGTCCGCGATCCCGAAGGCGCCAAGCACGCCCTCAGTTACATGCCGCAGCGTTTCGGGCTCTATGAAGACCTCACCGTCGATGAAAACATCCGTTTCTATGCCGACCTGTTCGGAGTCAAGCGCGTCGAGCGCGAGCAGCGCGCCGCGCAACTGCTTCAGGCCGCCGGCATGGCCGAGTTCCGCAAGCGCCTGGCCGGCAAGCTCTCCGGCGGCATGAAGCAGAAGCTGGGCCTGGTCTGCGCGCTCATTCATCGCCCCCGCGTCATTCTGCTCGACGAGCCGACTACCGGCGTCGATCCCGTTTCGCGCCGCGACTTCTGGCGCATCCTCTATGAGCTCATCGCCGAGGGCGTCGCCATTCTCACATCGACCGCGTACCTCGACGAAGCCGAGCGATGTCATCGCGTCGCTCTGCTGCACCAGGGCAAGCTGCTCTTCTGCGACACGCCCGCGAGCCTCAAAACCAGCATGGTGAAAGGCGTTCTATCCATCTCCGGGCCCGAGCCGCGGAGCCTGCGCACGCAACTCGAGCAAGCTGCCGGAATCTCCAGCCTCGTCCTCACCGGCGACGGCCTTCATCTCGTTGTCGACAGTGCGGCGCGCCGCATTCCAGAGTTCCAGGCTTTGTTGACCAATGCCCACCTGCCGTTCGATTCCATTCAGCAGGTCGCGCCCTCCATCGAAGATCTCTTTGTCGATGCTGTAAGCGGCGGAGGCTCAACCCATGCCTGAGCAGAACTACTCGGTTGTGGTCGAGAACTTGCGCAAGCAGTTCGGCGGCTTTGTCGCTGTCGACAAACTGAGCCTTAAGATAGCCATGGGTGAAGTCTTCGGCTTCCTCGGCCCCAACGGAGCAGGCAAATCAACCACCATTCGCATGTTGTGCGGGTTGTTGAAGCCAACTTCGGGCCGCGCTTCCGTTGCGGGCTTCGACGTGGCCCGCCAGCCGGAGCGAGTCCGCCAGAACATCGGCTACATGTCGCAGAGGTTTTCCCTCTACAACGATCTCACAGTCATCGAGAACCTGCGCCTCTTCGCTGGACTCTACAGCGTCCCCTCCAGCTTGCTCAAGGAGCGGCTACACTGGGCGCTGGCGATGGCCAGACTCAAGGGACGTGAGAATCTCATCACCGGCACGCTGCCCGGCGGTTGGAAGCAGCGTCTGGCGCTGGGTTGCGCCGTGCTGCACAAACCGCCCATCCTGTTTCTCGACGAGCCCACTTCCGGGGTCGATCCCATCTCGCGCCGCCAGTTCTGGGACCTCATTCACCACATGGCAGAAGAAGGCGTCACGGTGTTTGTCACGACGCACTACATGGAAGAAGCCGAATACTGCAACCGTCTGGCCCTTATCTTTCGCGGCAAGATGGTCGCCCTCGGCACTCCCTCGGAGTTGAAGCGCGATTCCATGAACGGTGAGTTGCTTCTCGTCGAATGTGCGCCGCTAGGCCCGGCGGTTGAAGCATTGCAGTCGGCTCCCGGCGTCCTCGATGCTGCAGTCTTCGGCAATGCGCTGCACCTCGTCGTCCTCGATGCCGCCGCGGCCATCCCGCAGATTCAGGCATTCCTCAAGGACCGCGCCATCACCGTTTCCAGCATCGAGAAGATCCGGCCTACTCTCGAAGACGTCTTCGTCTCTGTCACCACCGGGCGAAATGCGGCGGAGGCAGAGCCATGAACCTCAATCGCCTTCTGGCGGTGGCAAGAAAGGAAATCATCCAGATTCTCCGCGATTCGCGCAGCCTCGGCATCGTAGTCCTGATGCCCGTGACCCTGATGCTACTGTTCGGTTACGGCGTGAATCTCGATCTCAAGGGACTACCCGTTTTCGTGTATGATCGCGACGGCAGCCAGCAGAGCCAGGACCTGCTCAAACACTTCCAAGCCAGCAGCTACTTCCACATCGTTCGCTCGGTAAACGACTACGCAACCATCACCCGCGCGCTCGACGATGGTTCGGCCAAGATGGCGATTGTGATTCCATGGAACTTTTCCCAGCGCCTGGGCGAAGGCGGACCAGTGCAGGTGCAGGCGCTTATCGACGCAACCGACGACAACACCGCCAACGTGCTCATCGGGTACACGCAGGCAGTTGTGCAGGGCTACTCCTCTCAAGTGCAGACTGCGTGGCTCAGCCAGCGGGGCCAGCAAATTCAGCCTGCTCCCATCGGCGTGGAAACCCGCACTTGGTACAACGAGAACCTCGAAAGCAGCGCCTTCATCATTCCCGGCGTGCTGGCGCTGGTCATGTCGGTCATCGGCGCATTCCTCACCTCGCTCACCATCGCGCGCGAGTGGGAGCGCGGCACTATGGAGCAGTTGATTTCAACGCCGGTCAGCGCCATGGAGATCATGCTCGGCAAGCTAACGCCTTACTTTGTCCTCGGCATGTTCGACGTGGTGGTCTGCGCACTCATCGCGATCTACTGGTTCCACGTGCCTTTTCGCGGTTCTTTCCTTACCCTGCTCGTCAGCTCCGCCCTTTTCATGGTTGTCGTGCTCTCGCTCGGATTCTTCATCTCGGTGCTGGCGAAAAATCAGTTTGCCGCTAGCCAGATCGCGCTGCTCATTACGTTCCTTCCGGCCTTTCTGCTCTCCGGCTTTCTGTTCGCCATCGAGCAGATGCCCGTCCCACTGCAATGGATTACGTGCATTCTCCCCGCTCGCAATTACGTTTCGGTACTTAAGAAGATCTTCCTCAAGGGCACGCCCACTGCCATGCTCTCTGCCGATCTCATTCCACTGGCTGTCTTCGCTTTTGTGCTGGCGCTGCTGGCCACGCGCGCGTTTCACAAGAGGCTGACGTAAAGGAGAACCGATGCTGGGCCGACTGAAGCAGATGCTGATCAAGGAGTTCATCCAGGTCTTCCGCGACAAGCGCACGCGCTTCATTCTCATTGGCCCGCCCATCATCCAAATGCTCGTCTTCGGCTATGCCGCGACGTACGAAATCCGCCACGTTCCCACGGTTGTTCTCGACCTCGATCAGAGCCAGGAAAGCCGCGACCTGCTCTCGCTCTTTTCGTCCAGCCCCTACTTCGACGTGCAGCGCCAACTCAGCAGTTCCAGCGAACTCGGCGATCTGATCGATCAGGGCAAGGCAACGGTCGGTCTTAAGATCGACGCCGGCTTTGCGCGCAGGCTGCGCAGTGGCCAGACCGCGCCCTTGCAGGTCATCGTCGATTCCACCAACTCCAACACCGCGCTCATTGCCTCGGGCTACATCGCGCAGATCGCGCTCGGCTACGCGCAGACCAACCAGCAGGACCGCATCAGTCGCATCGCGCCGGAACTGCTCGAGGCCGTGCCCACAGTTCAGCTCGAACCGCGCCCCTGGCATAACCCCGGCCTCAAGAGCCGCTGGTTCTTCGTCCCCGGTGTCATCGGCAGCCTGACCCTGGTGCTGGTCGTCACCCTCACAGCCTTCGCCGTGGTGCGTGAGCGCGAGATTGGCACGCTCGAGCAGATCATGGTCACGCCCATTCGTCCGGCCGAATTCATCCTCGGCAAAACGCTTCCCTTCTTTCTCATCGGCCTTTTCGATGTCACTCTGATCGCCGTTGTTGGGACGCTCTGGTTCCAGGTCCCATTCCGCGGTCACGTTTCCGTTTTGCTCACGGGCTCCATTCTCTTCATCGTCTCCATGCTCGGCGTGGGGCTGCTCATCTCCACCGTCTCCTCCACGCAACAGCAGGCCATGGTTACGTCCTTCTTCTTTATCATGCCTGCCATCGCATTTTCTGGTTTTGGCTTTCCCATCAGCACCATGCCGCAGTGGATGCAGACCCTGACGTATCTGGTCCCGTTGCGCTATTTTCTAATCGTGCTGCGCGGCGCCTACCTGAAGGGCGCGGGGATGGCGATTCTATGGCCGCAGATGGCTGCCATGGCCGGGCTCGGCGCGGCTCTGCTCACCATCGCCATTCTCCGCTTCCACAAGGCGCTCGACTAAGTCAGCTTTGCAGGCGCTATCTCCAGCGGAAGATGCGGAGGGAAACAGCAAATGGCACAACGAACCACGCCACCAGGATGCCCACCTGCGCCATCATCTGCCCGATGTTCATCCCTTGCAGCATATTGCCGCGCATGGCGTCGATGGCCGCCGTCAGCGGCAGAGCTCGCACCACGGGCTGAATCATCGCCGGGAACCGCGTGGCCGAGAAGAAAACCCCCGACAGAATCCACATCGGCAGCATGACAAGATTCATCAATCCCGACGCTGCCTCCATGGTTCTGGCCCGCGACGAGACCAGGAGACCGAGCGCCGAAAATGCCATGGACGTGAGCAGGCACAGCAGGCACAACTGCCAAACCGACCCGCGAAACGGCACGCCGAACGCCACCCTCGCAAATCCCAGGAACACCCCAACCTCGATTACCAGTATCCCAAGCCGAGACACCAAAAACGACGCAAGGTACTGCCAGCGCGGCATGGGCGAAGCCACCAACCGCTTGAGCAGCTTCTTCTGCCGCCCCTCGACAATCGCAAATACCAGCCCCCACATCGCCGAGCCCATCAGGTTCATCCCCAGCAGGCCGGGCACCACGAAATCGATGTAGCGCGCGCCAGCCTCATGCTCCAGCTCGCTCGCGGCCTTGACCGCATCCCGCCGCCCCGCGGCTGTCTGAATTGCCCGATCCGCCAGCAGCCGCGCCGTCCGCGCATCGGGATTCGTGTCGTCGTATTTGTACGCGACCGCATCTGCCCTCTGAATCGCCAGCAGCAGAATCCGCCCCGTCGCCAGCGCGTGCGTGCCGTCCGCTTCATCCATCGTCTCCGCGGTTAGACCCTTGTCCGCGGCCAGCGCCTGCGTCAGTTGCGCGGTCGTTGCGCCCACCGGAAGCACATCCGCCGGCCGGTTGCGAAACGCAATCCCCAGCCCCACCGCCAGCAGAATCGGAAAAAAGAAAACCCAGAAAATCATCTCCGGCTCGCGCAGCATCAACCGGAAGCGCATCATCGTCAGTTGATAAAGACTGCTCAGCTCCAGCTCATTCATCGCGCAGATTCCTTCCCGTGAGGCGAACAAATACATCTTCCAGCGTGGCCGAGTGGGTGCGGAACTCGCTCAGGTGCAATCCCTGTTCCTTGAGAGCCGCGAAGATGCGCGGCACCGCCAGGTGCAGCTCACTCACCGAAAGCTGGTGCAGCCCCGCATCCACGCGGTGCGACTGCACGCCTCCGATCGCCGTCAGCGGCGCCACATCAACCTCAGCTCTGGGTGCCCCAGGTCCCTCGCATTTGGGGACCTGGGAATCGCTCACCGCAAACTCAACAATGTCCTCGCCGCCGATCATGCCGATCAGTTGCTGCGGCGTGCCCAGCGCAATCACCTTTCCGTGGTCCATAATGGCCACGCGGTCGCACAGCCGCTCCGCCTCATCCATGTAGTGCGTGGTCAAGATAATCGTTCGCCCCGCCTGTTTCAGCCCGTCCACCAGGTCCCAGAGGTGTCGGCGCGCCTGCGGATCGAGCCCAGTCGTCGGCTCATCCAGAAAGAGAAGCTCCGGGTCGCCCACCAGCGCTGTGGCCATCGCCAGTCGCTGCTTCTGCCCGCCGGAGAGTCCCCCCACGCGCGACCTGCGCTTCTCTTCCAGCTGCGCCCTCATGATCGACTCGTCCACCGAGATCCCGCGCCCGAAAAAGCTTCTGAACATCCTCAGCGTCTCTTCCACCGTGAGCTTGTCGGGAAACTGCGTCTCCTGCAGTTGAATGCCGATGCGCTGCCGCAACTCCCTGGCGTCGCTCCGCCAGTTCAGCCCCAGCACCTCAACCGTCCCCTCGTCGGGAGCGGTCAGACCCTCGCACATCTCGATGGTTGTTGTCTTGCCTGCTCCATTCGGCCCCAGCAGCCCAAAGCACTCCCCTCGCGCCACCTCCAGATCCAGCCCGTCCACCGCCTGCACGTCGGCGAAGGCCTTCCGTAGGCCGCGCAACAGCAGCGTCGGGCCGTTCTGCCGCAGCGTCTGCAACACCCCTCCATCCGCCTCCCTCACACCTTCGTTCATCAGGCCGGTCTCCAGATCTCGCGCTCGTCTTCGACCCAGAGTACCGTATTTATGTTCCGACATCTGCAACATTTCTTAGCCACTGAGAACCTGGGTGCCCCATCCTTGAACCGTTGTTCCATTCAAGGGCGTGAACCCGAAAGTCCCTTGGCGCGCAAGCGCCGCCTGCCCCACCGCAGGTGGCCATCATCGTCGACACCGGGTAAACTAAAACCATGGCGGAGATTCAGCGCAGAAGAACCCCTACGGTCAAGATCGGCCAGGTTCGTGTCGGCTGGGAGGCCCCGGTCGTCGTCCAGTCCATGACCAACACCGACACGGCGGACATTCCCGGCACCATCGAACAAGTTGCAGCCCTGGCCCTGGCCGGCTCTGAGATTGTTCGCGTCACCGTGAATAACGAGGACGCTGCCGCCGCCGTCCCGCACATCGTCGAGGGCCTCGCGAAGCGCGCCATCCACGTCCCCATCGTCGGCGACTTCCACTACAACGGCCACTTGCTGCTGAAGAAGTTCCCCGCCACCGCCCGAGAGCTGGCCAAATACCGCATCAATCCCGGCAACGCATCCATCGGCAAGAAAGACAACGACAACTTTCAGGTCATGGTCGAATGCGCCGTTGAAAATCAGAAGCCGGTGCGCATCGGCGTCAACTGGGGCTCCCTTGACCAGGCGCTGCTCACGCGCATGATGGACGCGAACTCGAAGCTCGCCGAACCCAAGCCCGCGCGTGAAGTGATGATGGAAGCCATGGTGGTCAGCGCCCTCGACTCCGCCCAAGCCGCCGAGCATTACGGCCTGCGCCCCGACCAGATCATCCTCTCCGCCAAGGTCTCCGGCGTCCGCGATCTCATCGACGTTTATTCCAATCTGGCCGCGCGTTGCAGCTACGCTCTGCATCTCGGACTCACCGAAGCCGGCATGGGCGCCAAGGGCCTAATCGCCTCAACAGCCGGCCTCGCGCCGCTGCTCCTTTCCGGCATCGGCGACACCATCCGCGTCTCGCTCACTCCCAAGCCCAACGGTGACCGCACCGAAGAGGTGCAAGCCGCGCAGCAGATCCTGCAATCGCTCTCCATCCGCAGCTTCATGCCCCAGGTCACCAGTTGCCCCGGCTGCGGCCGCACCACCAGCACCTATTTCCAGGAACTGGCCGAGCAGATCCAGACCTACCTCCGCACCTCCATGCCCGAGTGGCGCAAACGGTATCCTGGTGTCGAAGAGCTCAAGCTCGCCGTCATGGGTTGCGTCGTCAACGGCCCCGGCGAATCCAAGCACGCCAACCTGGGCATCAGCCTCCCCGGCACCTTCGAAGATCCCGTCGCCCCCGTCTACATCGACGGCAAGCTCTCCACCACGCTGCGCGGCGACACCATCGTAGCCGAATTCAAGCAGATCCTCGACCGCTACGTTGAGAGCCATTACGGGCAGGGCGCGAAGTCAGAAGAGTTAGTCGGCGCGCGATAGCTTCTCTTCTAACTCAAGGTTCCGCACCACCACAAAGCTGTCATTTTGAAGTTTCCACTTACTACAAATCCGTCAAACGGAGCGAAGCGTACTTTAGCGGAGTCGAAGGACCTGCTGTTGCTTTCCTGCATTGTGTCGTGCCCTTGAATTGTGGCGATCTCTTCCCCAAAACAGCTTCAGCAGAGTAGACTCGCTTCCCATGAGGACCATTGCCATTCTCGCTCTTCTTTCAGCAATGGCCACTTCCGGATTGCTTGCTCAGACTGATACTTGTTGTATCATCCACCCTATGCCGCACAGAGTCCGAGTTTCGGCCGAGCTCGCTGAAAAGATGCTCATTCACAAAGCCGATTTGGTCAGCCAAAGTGCGGCTATGCCCGCCCGTGTTACAGGCACCGTCGTTACGGCGATCCTGATCGATACGCAAGGGAACGTCGTTCACTCGACATTGATCTCTGGCCCGCTCATGCTTCAAAAACCTGTCTTGGATGCGCTTCGGAAATACAAGTACAATCCCTGTTTTTTGAACGACGCGGCGGTAGAAATGGTTTCAGCCGTTTCGGTTACCATAGACAGCTATCGTGACTGCCATATTGAATAACCCAGCTGCCGAGATGTCTCAGCGAGACGTTTTCGACCCGGCGGACTCACGACGGAGCACGCGTCTTATCTCAAAGCTGTGCTCTCGGATCGCGACAAGTTCCGCCTCCTCTCCAGCCTTCAAATTAAGCTCCTTCACAACTGGCACGGGGATGCGAACCCACAGAGCGTTCCCCCGTTTTCCAATCTTCATCGTTTGATTCCCCGTCATCTTCTATCCAGTTAGATCGGTTCGGGCCGTCAAAAGGTGAGCGAGTGTCCATAGGAACTCATTTCACCTTTCGAAAGTCGAACGTCGCCAGGTTCATCTGCCCCTCCGTTAAAACGTGCACGGTAAGCACCACTTTCCCTCGGGGCAGACGAACCTTCACGATTCGCCAAGCGATATTCCAGTGGTGCCACTGCCGCCACGCCAGCGGATCGTTCGCGTCGTAGGTGCTCCAAATCGCCAGCGGCCTTGTGGCGGCCTTGCCGTTCACGTCAAGGGAAATCGTGCCGCCACGGTTCGATGTGTAAAGCAGGTCTGCCGTGTATTCGCCGGCCTCGGCAACGTCTACGGTGATGTTGAACCACTCGCCGGGTGCGGTCCAGCCCACGTAAAGCAGGTTCGCCGGGGGCGCAATCCTGTTGTACGGGTTATCGTCGATCTTGGGGTCAAGACCGAACTTCGTATAGGAAGTGTCCACGCCCTCGTTCATGCGGAACTCGTTCAGGTAGCTTCCGTTCGCCGGGTTCAGCTCCCCGCTGCCGTTGTTCTTGGCGTCCAAGTCGTGGTAGGCCACTCCCTCGCCGCCCAGGTCGTAGAAGGCGCACAGCACCATGCCCGGAATCGCCTGCGCCCCGCCCTGGTAGCGGCTATCGTGGTACGAGGTTCCCTTGTATTGCCTGAAAAAGCCGGCCCGCTGGGCGCAGATCAGGTCGGCAGCGAAGACGACGGCGAAGATCGCAACGATCAACTCGATGGGACGGATGGCTTGTTTCACGGGATTTCGGCCTCGTTCTGTCTCAGCGGGAAATCAAGCAATAAGAGTACAGCAACCCGGCGCAGCGGGCCCCTTGGAAAAGCCGCATCCGTTGCGCCCTCGATCCGCGGGTCTCCACCCTTCTCAAGGGGTCCTCTTCGCGCTACCATTCTTTGTGGCCTGCGGAGATGTTTTTTTGATGTGCCTGAGTCCGTCGCATTGGCTCTTCGTCGCTGTCCTGGCCGCGGCCGCCCCATCCCTGGCCGGCCCAACCAAGCCCTGCATGCCCGCCGACCAGGCTTCCAAAATGCTCAACAAGGACGTCTGCGTCAGCGCGCATGTCTATGATGTGGTGCAACTTCCCGACGGTACCCGGTTCCTCGACGTCTGCACCCCGCAAACCCCAGACGACGCCTGTCGTTTCACCTTCGTCAGCCTGTGGGAGGACCACGACACGGTCGGCGAGTTGCGCAAGTATCGCGACATGGACGTGCAGGTGCGCGGCATTGTGCGGCCCATGCATGGGCGCGCCGGAATGGTGCTGAGCCACGCGCGCCAGTTCTACGGCGGCCCGCCCAAGTTCAAGCCCAACCCCAAGCTGGTGCGCGGCTTCAACGCCGAACAGTCCCGCCCGCCCATCAACGACCCCAACCTGCGCCCCCAGAGCGCGGGGCGCGCGTTCATGAACACGCGCGATCAGGAGACCCGGCCGGCCAAGTAGCTGCTCGCCGGCAGCCAAGCCGGTCCCATCCCACAACTGTTCAAAGCCTCAAACGGGCTTTGCAGGGACCTCGTCCAGCAGCGGCGCAAACCGCGATCCGAACCAGAGAATGCTCGCCGAGATCACCAGGAAAATCAAAGTCGCGCCCAGGCCTATGCGCAGATTCGACCGGTCGGAAATCGCCCCGATGATGGTTGGCGAAAAGGTGTCTCCGAAAAGATGAATAAACAGCAGATTCAGAGAAATCGCCGTTGCCCGCACCGGCGCTGAAACCGAGTTCACGATTGCGGCATTGAGCGGACCGGTATTGAGAAATAGAAAGAACTCCGTGATAAACAACACCGGAATCGCCCAGGCGCGCGGCCCGAAGAACAGCATTACCCCGCACGGCAGCGTCAATGCCACGCTCCAGAACGAAAGCAGATAGAGCGCCCGATGATTCGTCCTTAACCAGCGCTGCGCCAGCCACCCCCCCGCCAGGGTGCCAATGATCCCGTCCACCACCAGGCTCGCGCCCATCACCGTGCCGGCGCCGCTCACCGAGAGTCCCGCAAACCGATGCAAAAACTCCGCCATCCACGCCGAAATGCCTCCCATCGCAAACGTCAGCATCGCCAACCCGAAGGTCGCCGTCAAGAACGCCGGATTCTTGAACAGACCCAACGCCGTGGCGCTGCTGACAGTTGCCCTCACGTGGTCGCTTGCGCCCCGCACTGGCTCCCTGCCCAGCCATCCATAGAGCGCCGCGATGATGAGGCCGGGAATGGCGCAAACAAGAAACGGCCTCCGCCAGCCCCAGGCCGAGCCCATCTCCCCGCCGGCCAGGTAGCCCAGCGCCGCGCCAACCGGGATGGCCAGGTAGAAGATCGACAGAATCCGGTTTCGGTCGCGCTCGGGATAGAAATCGGCCAGCACCGCCGGAGCAAAAATCCCGAAGGTCGCCTCGCCCACGCCCACCAGCGCGTGGCGGATATAGAGCGTCCAGTAGTCGTGGACCCAGGCCGTGCCCAGCGTGGCCAGGCTCCACAGCACCGCCCCGGCAATGATCAGCGGCTTGCGCCGGAAGCGGTCGCCCAGCCAGCCCGTCGCTGGCGCGGTAAACATGTAGAGCAAGAACAGCGCCGTGGTCAGCGCGCCCATCTGCTGGTCCGTCGCGTGGAACTCGCTCTTGATCAGCGAAACCTCGCCGGGCAGAATGTAGCGGTCCATGTAGTTGAGCAGGTTCAGCGCGATCAGCAGCGTGAGCGTCGCCACCGCCGGACTCGCCGACGCCCGCATCCCTGTCGCCGTAGTCTCCAAGCGCCTTTAACCCCCACAACCGCTGGAAAGAGTCTACACAAGCGCCCCGAACCAGATTCGAATCCATCGCCTCCCCACGAAATTGAACCGTGCTAGGTCGCAAAAATCTCGATTGCCGCCCCCCGCGTGTGAGAGGTACAATTCGGCGTCTGGCATTCCCCGCGTCCATACAAATTTCCCGCATTGGCTCCCCATCTCGCCGGGCCTGATGCGCAAAGGTGACATCGATGAGCCGACTGACAACCAGGAGAACCTTCCTGCTTCAGGGAGTGAGCCTGACCCAGCTTCCCGCCACCTTGGCCGCCATTCCGTCCAACGGGCTCACCTTGGGTTCCGGCAAGCCCGGCTCCGGCTCCGCAACCGAGGCAGCCGATATCCCCTCCTCTGACGCCACCATCGACATCGATACCTCCGTCGCCAAACTAGTTCACCCCGGATTCTCCGGCGTGAACACGGATCTCAATATCCCCATTGAGTATTGGGATTACAACTTCAATTCCCTCGCAGCCCAAATCGACTATGGCTGGCTGCGCTTTCCCGCCGGTACCAGCAGCGACGTGTACGATTGGCAAACCGGACAGGTCCCTTCCGATTGGATCAACGAATTCAGCAGCCACGGCTCAAATCCATTCAACCCCGACCTGAGTTCATTGGTCGCCGGCCGCGGCGGCGCCAGACTCATCGATGCCGCGCACCGCGCAAAACAGTTGGGCGCTCCGCTGATCATCTGCCTCAACGGATTCACCGATACGCCCGAGTCCATCGGCCGGATGGCCGCATACGTCCGCGACCATCGCATCCGCGTCGCCGCCTGGGAACTTTGCAACGAGCCCTATTTGTTTCCCGGATACTTCCCCACCGCAACCGACTATCTTGACTGTATGCGGCCATACCGCGATGCCATCAAAGACGTCGATTGCGATGCCATCATCTCTGTCTTCGTCTCCGATCAAGGCAAATCAACCGCCTCAACGGATCCATGGAACCTCGCCATTGCCGCCTATCCCCACAAGTACTGGGACGCAATCTCCTTCCACCACTATCCGGCTCAGAGCGGACCCAATATCCCTTTTGCCCAGTGGATGAAAGATGAATGCGCGGTCCTTGTAACCCAGACCACCGACATCATCGACAATCTCACCGCAATGATCGGGCCGCCCGGCGTCAAGTTTCTTATCACTGAGTTCGACTCCACCAGTCCCAACAACGCGAAGGGCAACCAGTCCATCACCGACGCGAGTCTTTGGGGCGGCATTTATGCGGCCGAGTTCATCATGCGCATGGCCACCGAAGCCTCGGTTCTTCACGTCGGACCGCATGAAATCGCCGACATCTCAGGCGTCTCGATCGACGACTCCAAACTCGGCGCAATCAAGTCCGCAGTCGATGCAGCGGCCGCCGCCGGCAAGCCCCTTGATACCATGTCAATGGATTTCGGCTTCTACATCACCGCGCAGGCCTACGGTCTGGCTATTCTGAATGGCGTCGTCAACCACGCCATGCGTTCCAACCGTACAACCGTCACCGGCGGTGAAACAGTGCCTGCCTCCGGCATGGATCCTATCCCAGCTCTTTACGCCACCGCATTTACCAACGAGCACGATGGCATGTCTCTGGTCATCACCAACAAGAGCATCACGCCACACACGGTAACTATCCGTGTGGATGGGCTTGCCGTCGCCGGCCCTTTGCCGCAAAGGTTCGTCTGCGCCACCGACCCGAGCCTTATGAACAGCCAGGGAACCAAAGACATCGCCATCCAAACCGCAACATCTGAAAACCCCATCACCGTTCCGCCCTACTCGGTCTTGCGCGCCGACCTCACCGGATATTGCGTACCTGGCTAGTGGCACAAACCTTAACTACAACTAGGCCACCGGCCGGGGCCACTTCGCTTCCACAGTGGTCCCAATCCCGCCCCGCGGCCGGAACACGCCCTTCACCTCCGCCCACACCGGATCGCAGGCCTTCACCACGTCTTCCAGCACCTGGTTGACGATGTTCTCCTGAAAGATGCCGAGGTTGCGGTAGCAGAACAGATACTCTTTCACCGACTTCAGTTCCAGGCAGCGCTCGCGCGGCATGTAGCGGATGGTCAGCAAGCCGAAGTCTGGGAGCCCGGTCTTGGGGCAAACCGAGGTCAGCTCCGGGTCGTCGATGAGAATCTCGTAGCCGGGAAACTGGTTCTCCCAGGTCTCAATGGCGGGAAAGGCAAAGTCCAACCCGGCCTTCGCGTGTTCATCCGTATAGCGCGGTTCAGCAGCCATAGCCCTATTGTACGTGCGGCAAGTTTGAAGGGCCAGATTCACCGTCCCGCGGCAGTTGCTTCATTCAGCCTGCATTTTCTTGATTCCTTGGAGCTTTCTAAGCGTCCTATATACTGACCTTGGTTCGATCAATGGCTGAAGAGAGAAAGCAAAAGAGCCGGCTCTGGCTTTGGCTGGGCGCGGCCGTTCTAACGGTCCTCGCATTCTTTGCGGCGCGCGCACTTTTGCGAGAGCGGCTTACGGTGCGGGCAGTGCGCGTCAGCCGCCAGCAGTTGGTGAACACCATCAGCACCAACGGCCGCGTCGAGCCTATCGTGGACCACCCCATCTACGCGCCCATCTCCTCCACCGTCAAGGCCCTCTATGTCCAGCAGGGCGACCAGGTGGCGGCAGGCAAATTGCTGCTGGAGCTGGACGACGTGCAGGCGCGCGCCCGGGTTGCCACCGCCGAGAGCGGCGTCAAGACCGCCCAGGCAGCCCTCGACGCGGCCAACCACAACGGGACCGTGCAGGAGCGCCAGGCGGCAGCCGCCGAAATCAATCGCGCCCGCATCGATCGCGACCAGGCCCGGCGCGGGCTGGATGCGCTCGCCAAGCTCAAGTCCACAGGTGCTGCTTCGGCCAGCGAAGTGGCCGCCGCGCAGGAGCGCCTCGATACCGCCGACGCCGCGCTGCACGCGTCCGAGGAGAGCGCCCGCAACCGCTACGCGCCCCCCGATCTAGCCCGCGCCCAGGGCGCGCTGGCCGACGCCGAAGCCGGCCTGGCCGCCGTCAAGGATGTGCTGGCAAGGACCGCTCCCCACGCTCCCGCCGCCGGAACCGTCTACAGCATCGCTGTCGGGCGCTCCGAGTTTGCCGAAGAGGGCAAGCTGCTGCTACAGTTGGCCGACCTGCGCACCCTGCGCGTCCGCGCCTACTTCGACGAGCCGCTCATCGGCCAGCTTGCGGTGGGCCAGAGAGTGCAGATCAAATGGGACGGCGACTCCCGGCCTGGCCACGTCTGGCTGGGCCACGTCGTGCGCACGCCGACCACTGTGGTCCAATACACCACCCGCATCGTGGGCGAGACGCTGATCGAGATTGAAGGCGGCGACGGAGGCCTCCTTCCAGACACCAACGTCACCGCCACCGTCACCACCTCCAGCCAGCCCGATGCCCTGACCGTACCGCGCGAGGCCCTGCACGTCGAGAACGGCAAATCCTTCGTCTTCAAAGTGGTCGGCGACGAACTGGCGCGGACTCCCGTCACCGTCGGCACCCCCAACCTCACCCTGGCGCCCATCCTCTCCGGACTGGCCGAAGGAGACATCGTGGCTACGGGCTCAATCAGCGGACTGCCCCTTCAGGAGGGCATTCCCGTGAAGGTTGTGCGGTGAGCCTGCGGCGTATGGGGGTTCCGGTCCTGACCGCGGCGTTGCTGGCGGCTGCCATCCCGTTTGCCTCGCCCGCGCAATCCTCCCCCGCCTCTCCGGCACAAACCCTGACCCTGGCCAGCGCGGCGCTCCAGTCCGGTGAAGCCGACAAGGCCCTGGAACTGCTCAAGTCCGCGCCCGCATCCGGCCCCGGCTCAGCCCAGGCCCACAATCTCATCTGCCGCGTCCGCATCAACCTGGAGCAATGGGATGCCGCAGCCAACGAGTGCGAGCAGGCCGTCCGCCTGGACGGATCGAACTCCGGCTATCACCTGTGGCTGGGTCGAGCTTTGGGCGAGAAGGCCGATCGCGCCTCCTTCCTCAGCGCCTACTCGCTGGCCAAGCGCACCCGCGCCGAGTTTGAAGCAGCGGTCCGGCTCGACCCCCGCAATGGCGAGGCCCTTGTCTCTCTTGGCGAGTTCGATCGCCAGGCTCCCGGCGTGGTGGGAGGCGGTATGGACAAGGCACAGCAGATCGCCGTCCAGCTCGATAAAGTTGATCCGGAGCGTGCCCACGAGTTCCGCGGCCGCCTCGCCGAGCAGAAGAAAGACTATGCCGCCGCCGAGGGCGAGTTCAAGAGGGCCATCGCCGCCGGGCCCCACCCGGCCTTCGGCTGGACCGCGTTGGCCGGCTTTTACCTTCGCCGCCAGCGCTTCGCCGAGATGGAGTCGGCCTTCCACAGCGCCCTCACCGCGGCGCAACGCGACCGCCAATCCGGCGTAGCTCTCTACGACGGCGCCGGCCTTCTGCTTGAATCCAACCGCAACCCCGCCCTGGCCGCCGCCATGCTGGACGAGTACCTGACCAACGCCGCCAAAACCGAAGAAGCCCCGGCCTTCGTCGCCCATCTCCGTCTGGCCCGCCTCAAACAGCAGCTCGGCGACGCCGCGGCCGCCGGCCGCGAGTGCTCCGCCGCACTAGCCCTGGCCAGCCAATACAAGCCCGCCCAGGACTTCCGACCTCCCAACGCAGGCCCGCAACAGGCAAGGTTCTGATGCACGGGAAACTCGCCCCCAACCCGCGCCCGTTCTGGTCCACCCTGGCCCCTGCGGGGGCTCTGTTTGTCTGCGCTCTTGGGCTGTTCCCCCTCCGCGCCCAGGTCTCTCTCGCCACCGTGGTCGATCTAGCCCAGCGCAACTCAAGCACCGTCAGGCTCGCCGAAGCCGACTTGAAGAAGGCGCAGGCCGCCCTGGCCCAGACCCAGGACGCCTACATCCCCAACTTCGTGATCGGCTCCAACGTCGGCTACTCGCACGGCTTCCCCACTGGTCAGCCCTCGGTCGGCAACGCCTCCATGCAGTCGCTGGTTTTCAGCTACTCGCAGCGCCAATACATGAAGGCTGCGCGCGCCGGCATCGACGCCGCCAACCTCAGCCTCAAGGATGCACGAGAGCAGGTTTCCCAGGACGCCTCCACCACCTATATTGAACTCGACACCGTCAACCGCGAACTGGCGGCGGCCAGTCAGCAGGAGAGCTTCACCGCCGAGTTGGTGAGCATCGAGCAGCAACGCGCCGAGGCGGGCGTCGACTCCGGCCTCGATCTGCTCCAGGCCCGGCTCAACGCCGCCCAAGTCAAGCTGCAGCGCCTTCATCTGCAAACCCGCGCCGCGACACTGGCCAACCAGCTGGCCGTTCTTACCGCCTTGCCGGTTGGCTCCATCCTCCCCGACCACGCCAGCATCCCGGAGATTCCCACTATCACCGCCGGCGATGGTCCGCACAGCCTGCCCGGTATCGATTCCGCTACCGCCCTGGCCCGCTCCAAGCAGTTCCAGGCCCGCGGAGACGACCTGGCCTGGCGGCGTCCCCAGATCGGATTCGGAGCCATCTACAACTACGACTCCAACGAGCTGAATAGTTACAGCACCTACTACAAGAACTTCACTCCCAACAACATCAGCTTCGGCCTTCAGATCAATGTTCCCTTCTTTGACTTCAGCCTCCGCGCCAAGGCCAAGGTAACCGCCGCCGAAGCTCTCCGCGCCAGGGTCGAATCCGAACAGGCCCAACGCCAGAACGACGTTCAGATTGCTACACTTACCGGCAGCCTGCGCGAACTCGATGCACTGGCCGAAGTCGCCGACCTCAAGCAGCAGATCGCCGAGGCGCAGCTCAAGGCCGTCATGGCCGAGCTCGATACCGGCAACGGCGCCAGCAGTGGCCCCAACCCCCAGCCGCAACTGTCTCCCAAAACCGAGCAGTTGGCCCGCATCGACGAGCGTCAAAAGTACGAAGAGGCCCTCGACGCCGGCCTCGACCTGGCCAAGGCCCGCCTCGGTCTCCTCCGCGCCCTGGGCCACATGGAAGACTGGCTCAACGAGTTGCACGGAAAGTAGACCAAATTGGTCGGAATTCGTCTTGAGGAATCGACAAAATGGTAGAATGAAGAAGATGCCCATGCCCCTGAAAACCCTTTTGCTGAATCCGCCCTCGTTCGAGAACTTTGACGGCGGCGCCAGTTCGCGCTGGCCCGCTACGCGCGAGATTGAGTCCTATTGGTACCCCGTCTGGCTCGCCTATCCGGCCGGACTCCTGGAGGGTTCGCGCCTGCTCGATGCCAACCCCCACCACGTCTCCGCCGAGGAGACCATCAAGATCTGCAAGGACTACGAGTTCCTGGTCCTGTTCACCTCGACCGTCGGCTGGGAGGGCGACCAGCGCCTCGCGGAAGCCATCAAGGCCGCCAACCCCTCCATGCGCATCTGCTTCGTTGGCCCGCCCGTGACCACTTCCCCGGACAAGGCGCTCAATGAGTGCTCCGCCCTCGACTTCATCTGCCGCCGCGAATTCGACTACTCGGTGGTCGAGTTTGCCCAGGGCAAGCCGCTCAGCGAGATCCTCGGCATCAGCTACAAAGTCGACGGAAAGGTCGTCCACAACCCCGACCGGCCCCAGGCGGAAGACCTCGACGCCATGCCCTGGGCCACCAAGATCTACAAGCGCGACATGGATGTCACGCGCTACAACGTCCCCTTCCTGCTCCACCCCTACATCGCGCTCTACTCCACCCGCGGCTGCCCCGCGCAGTGTACCTTCTGCCTGTGGCCCCAGACCCTCAGCGGCCACGCCTGGCGCAAGCGGTCTACCGACGATGTGGCGGCCGAGCTCGCCTGGGCCAAGCAGAACTTCCCCGAAGTGAAGGAGTTCTTCTTCGACGACGACACCTTCAACATCCAGAAGGTTCGCACCATCGAGCTCTGTGAAAAACTCAAGCCCCTCGGCCTCACCTGGAGCTGCACCTCGCGCGTCACCACCGACTACGACACCCTGAAGGCCATGCGCGAAGCCGGCTGCCGCCTGCTCATCGTCGGCTTCGAGTCCGGCGACCCGCAGATTCTCAAGAACATCAAGAAGGGCGCCACCGTCGAGCGTGCCCGCCAGTTCGCCAAGGACTGCCACTCGCTCGGCCTCACCATCCACGCCGACTTCATCCTCGGCCTGCCCGGCGAGACCAGGGAGTCCATCCGCAACACCATCAACTTCGCCAAGTCGCTCGACTGCGAGACCATCCAGGTTTCCATCGCCCACGCCTATCCCGGCACCGAGTTCTACGACTACGCCAAGGCCAACGGCTTCATCGTCAATACCCAGGCCATGAGCGACTCGGGTGGCCACCAGATGGCGCACGTCGAATATCCCGGCCTGCCCACCGACTACGTCATGGAGATGGTCCACCGCTTCTACGACGAGTACTACTTCCGCCCCAAGGCAGCCTTCCGCGTAGTGTGGAAGGCCATCGTCAACCGCGATGTACCCCGCCTCTACGTCGAAGCCAAGGCCTTCCTCAAGCTGCGCTCGCAACGCAACAGGATGGTCAAAGCCACCCGTGCACGCCAGGCGGAAACGACCACCCCGGCAAAGGCCGGTGCATGACAAGCACCGCAACCAGCTTTCCCCGAGGGCGGCGCACCAGCGTCCGCCCTCTTTCACTTTGTGAGATGTGTTTTCCCAATGTTTGATGTAAGGATTGCCGGGAGCCCCGATCCGTCCATTCACCCTCAGCGTTGCACAACGCTGTCATCCTGAGCGGAGCGTACTTCAGCGGAGTCGAAGGACCTGCTTTTCAAAACAATGGCCGAGTTTGTGAAACGAACCCACACCGTCTCATCTTCAGCGATTGATTTACGATGACCCACCACCACCTATCGCCGCGCCAATACATGATCCTGGGTCTGGTTGCGCTCTGCGCTCCGTTGGGCGACACCTGTCTCTCGCGCGGCATGATCAGCGTTCCCGCAATCTCCCTCGCGCATCCCGCCACGCTCGTCGCCGCCGTCTTTACTCCCTGGATCGCCCTGGGCATCGCGCTGCTGATCGGCTTCTTCGCCAGCTACCTCACCGCGCTCTCCTGGGCCGACCTCACGTTTGTCCTTCCCGCCACCGCATTCGGCAACGTAATCGTCGCCCTCTTCGCCCGTTTCTGGCTCCACGAAGCCATCTCTCTCGAGCGCTGGGCCGGCATCGCCCTCATCACTCTCGGCGTCGGCTTTGTAGCGCAAGGCCCGTCGCTCACCGAACACCCCGCCGACCCTCTGCTGGAAGCCGGCCTCGCCATCGACGCCTCGCTCCACAGAATCCCCGCCGCCGAAGTCGAGCAGGAGGTTGAGCCGCGATGACCGCTCCCGCTCCCAGCCTCTGGTCCGCCGCCGCCATGATCGCCTGCGTCGTCCTCGCGTCCACCATCGGTGAAGTCCTCACCGCCGCCGCCATGAAGTCCATCGGCGACCTCGACTTGATCCGCGCCCGCTCCGGCCTCAAGGGCGCCATCCGCGCCGTCCTCACCTGCCCGCTCTTCTTCGCCGGCGTCACCTTTCTCGCACTCGCCTTCTTCTCGCTGCTCTTCGCCCTCAATCATCTGAACCTGAGCCTGGTCGCGCCAGCAAGCGCCTCGCTGACGCTGGTCACCAACGCCATTGCCGGCAAATTCTTCCTGAAGGAAAACGTCGACCGCCGCCGCTGGACCGCCGCAGTGCTGGTATGCATCGGCGTCTATCTATTGGCTCACTAAGAATGGCGCTCAAGGTAGGGCTCACCATTCGCTAGCCGCGATCGGAGATAATTCAAGGCAACGTAACGCGCCCGCCGCTTCTGGATCTTGGAGTACGAATGCGCCAGAATCTTTCAATCAATTGGGCGATCCTGCCGACAGGTCTTCTCTTCCTGGGGTTAATCTCAGGCTGCGAGGGATCGCCCGTTGATACCAAAGCAGCCGCCGGGCGTTATGAATACTACTCAGGCGGCAAAGGCCAGGGAACGACATGTTTCGTCTTGAGTAATGACGGCACATACCGACTTGGAGATGCCAAAGAGCCGCTGAGCAGCATTTCAATGTCCGGTGCGACGCCGACTGGGAAATGGGAAATCGTCCACGGTCATAAGCTGTTCATCGGGGGATCTTCCCTTCCAGTTGATCGGAACTCATCTTTCATTCGAGTCACAGTCAACGACGACCTCGGCATGTACTGCAAATCGCCCACACATCGGTAGCCTGGTCCCCGCCCATCGCCATTTCGGCCTTGGAACCTTGCAATCCATCATGGGAATCCGCTGCATCGCCCGATCAGCCGCATCAATCCCCGCGGCTTCAAATCCTCAACCAGAATCTTCCTCAAATCACCAATCGCCGCGCAAACCGCCTCCGCCGCCAGATGCCCGCTCCGCGCCCCGCTCTCCATCGTCGAAGGCCATCCCGTTTGCACCCAGTCCCCGGCAAGAAAAAGATTAGGCCACGGCGAAATCGCCCCAGGCCGCGCCGCATCGATCCCCGGAGGCACGCCGAACGTAGCCCGCACCTCCTTCACCAGCGCCACCTTTTCGACCTTCGCTTCCTTCACAGTCGGAAAGAACTCCGCCAGCTCGCGCAGGGCCTGCGCAATCGCATCCTCGCGTGGCAACGCTGCAAAGGTTCGCGTCGCGCTCACCACAAGTTCAATGTAGTTCCCGCCGCGTCCCTGCAGCCGCGACTGGTTGTACATCCAGTGAATCTCCCGATCCAGCAGCACCGCGTGCTCCAGTTCCGTAATCTCGCGATCGAACCACAGATGCACGCTGCAGATGGGCCAGTGCTCATGCCGCTCAATCTGGCGGGCGAGCGCATCCGCGCCTTCGGCGGGCGGCAGCGCGGGCAGCAGCTTCGCCATCCCCTCAAACGGCAGCGCTGCCACCACAAAGTCTGACCGCACTTCCCCCGTGCGCGTGTGAATCACCCACTGCGACAGTTCCTCAACCCACTCCGCGCCTTCGACGTGCGTGTTCAACAGGACGCTTCCGCCGCGCGCTTCCAGGTAAGGCATTACCGGCGCATAAAGCTCGCTCAGCGGCACGGTGCTCATGCCCATGCTGCCCGCAAACGCCGAATTCATAAAGAGCTCGCGGATCACCTTGGCCGCGTAAGGCAGCGCAATCTCGTCGATCTCCGCATTCAGCGCGCTCGCAATCACCAGCCGCCAGAAGCGCTCCACTGCCCCGCGTGTCTGCTTATGCCGCTTGAGCCAGTCGCCCAGGCTCTCCGTCGAATCCAACGGCACCGGCCGCGCCAATGCCGCAAAGGCCCGCCCCAATGCGACCTTGTCGGCAAGCGCGAACGCATGCGCCGCCATCAGCTTGGGAAGCGCATGCAGCGGCGCCGGCAGCGTGAATGAACCGAATCGCGAAGGCCCAAGCACGGAGCGCCGTCCTCCCGGCTCGATCATGGTCATCGCGCTGCTCCAGTGAATGCGTTCCGCAACGCCGATGCGCCGGTAGAAGCCCTGCAGATTAGTGCAGCAGCCAAAGAGCACATGCTGGCAGTTGTCGATCGTCTCGCCTACACCCGGATGCATGTACGATGATGCGCGTCCCCCAAGGTAGCCGCGCCGTTCTAGAAGACGCACTCGGAACCCCGCATCGGCCAGCGCGCAGGCAGTGCTCATCCCCGCCACGCCGCCGCCAATGACGGTTACCAACTTCCCCGAAAGCTGCGCAGAAGTGCTCAACCGGCAATCCTCACCCAGCTCATCTTTGCCATCCCGACGGCTAGAATCTTGAGTTTTTCTATCGTTGGCACGCTCGCCCGCCGCGAAAACACATCGTAATCCGCGCGCTCGATGCGTTTCAGCAGCGCATGATAGATCTCGACCAGCACGCCCAGCGCCGGGCGGCTCTCCTTGTCGATCAGAGGCATCAGCGCCTGCGCCGACGCGAAGTAGCGCTCCGCCCGCTTTCCAATCTCCTCAAGCAACGCCCGTTCATTCGCCGTTGGCGCCGTGCCCCCAGTTCGTTTCAACAACCGCTCCAGCGCAACCCCATGCGCCTTCAAATCCTCCAGCGGCAAATAAACCCGATTGCGTTCCGCGTCCTCGGCCACATCGCGCAGGATGTTCGTCAGTTGAAACGCAATCCCCGTCTCCTCGGCCAGCTTCTCCGCCCGCGGGTCCGAGTAGCCGAAGATGCGAATGCACACCAGCCCCACCACCGAGGCCACCAGGTAGCAGTATCGATAGAGATCGGTAAAGGTTGCGTAAGTGTCCGGCGCGTCTCCGCCGCCCGAGTCCAGATCCATGGTGACGCCGGAGACTAACTCATCCAGCAGCGCCAACGGAATCCGATACCGTACCGTCGCATCGCGAACGGCAACGAAAGCAGGATCGTCGGTTTCGCCGCCCGCGCGCGCCGCGCGCCACGCCGCCATCCACGCATCGAGATGTGCGCGGCGCTCATCGATCGTCGCGCTCTCGTCGTCGGCCAGGTCGTCGGCCCGGCGCATGAAAGCATAGATGGCGCAGATGGCGTTGCGCTTGGGCAGGGGCAGCGCCACAAAAGCGTAATAGAAGTTCTTTGCCTCGCGCCTGGCGATGGCGCGGCACGCCGCGTAGGCCGCATCCAGCTCCATCGTTCCCGCCGCGCGTCCATCCATTTGGAGTCCCTGACTCAATCCGCCGGCTCTCGGCGCCGCCCGCTTCTGCTTAGCCTGAGAAAAGGCAGCAGCTTGGCCGTCACCGCCCGCAGTGCAAGTCCGGCCTTGGCGGTCTTCGAGATCACCGGCCGCGCGCTCAGCACATCGTAATCGCACTGTTCGATGGCGTGCAGAATCTCGAGGCCCCCGCGGTTGAACAGGTCCAGATCCAGCGCCAGGTCGCGGTTGACCATGCCGATCAGCGGCAGGCCCTGTTCAAACAGCTCCCGCGCGTAGTTCACCTCGCAGTGCATCAACGCGCGAAACTCCGGCGTCGCAATTCCCTCGGCAATGTTCGTATCGCTGACATGGAAGAACGCCATATCCTTCTGCGGCAGATAGACTCGCCCGCGCGCCCAGTCTTCTCGCACATCCTGCCAGAAATTGGCCAACTGAAGCGCCGAACACGTCGCATCCGAAAGCAGAAACTTCTCTTCATCCGCCTCGCCGCACGCGTAGAGCACCAGGCGGCCCACCGGATTCGCCGAGTAGCGGCAGTAGCCCAACACATCCTCCATGGTCGCGTTGCGCGTCACCGTCTGGTCCTGACGGAACGCAATCAGCAGATCGGCAAACGGCTCCTTGGGAATCGCGCATGCGCGAATGGTCTCCGCCAGCGCCACAAACACCGGATGCCGCGCCGAGCCCGCGTAGCACGCATCCAGTTCCTCGCCCCATTGCTCCAGCAGCGCCAGCGCCTCGGCCTTCGAGCCCACCTCGTCGCCCAAATCGTCCGAGACGCGGCAATACGCGTAGATGGAATGGAAATGCGGCCGCAGCGCCTTGGGCAGGAACCATGTGGCAACATGAAAGTTTTCGTAATGGGTCTCAGCCAAGTGCCGGCACCAGGCCCGCGCCTCGTTCAGTGCGGGCGCTACCTCGGGCATGCGGTAGCTCTCCGGCAACGCCGCCCATCCACGCGTGAGAAGTTCTTCCTTGCTCAGCGCGGCCGCTTCCGGCGCCTCAGGCTCGTGAGCGCTTCTCCCCAGCGCCCTATCCAAAAGCGCTGCGGCCCCAGTGCCTGTCTCCTCGGTTGACCTGCTCATCGCTTGCCTCAGGGAACAATGGCCGTCTTGATCTCGCTGCCGCGGTTCATCAGCTCCTCAAAGACGCGGTTGAGTTCGTAAAGGTGCGCGTGCCCGGTGATGAATGCCTGCGCCTGGAATCGCCCGCCGGCAATCAATTCCAGCGCCTTGCGGCAAATGGCCGGCGTGTGATGAAAGGTAGCCCGCAGCGTAATGTCGCTATAGTGAATCCGGTTGGTGTCGAGAGTCACGTGCGTTCCTAGGGCACAGCCCCCGAAGAAGTTCACGCAGCCGCCCTTGCGCACCAGTTCCACCGCCTCCTGCCACGCTTCGGGCACGCCTACCGCTTCAACGGCAATATCCACGCCCCGATTCTTCTCGGTCAGCGCGCGCGTCTCCTTGATCGCCTTGCGAATGCTGGTGGTTTGCACCACGTGCGACGCGCCCAGTTGTTTAGCTGCCTCCACCTGGCCATCGTGTTTCACAATGGCAATCGTCTCGCAGCCGGCCAGCGCCGCCACATGCAGAATCATCAACCCCAGCGGGCCGCCGCCGATCACCGCAACCGTGTCGCCGGGACGCGGACGCGAATCCTCAAAGCCATGCACCGCGCAGGCCAGCGGCTCGGTCAGCGCGGCGTATTCCAGCTTTACGTGGTCGGGAATGTGCAGCGTGTTCTTGGCCACAATCCGCGCGGGAATGCGAATGAACTCGGCATACGCCCCGTTGTTGAAGAGGATGTCGTCGCAGAGGTTTTCCTGGCCGCGCTCGCAGAAGAAGCATTGCCCGCAGGGTGCGGAGTTGAGCGCCACCACGCGGTCGCCGGCAGTAAAGTCTCCTACCCCCTCGCCCGCCTGCACCACCGTCCCCGCCAGTTCGTGGCCAAACAGCGCCGGTGGCACGATCATGCGCGCGTGATAACCGCGGCGGAAGACCTTCAGGTCCGTTCCGCAGGTGAGCGCCGCACCCACACGGACGACCAACTCGCCGGCTTCGGCTTTGGGGATGGGAACTTCCTCGATGCGGATATCTTCGCGGCCGTGGAGGACCGCTGCCTGCATGGTGCCGCGTCCGTGGAGAAGCGTGTGCTCGACGGTCCTGCGGCCCAGGCTGACGGCGGATTCGACCCCACGGCGGCCCTTGCCGACCACCGCGTCCACTGTATTCAGGCCTGCTTCGACGACCGTCTCCACGGTATTCAAGCCGCCCTCGACGACGGTTTCGACCGTTTTGCGGCCTCTGAGGATCGCGTCTTTCACCGTGCTCGCCATCGGATCGCCTACTCTGCTCCGCCCCCAACCACCGGCTCAAGCATAATCTTCATCGAGTCTGCCTTGGGGTGCGAAGCCACCTCGATCGCTTCCACTGCCTGCTCCAGCGAAAAACGATGCGAGATCAGTTGCGTCAAATCGAATCCATTGCGGTAGCCGCCAAACGCCAGATCCGTCACCTCGTCGAGAATCTCGAACGAGGATGAGTATGACCCCATCAGGGTCTTCTCGTCCATGCAAACCGCACCGGGATCGATCGTCGCCTCTCCGTGCTGCGTCTGCGCAAAAAGCATCACCCGCCCGCCCATCCGCACCGCGTCCATCGCCGTCTTGATCAGCGCATTGCCGCCCACGGCCAGGATCACCGCATCCGCCCCGCGCCCCGCGGTGGCGGCAAACACGCGCTCCACCACATTTTCGCGCCCTGCATCGATAGGATCGTTCAGTCCAAACCGCGCTGCAATCGCATGCCGCTCGGGATATAGATCGGAAGTGAGCACCCGCGCCCCGGTACGCCGCGCCAGAGCCGCGTGCATTAGCCCGATGGGTCCCTGCCCAATCACCAGCACAGTATCGTCCGCAGCCAGGTTGAGCAGTTTGACGCCCTTCAATACCGTGTTCAGCGGCTCCACAAATGCAGCCTGCTCGAATGGCACGCCGTCGGGAATCCGCACCACACCGCGCCCTTCCACAATCCAGCTCATCACCCGGATGTACTCGGCAAAGCCGCCGCCCGAGGGCTCAAACCCCGCCGTCACGCCCACCTTCTTGTAGAGCTCGCACTGCGTGGGCGTCTGCTTGCGGCAGTAGTAGCAGTCGCCGCAGGGAACATGATGGTGCACCACCACCCGTTCGCCCACCTCGTAGCGCGATACGCCCGCGCCCGTCTCCACAATGGTGCCCGCCATCTCGTGCCCAAAGATGCGCGGCGCCGAGTGCGAGCCGGTGTGGATCTTCTTCAGATCCGTGCCGCAGATGCCGCACGTGGCCACCTTGACCAGCAGCTCGCCCGGACCGATCTTCGGCACCGGCACCGTCTCCACCCGCATGTCGTTCACGCCGCGGTAGACGACGGCCCGCATGGTCGCTGGGGTCTTTGTTTCTGTCCGGCTTTCAATGTTTGTGGTTTGGGTAGCCATTGCGCTCTCTGATACAAGCCCTTTCGTCGAGGAAATCGAGCACAGCTTCCCGTATGCTCTGGGAAGCCTTCCTGCTATTCTCACCCATCCGCAC
>JARLGE010000113.1 GCA_031296215.1 Occallatibacter sp.
CGCATCGCGGCGGTGTCTTCCCGGATCGCCGCAATGTCGTCGGAGTCTCCGGATCTACTGTGAAGCCAGGTTGTGACCAGGAAGATGACCAAGGCGAGAGCGGCTGTCGCCATGACAATGTTGAACCATGGCCGGTCGTTGAAGTATTCGAATACTCCCCTGTGGCTGGCGAGTGAGTTCAATAGAAAGCCGGTTACGTCTGAGAGCACGATCACGGCCAGGGTGATCAGTGCGGCGATCCATTTGGAGGATTTGCTGGGCATGGTGGCGAGTCGAGGAGAAGTCTACCACCCATGAAGTTGTTGGGCGCTGCTTCTCTGCCGCTCAAACCCGGCTGGCCAGGGTTCGAGGTTTCCCACCCATCCGCGGTAAAGCTGCGGATGGATGGGGCACCCAGCCGTTTTTTGCTGACTTGAAGATGGACCTTCCGCGCTTGGGCTACACCTCGGGCTTCGGCTCCTCTGCTTGGGGCTGGTCCGATCCCTCTTCGTCCTGTTTGACGGGCTGCACTTCGGCCTCCGGCTCGTCCACAGCGGGTTGTTCGGATGGGCCGAGCAGGGCGTCGATGCGGTAGCCGGCGGCTTCGGCGCTGGCCAGGGCTTCGTCGACGAAGCGGCCCATCTCGGCGATGGCGGAGCGGTCCAGAACAGGCTCGCCGGCCAGGCGCAGCAGCGCGGGCATGAGCAGCCACCAGAGGAGCTCCTCGTAGGGCTCGCGCACCAGATAGGAGTGGCCGTCGGCCTCGTGCGCGCCGGTGAGCCAGCGGACATCGGGATCGAGCCAGAGGGCGGGCGCGAGGGCGACGCGCTCCAAAGTTGGCGTGGATTCGGTTGGCGCGGGTTCGGCAGGGGCGGCCGTGGCGGAAGGCTCCGTGGACGGCGCAGTGGCTTCTTCGGAAACGCTTGGCCCAGCCGGTTCGGCAGGGGCTGAAGCCCGATCCGATTCTTGAGCGCTTGCGGCACGACTGAAGTCGTGCCCTGATACAAAGCTCTCCGGGGCTGAAGCCCCGACTGTCGGTGCCACGTTTATACCGGGACTAAAGTCCCGGCCTACCGCATCGACGGGCTCTTCCGCGGCTTGATGTTCGGGTGCGCCGACGCCGGCTTCGCTGAGCAGGACTACCTTGATGCGGGCGGCGACGCGCCAGCCTTCTTCGCCTTCAAAGCCGAGAGCGCCGAAGGACTGGGCGAAGGGCTCGCGCAGGCGCAGGCTGTCGAAGAGGTCGAGAGCCATCTTTTCGGGGTTCGAGGGGTCGATGGATTCGGCCAGCAGTTCCAGGACGCACCAGCCGAGCAGCGGTCCCCAGATGGCGGTCGCGGTGAACTGCGGGCTGGGGCTGGGCAGCACGCGGCGGGCGGCGGCGGTCCAGGGATGGGCGAAGGCGGCTTCGATGATGGGGACGCGCATGGCCGCCTGCAAGCGGTCGCGGAGCACTTCGGCCAGAAGCGCAGGGCTGGCGGGCAAAGAGATTTCCGTCTGCGGGCGGCGGGCGGCGCGGGTGAGCCAGACGGATTGGGCGGCGCGCAGGAAGGCGTCGGAGCGACGCCAGGCCAGATCGAAAAATTCCCTGCGCTCGGCCGCGAGCTTCTTATCCTGTCCGTCGTGGGTAGTGCGGGGGTGCTCGGCCAGGTCGGCGAGCAGGCGCACGACGCCGGCATCGAGGGCCAGGCGCAGCGCATCGTGGACGGGCTTCAGTTCGAGGTTGATCAGCGCATCGTCCAGGCTGGGAACGCCGCGGCCGTTGAGCTGGTCCGAGAGCCGGTCCCAGGGCTGCTCGGCGGTCGAGCGGAGCTCGCGCCAGTCGAGGAAGACGTGGCACTGGTAGGCGTGCAGGTCGACGGTGAGGCCGTGATCGCCGAGCTGGCCGGCGCGGCGCAGGTATTCGAGTCCAGTGAGGGAGTCACGGAAGGCGAGAACGGCGCCGGAATCGCCGCTGAGGCCGAGGCCTTCGCGAAGGCGCTGCTGGCGCAGGCAGCCGGCGCCCTTGTCGGCGTAGGCGGCAGAGAAGTCGATGGTCCCGCGGGTGGTGGAGAAGCGGTTGTTGTAGATGACCAGGGCGCGCTCGCTGCCGTTGCGGTTGGAGAAGGCGAAGACATTCTCGTCGACGCGGCCGCCCTCCAGATAGAAGTCGTACATGAGGAAGTTGGAACTCTCGGCGAAGAGCCACCGGCGCTTGAGCAGGGGCGCGATCTCGCGCTCGTGGCGCTCGACGAGCCAGTGGTTGGGGGTCTCGTCGTAGCGCGGACGGCGGTACTCCATGCCGTACTTCTCGGTGAATCCCTCCACCTGGCCGTGGCCAAACATGGGCAGGCCGGGCAGGGTGGCCATGAGCACGGCGACGCCGAAGCATTTGTCGCCGGTGCCGAACTGGTCGATAGCGGTGCGCTCGTCGGGATTGCTCATGAAGTTGACATAACGCTTCATGATGTCGGGATCGAATTCGAGGGTGTTCTTGATGACGGAGCGGTATTCGGCGTTCTTCTCGTCGCGCATCATGTTCATGAAGGCGCTGTTATACACGCGGTGCATGCCCAGGGTGCGGACGAAGTAGCCTTCCATGAGCCAGAAGGCCTCGGCCAGCAGCAGCGTGCCGGGAACTTCTGCGGCCACGCGGTCGACGACTTCGCGCCAGAACTCATGGGGCATGGCGCGGTCGAACTCGGCCTGGCTCATGGAGTATTCGGCACGCGAGGGAATGGCGCCGCTGGAGCCGGGGCCGGGAAACCAGAGGCGATGGAAGTGGCGCTTGGCCAGGGTCATGGCGGCGTCGAAGCGGATTACGGGAAAGAGGCGCGCGACGTGGAGGATGGTCTGGATGACCTGCTCGCGGACGGCGGGGTTCAGGTAGTCGAGCTGCGCGGTGTCGTTCCAGGGGAAGCTGGTGCCGTCGTTGCCGTGATAGATGAAGCGGGTGTCGCCGGTGTAGCGGTCGCGGCGGCGGAAGACGACGGCCGCGTCGGTCTGCTCGAAGTAGTGGTCGTCGATCTTGATTTCGACGCGGGCATCGTGGGAGAGATCGGGACCGTTGAAGCTGTAGGCGGGATAGGGAGACTCAGAACGAGAGATGAACCACTCGGGATGCTCGATGACCCAGGGCGAGTCGATGCCCATGTGGTTGGGCACCATGTCGCTGGCCAGGCGCACGCCGTGGCGATAGGCGCGGTCGCGCAGGTTGGTGTAGGCCGCTTCGCCGCCCAGGTCCTCGGCGATTTTGTAATCGAAGAGCGAGTAGGCGGAAGCGACGGCGTCCTGGTTGCCGCAGAGTTGCTTGATGGTTTTGGAGGCGCGGCTGCGCTCCCAGACGCCGATCAACCAGAGTGAGTTGAGGCCGCGCGCGGCGAGCAGGCCGAGCTCTTCGTCGGGGATCTCGTCGAGGCGGCCGATGTAGCGGCCGTACTGCTTGCTCAACTGCGCCAGCCAGACATAGGTGCTTTTGGCGATGAGCACAGTGTTGGGCATCCAGGCCGTGTCCGCGCTGAACTTCTCGTATTCGTGGGCGGGGTCGCCGAAGACCGGCACCTCGGAATGGCTGACGATGGAGGGCCACTGCTGTTCGCCACGCTCACGGCGGCGCGCCGCGGCGGCGCGGGCTGCCTCGGCGGCGCGGGCTTCGGCTTCAGGGTCGGGCGGGTTGTAGAGAGCCCAGATGGCCAGTTCCTCTTCGCGGAGGATTTCGGCGGCCAGCAGCAGGAAGCGGTCAAGGGAGTCGCCCAGCATCGGCTTCCACAGGCGGCGGATAAGCGCAAGCTGCTCGCTGAGCGAGGTGGGCGCGTCCAGGGCCGGCTTGCGCAGCAGGTCGAGCAGGGTTACCGGCTGCGCGCCTTCCAGCGGGATGAGTGGCCGGGTGGCGAAGTACTCCGGCATTTGGCTGGCGACCTGGAGGTAGACGGTTTTTTCGGCCAGGGTCTTCTCTTCGAAGAGTTCTTCGAAGGGCTGGAAGGCTGCATTACGATTTGCCGCCCACAGCAGGAGGAGTTCTTCGAGCGCGGCGGCGCGGTGGGGAACGCCGTGAGTGGAGCCGGCCAGCCATTGCAGCGGCGTCTGGTCGCCGCGCATCACGCTTGTCCCCGGGAAATGCTCGACGAAGGTAAGGAGCATCGATTCGAGCTGCTTGGGGCCGACTTGGGCGCCGAACCAGTTGAGGGCCCTGGTCATGACTTCGGGGTCGAACTGCTCGCGGTAGCGCGCCATGACCACATGGCTGGCTTCGTCGATGAGGCCCATGGCAAAGAGCTGGCCGGCGTGGACCGCCTGCTGAGGATTCTTCGCGGCGTCGCGCACGGTGTTGATGCGCAGAGCAAACTCCCGGCAGGCCGCCATGTTGGCGAAGACTACATTGCCCGTATAGGAGAACAGGGACTCGGCAAACCGGTAGCGCTCCCGGGCACTGCGCGCAATATGGAATTCCATCATAAAAAGCCAGCTCCAAAACTCGTACAGCGGGTCAAGAGGCAAGGACGCAACCGGGGTGACTCCGCGCGCCGGCCGGGTTGTAGACATCTGCCAGCGGGCCGGCACACAACCAAAAAGTAAAGTAACACCAAAGGCGGCAGGGGCGCAGGATTCTCTGAGACGGGCGCGGGAGATGGCGTGCACGGGAAGCGGGGATTCTCAAGGCTGATTGAGCGAGTTAGCCCCGCTTCGCGTGGATAGCGAGTTAGCGAGTTAGCGCCGGAGGTGGCAGGCACAAGGTTCCCGGCTGCGCCTTCTGTGGGAAAGTGGCATCCAATTTGATGAAGAAATCGCAAATGTTTCGAGGAATTTTTGGAATTTCGAAGAAGAGGAATTCCGGCCTGTCTTATCCACACAATCGGGGGCTTTGCCCGTTGACCGTGCCTTCCAGGCTGCTTAGAGTCTGTAATCGGGCGGCAATGTTTTCTCGGTCGAGCCCGGTGCGACGCACGGTTGCGGCCAGTGAGACCCAGGATCGAGCGGAGACCCGTTTAAGTTGGAGTGAAAATGCTGAAACTAAAGAAGATCCACATCCTCGGCTTCAAGAGCTTCTGTGACCGCACGGAATTGGCCGTGCCGGGCGCGGGGATTGCCGTGGTGGTGGGACCGAATGGATGCGGCAAGTCCAACATTCTGGACGGGGTGAGCTGGGTGCTGGGGGAGCAGAGCGCCAAATCGCTGCGCGGCACGCACATGCAGGACGTGATCTTCTCCGGGACGCGGGAGCGCAAGGCGCTGGGGATGGCCGAGGTGACGCTGACGCTGGTGGATCCGGAGGCCTACGAGGGGCCGGTGCCGGTGGAGCCGGAGGTGACGGTCGAGCCCGACGGCCTGGCTGACTGGGACGAGGAGGCGATGCGCCGCGAGCGGGCGACAGAGGCCGAGGAGATCATCGCCAACGAGCAGCCGGGGCAGGCGCTGGATGAGGAATCGGCGGAGCAGACAGCGCCCGCATCGGCAAGCGAGGGAACGGGGCCGCAGGCGGTGGTGCTGAAGATTCGCCGGCGCAAGTTCCAGCGCACGCCGCAGAGGGGCGAGATCGTGATTACCCGGCGGCTGTTCCGGACCGGGGAGAGCGAGTACCTGCTGAACGGGAAGCTTTGCCGGCTGCGCGACATTCAGGACATCTTCATGGGCACGGGTCTGGGGCCGGAGAGCTACGCCATCATTGGGCAGGAGCGGATCGGGCAACTGCTGAGCTCGAAGCCGCACGACCGGCGGGCCATCATTGAAGAGGCCGCCGGGATTACGCGCTTCAAGACGAAGAAGCGGCTGGCGGAGTTGCGTCTGGAGAGCGCGAAGCAAAACCTGGCGCGCGTGGACGACATTTTTGAAGAAGTGACGCGGCAGATGAACAGTCTGAAACGGCAGGCGTCAAAGGCCGAGCGGTTTGCCGCGGTGCGCGACGAGCTGCGCGGGCGGTTGCGGGTGGTGCTGGCCAGCCGCATGGCGACGATGGACGCCGAGCAGGCGGGGCTGAACGCGGAGATTGCGGGGCTGTCGGAGCGGGTCAATGCGGCGGCGGCGGAGATTGGCGAGCTTGAAACCAACCAGCACAGCCTGACCGAGCGCGGCTACCAACTGGACCGCGAGGGGCAGGAGGCGCAGGGGAAGGCCAACGAAGCGGCTGTGGAGCTGGAGCGGGCGACGGCGCGGGAGCGGGCCAACACGGAGCGGGTGGCCGACTTGGAGGCGCGCATCACGGCGGCGACGGCGGAGCTGGAAGTAACACGGACCGAGTTGGGCGGGATTGCCGAGGAGCGGGCGCAGCAGCACGCGTTTCTGGAGACCGCGGCAAGCGAGTCGCGGGCGTTTCGGCAGCAGGTGGAGGCGCGCCAGCAGGAAGCGCGCACGGCGGCCGAAGAGGTGTTTGCGGCGGAGCGGCACATGGAGACGACGCGGCGGCACGCGATGCACCTGCTGACGCTGGCGGGCAACGCGCGCAACCACACGGCGCAGGCCGAGGAGAGCCTGGCGGCTCTGGAGCGCGAGGCGGAGCGGCTGGATGCGGAGATGGGCCAGGCGCGCAACGAGCGGGAGAACCTGGGCATCGAGAGCGGGCAGGCGAAGCTGCGCTTCGAGTCGGCCGGGGACGCGCTGAAGCGGCTGGAGAGCGAGATTGAGGGGCTGAGGGAAGCGCTGCAGGCCAGGCGGGCAGAGGAAACTGCACTGCGCGCCAAGGGCAACCAGTTGCGCGGCGAGCAGGCGGCGCTGGCCGGCAAGCGCGACTCGCTGCACGCGCGGATTCGCAACCACAGCTATTCGAGCGACACGGTGCGCAAGCTGCTGAAGCCGGGAGCGCTGGGCCAGGGCATGGCGCCGGTGGGCACGCTGGCAGACTTCCTGGAGGTGAGCGGCGCCTACGAGGCGGTGGTGGACGAGTTTCTGCGCGAGGAACTGAATTACGTGGTGGTGGAGAGCTGGGTGGCGGCCGAGGAAGGGGTGCGGCTGCTGAAATCCGGCGTGGACGGGCGCGCCACTTTTCTGATTCATCCGTCGGAGCAGATCGGGTTGTTTGAAGAGGAGCCGGACGCGATCAGCGGGCCGGGCATCCTGCCGCTGAAGGACGCGATCCGGGTGCTAAACGGCTTTGGGCGTTCGCTGGAGCCGATTCTGCCCAAGATCAAGCACGGCTACCTGGTGGATGATCCGGCCGAGGCCATGCGGCTGGCATCGCGGCACATGCATGGGTTCTTCCTGACGCTGGAGGGCGAGTGCTTCCACAACGCCACGGTGACCGGCGGCAAGCCGGCCAGCGAAGGCCCGCTGGCGCTGAAACGGGAGCTGCGCGACGCTGAAAACCGGCTGGACAAGGTGGCCTCTGCCCTGGCGCAGGCGGAGACGGAAGCAGCGGCGCTGACCCGGACGATCGAAGAGTTGACGGCGCAGCTCGAAACCAGCGGCGCGGAGCGGCGGCAGGCGGAGACCGAGGCCGCCAACCAGGGCGCGGCGCTGAAACAGATGGAAGCGGAGGTGCAGCGGGTGGAGCGGCGGCTGCAGGAGTGGACTCTGCAGGCGGCGCGGAACAAGGACGCGCGCGAGGCCAAGCGCAGCTCGATTGATCAAAAGCGCGAAGAGACGGCGCGGCTCGAAGCGGAGAACGCCCAGGCCGAGGCTTCGCTGGACGAGTTGCAGACGCAGCTGGTGCAGTTGCGGCAGTCGCGGGAGAGCCTGCAGCAGGAGGCGGCGCAGGTGACGGCGGAGCTGGCCGGCCTGGAAGAGCGGCGGCGCGGGGCGGAGGCGGCCTTCCAGCGCATCGACCGGCTGCATGCGGACCTGGCGCGGCGCGTCCAGGGGATCGAGCAGCTGCGGACGGCGGCGGAACAGGAACGCACACAGCGCATCGGCGACAGCGCCGCGCTGGCCCTGCGCATGGAAGAGCTGAGCGGCCAGCGGGCCGAGGCGCTGCAACTGGCGCATGCGCTCACCGGCCAGTCGCAGGAGCTGCGCCAGCAACTGGGCGCGATCGAGACGGAGTTGAAGACCGCGCGGTCGGCGCTGGACCAGTTGCGGGACGAACGCGCCAACCGTTCGAGTCAGGTGGCGAAGTTGCAGTCTGACCTCGAACATCTGGAGGCCAGTTGCCTGGCCGAGGTCAACGTCGAAGCGCAGGTGCTGCGCGCCGATGCGGCATTGGAACGCCTGACGGACGAGGCGCTGACGGCGGAGGAAGAAACCTGCCGGGCGTTACGCCAGAAGATCGAGCAGATGGGGCCGGTGAACATGATGGCTCTGGACGAGTACCGGGAGACGGCGGAGCGGCACTTGTTCCTGGAGACGCAGCGCACCGACCTGATCGAGTCCATCGAGAATACGCAGGAGACGATCAAGGAGATCGACCAGATTTCGCGGACGAAATTCGACGAGGCCTTTGCGCGGATCAACGAGAACTTCGCGCAGGTGTTCTCGCGGCTGTTCCAGGGCGGGCAGGCCTTTCTGCGGCTCACCGACGCGGAGAACCAGGCGGAGAGCGGACTGGAGATTGTGGCCTCGCCGCCGGGCAAGAAGCTGCAGAACGTGCTGCTGCTCTCGGGCGGAGAAAAAGCGCTGACCGCGCTGGCGCTGCTGGTGGGCATCTTCCAGTTCCAGCCCAGCCCCTTCTGCGTGCTCGACGAAGTGGATGCGCCGCTGGACGAGACCAACGTGGGCCGGCTGGCCGATCTGCTGCACACGCTCAGCAAGGACACGCAGTTCCTGCTGGTGACCCACTCCAAGCGCATGATGCAGTCCGCGGACATGATCTACGGCGTAACCATGCAGGAGCCGGGCGTCTCGAAGGTGGTCAGCGTGCGGCTGGGGCACCAGGAACAGCA
>JARLGE010000114.1 GCA_031296215.1 Occallatibacter sp.
CATGCGCGCCGCCACGAACGGGCGCAGATGGAGAAGGAATTGGAGGACCTGACGCGCGTGGCCCTCGACACGGTGCGCAAGACCAAGGGCGGCGACCTGGTGGATGTGGCGCTGGTGGTTGCTCCCCTGCGCATCGACGGCGCCGGCGTGGGCTACGTGCTCAGCTTCCGCGACGTCTGCGTGCACGCCTAGAGCCTGTCGCCATCGCAAAGGCCGCGGTGCAACACGGCCCCTCCCGGTGTAGGATGTTCGACATGACACCCCGAAAGCCGGCGGCGCAGCCCCCTGCGGCCGCCAGAACAGCCAGGCGCTCCAATCGGCCGAAGAAGGAACTTGTCATCGTCACCGGAATCTCCGGCTCGGGCAAGGCTTCGGCGCTCCGGGCCTTCGAGGATCTCGGCTATCACGCCGTCGACAACCTCCCCCTCGAGCTCCTTCCGGGCTTTGCCGCGCTGGTCGAAAAATCCGCCGAAGTGCGCCAGGCGGCCATCGTGGTCGACGTGCGCGAGGGCTCCACGCTCGACCGGCTCCCCGAAATCCTCATCGGCGTGCGCAAGCTGCTGCCCACCCGCGTGGTCTTTCTCGACGCCCAGGACCAGGTGCTGGTCCGCCGCTACTCGGAGACCCGCCGCCCCCACCCCCTGGGCCGCTCGGAGACCGTCTCCCGCTCCATCGTCGAGGAGCGGCAGATGCTCGACGCCATCCGCAACGTTGCCGACACGCTGATCGACACCTCTACCTTCAACGTTCATCAACTGCGCGCGCACATCGTCGAACGCTTCGGTCACGAAAAGCTGAAAACGCAGCTGCTGGTCTGCTGCCTCAGCTTCGGCTTCAAGAACGGCGTCCCCCTCGATGCCGACATGGTCTTCGACGTGCGCTTCCTGCCCAATCCTCACTTCGTGGCCAAGTTCCGCAAGCTCACCGGCCTGGACCCCGCGGTAGCCGCGTTTGTGCGCAAGTTCGCCCAGACCCGCGAATTCCTCGACAAGGTCACCGACCTGATGCTTTACCTGCTGCCGCATTATGTGGAAGAGGGCAAGAGCTACCTCACCGTAGCCTTTGGCTGCACCGGCGGCCAGCACCGCAGCGTGATGATGGCCGAGGAGATGAACAAGCGGCTGAAAAAAGCCGGCTACCAGGTCAAGACCGTCCACCGCGATATTCCGCGTTGAATGCGCTGCACAGCGTCCGCTAACTCGCCAATTCCGCGAAGCGGAAGCGGACTCGCTACCACCGCGAGCCATCGCTAAGCTCGCTACGAATCAAGCACTGTTGCCACACTGGCGAGCCGGCGCGCTTGGAGGTCCCGCATCGGTGGCTGGCCAAACAGCCGTCTGTACTCGCGGTTGAACTGGCTGGCACTCTCATAGCCCACCTCGAAGGCAGCGCTGGCGGCATCCAGGCCCTCCGTCGTCATGCGGACACGCGCCACGTGCAGGCGCAGCCGCTTCTGGTATTGCAGAGGGCTCATCGCGGTCAGCGAACGGAAGTGATGGTGGAAGGTGGAGACACCCATCTGCGCCACCGAGGCCAGTTCTTCAACCCTGAGCGGCTTTTCAAAATTTGACTTCAGCCAGGCAACAGCCTTGGCCGTCCGGTTGCTCTGCTCGCCCAGCGTGGCGATGGCGCGCAGATGCTTGCCCAGCGGCCCGCGCAGCACCCGGTAGACGATCTCCCGCTGCATCAGGCCGCCGAGGAAGGGAATATCCCTGGGCGTGTCCAGCAGGTCCACGAGGCGGCAGCAGGCGCTGAGTAACTCGGGTGGAGTCTTGCCGACCGCGATGCCGCGCACTCCGGACGAGACCTCGGGGACGAGGAACTCTTCCTGGCTGAGAATCTCGCGCACCACGGGCATCTCAAGCTTCAGGACCAGAGCCAGAAACGGCTCGTCCTTGGATGCCTTGGTGAACTGGCCCACTACCGGCAAATCGATCGAGGTCAGAAGGAAATTGGACCCGTCGCACACGTGCGTTGCGCCGCCGACGGTGATGCGCTTTTCACCCTGAGCGAAGACCACTAGCTCGGGCTCGTAGGCGGCAGAGTAGCATTCTGAAGGCGCACATCTGCGGGCGAGGCCCAGGCCCGGCACAGCGGTCGCCACCGGACCCTCTACGTGGATGTGAGCCGCGATCTTGCGCGCCAGTCCGGCCCGCATCTCCTCCACTTCCGCCCGCATTTCTCCCACGGCATTCCTCTGTATCGTCATCGCACTCCGCATCGGTCCTTCCAACCTCAGCCTACCGCTGCTGGGCCGGTATGTGCACAGAATCCCACGCATCGACAGGAATAGGCAAGGAATAGGAAGAATCGGAGTACCGCCTGTGCTAAACTCCGCGCTACTCTCTGGATTGGGTAGAGCGTCGTACCGCCATGGCGGAGTAACCGGTGCAAGGTGTTCTGAATTTGCTCCCTGGGGCGAACCGCTCCAGAGCACCAGGCAGGAGAAACAAATGCAGAAACGCAGACTTGGAAACAGCAGTCTTGAAGTATCGGCCCTCGGCCTCGGCTGCATGGGCATGAGCTGGTCCTATGGGCCTCCCAAGGACAAGCAGGAGATGATTTCGCTGCTCCATGCCGCCGTGAAGCGGGGCGTTACATTCTTTGACACGGCCGAAGTGTACGGCCCGCGCCTCAACGAAGAACTTGTCGGTGAAGCCCTCGCCCCCTTCCGCGGCAAGGTCGTCATCGCGACCAAGTTCGGGTGGGAGGCAAACCCCAACGATGGGGGCAAGTGGAACGCTCTCAACAGTCGGCCGGAGCACATCAAGCAGGTCGCTGAGGCGTCGCTCAAGCGGCTCAAGGTCGACGCCATCGATCTCTTCTACCAGCATCGCGTCGACCTGAACGTTCCCATCGAAGATGTTGCGGGCGCTGTGAAGGATCTGATTCGGGAAGGCAAGGTGAAGCATTTCGGTCTCTCTGAAGCTAGCGCCAATACCATCCGCCGCGCCCACGCAGTTCAGCCCGTCGCTGCTCTTCAGAGCGAGTACTCGTTGTTCTGGCGAGAGCCCGAAGAAACGGTGATGCCCGCCCTGGAAGAGCTTGGGATCGGCTTTGTTCCGTTCAGCCCGCTCGGCAAGGGATTCCTGACAGGCAGGATCGACGCAGATACGACGTTCGACACCACGGATTTCCGCAGCAGTATTCCGAGGTTCAGCCCGGAAAACCGCAAGGCGAATCAGGCTTTGGTTGATCTGGTGACCTCCTTTGCGGAACAAAAGAAGGCAACTCCGGCGCAAATCGCGCTCGCCTGGCTCCTTGCGAAAAGGCCGTGGATCGTTCCCATCCCTGGGACAACGAAGCTGGCACGCCTCGAAGAGAATCTTGGAGCGGCGGACGTTGAACTAACCCCTGACGATGTGCGCGCCCTTGAAGACGCCTCCTCAAAGATCAAGCTCGAAGGGGAACGTTATCCGGCATTCCATCAAAAGCTGGTAGGCCGGTGAGCGGCAATCGGCGGGAAAACGCGAAGATGAAAGCTCTGCGGTACGGTGTGTTCGCGATGGTGGTAGCAGTCGCCGCCATCGCCCAGGCTCAAACGGCAAAGGCCGGAGACCAGCCCTCGGCAAGAGAACGGCTGATCGGAGCGTGGCGCTTGGTGCACATCGATGCGCCGGGGCCGGATGGCAAGCCGAGCCCCATCCCTCAGCCGAAAGGCATGCTGATCTATACGCGTGACGGCCATGTGTCAGTGCAGCTCATGTACCCCAAGCCGGCAGGTGCTGTCTCCAACGAGTACGTCCTGAATGGGTACGAGGCTTCCTTCGGCAGCTACGACGTGGACGAGGCAACGCACACGGTGACCCATCACGTGCAGGGCTCGGTCACCGGCGACCTTCTCGTCGGCAAAGACCTTCCTCGTGTTTACGAGTTCACTGCGGACCGGCGCTTGATCATCCGGTCGGCGCGGCCCGATGAGCACTGGTCCGTCACCTGGGAGCATTACTGAGCTGGCTGCGCTCTTTAAGGCGCGGTGCCACGTCTCTTGAGAGGACCGAATATGATTCCATGGGCTAAAGACGAACTACGCAAGATCGCTACGGCCGATGATCTGCACATTGCGCCGTTCCGTGAGGACGGGATGACGTACGGAACCCCGACTTGGATCTGGTCCGTCGCGGTCTATGACGCTCTTTACGTGCGCGGTTACAACGGGCAGAGCTCCCGCTGGTACCAGGCCGCGCTACGACAGAAGGCGGGACGGATCATCGCCGCCGGCATGACGAAGGAAGTCACCTTCGAGCCGGTGGACGGACCGGGCAATGACCGCATGAATGACCGCATCGACGACGCCTACCGGGCGAAGTACCGCGGCAGTCCGTATCTGAGCCCGATGATCGGCAAACGCGCCCGCTCCGCGACAGTCAAGATCATGCCGCGCGATTCCCATGCATGGTCGATCGCAGCGTACGAGACCGCCGTGAGAGATTGGGAGACGACAGACAACGACTGAGAGGATAGAGCACATGGAAATCAAGAGAGCTGGCCAACAGCCTTCCGCCAAAGGGCCCTTTGAGTGGTTCACAGGGACCGTGCGCATCGATCCACTGTTTCAGGCGCCCGATCCCGCGCGTGCCGTGGGCGCCAGCGTCACCTTCGAGCCGGGCGCACGCACCGCCTGGCACACCCACCCCCTCGGGCAAACGCTCGTCGTCACCGCCGGCTGCGGCCGCGCGCAACGCTGGGGCGGCGCCATCGAGGAGATCCGCCCCGGTGACGTGATCTGGTTTGCGCCGGGAGAAAAGCACTGGCACGGCGCTGCGCCGGCCACGGCCATGACCCACATCGCCATCCAGGAGAAACTCGATGGCAAAACCGTCGATTGGATGGAAAAAGTCAGCGAAGCGCAGTATCAGCCATAGCCCCGGGCCCGGGCCGGGGCTGAGCGCCGTTGGCTCTTGTGCCTGTTGCGGAGGCGGGCTGAGTGCGGGGTGGTCTGGGGGGTACCGTTCAGGGGACGACGGGGTTTTCCGCGAGACCGTGGAGCCAGCGCCACAGCAGATCCTTGCCATCAGGATGCGATGAATCAACCCAGCCCACCATGTAGCGCGAAGAAGTTGCCTGCAACGCCTCAGGATATTCAGATGCGTCCCCTCTTGTTTGGGTCGAAGCCGGGAGAAACCACAACGATGGAATGAGCAACGCAAGCGCAGCGGCTCTTTCGTCGAAGCGGTCTTTGCAGAGCAATCGAGCCGGAACCAGCTTCGCGCGCGGGTCGCGGAAGATGGCGTCGGCGGGATCGTCGAGCGGCTCGTGGAGCACCACGCCGGCCAGCTCCGGGTGGGCTGCTGCGACTTCGAGCGCAAGGTTGGCGCCGAGACCTTCGCCGTCCACGACGATTGATCCCGCCGGCACGTGGCGTGTTGCGGTCAGGTACTGGAGCGCCCATTCGGCATCCTCGCGCCAGTGCACCTCGCTGGGGTGGGCGAACTGGCTCTGCCCGTAGCCGCGATAGTCGAAGGCCAGCACGTTCACGCCGGACTCGTGCAGCGCGGCAAGTTCGTCCACCGCGTCACCGAGGTTGCCGGTCTGGCTGTGCAGATAGAGAACGGTAAAGCGGGCGTAGCGCGCGCCGGGCTCGGCAGCGATCCACCAGCCCTTGAGCCGCGGCTCGCCGGCCTCGGTCGTGGCAAAGCCGACCGGATCGAAGGCCAGCGCCACGCTGGCCGGGGTGCGAGTAACGGCGGATGTGGGGTGGTAGAGCAATTGCCAGTTGCCCTGCCAGAAGACGAAGCAGAGCGCCAGCCAGGCGCAGGCCGCCGCGGCCACCAGCGCCAGGCTCGCCGCCGTGAGCAGCCAGCGCGCGCTGACCGTGGGCGGCGGAGTCTGAGGAGCGCGCATGCTGCTCCAGGCCTGCTCGAAAGCCGAGGAGGACAGCGGCGGGATGGGCCGGGAGGGGGGCTTCTTGCGCGGCATGGGCGTTCTTTCGTTTGCGGCCCGCAGCCAGGCCGCCCACACATGCTAAACGTACCGGCCGCGCCGCGGCACCCTGCGTTGGGCTTGGTTGCGCGGCCGGGCGAATCGCTCGGGAGAGCTTAGTACTTGACGATGGCGGTAAACGAGTCGGGCTTGAGGCTGGCGCCGCCGACCAGGGCGCCGTCAATCTCTTCCTGTCCGATGAGGCTGGTGGCGTTGTCGGGCTTGACGCTGCCGCCGTAGAGAATGCGGATGGCCACGGCGACATCCGCGCCTAGGAGCTTGGCCACTTCTGCGCGGATGATCCGGTGCGCGTCGGCGGCCATCTCCGGCGTGGCCGTCTTGCCCGTGCCGATGGCCCACACCGGCTCATACGCGATGACAATAGGGCCGGCGGCTTCGGGGGTGATGCCGGCAAACGCGCCCGCAATCTGCGTCTTCAACACGTCGGCGGTGAGGCCGGCCTCGCGCTCGGCCAGGACCTCGCCGATGCAGACTACCGGGCCGATGCCGTGCTTGAGCGCGGTGTGCAGCTTCTTGTTCACGATCTCGTCGGTCTCGGCGAAGTACTGGCGGCGCTCCGAATGGCCGATCAGCGTGTGCGTGCCGCCCACGGCCTTGAGCTGGCCGATGGAGGTCTCGCCGGTGTAGGCGCCCTCCTCGGCGAAGTGAATGTTCTGGCAGCCCACCGAGACATTGGAACCCTTGGCGGCGGCGATCACGGTGGGCAGCAGCACGGGCGATGGAAACAGGGCAATCTCGTCGCGCGTGTGGCCGGCAACGAGGGGCAAAAAGGCATCGACGAAAGCCTTGGCTTCGGCGGGCGTCTTGTACATCTTCCAGTTGGCGGCAATGAGTGCTTTACGGGACATTTTGGTCAAACTCCTCAGGCTGATTCTAGTGGATGGAATTGGCGGGGCGGGGTGACGGCGGGCACAATGTGGAATTGGAATTCCGCAGCAGGGAATCGGTTCTATTCCCGTGAGTCGGCCCCCGGCACAGCCGTCAGGTCGTCCGGCACTTCGCCGGCAAGGAAGGCGGCACGGTGGTCGGGGTCGCCCAGGTCCATCTTGAAGTGGTGCCACAGATCGTCTTTCCAGACGCCCATGTTCCAGGGGCCGGAGACGGAGTCGGAGAACTGCCAGACGATGTGGAAGCCCTCCTCGTTGGTGAAACCTTCGTTGTCGGCTTGGAGGATCGCCTCGCCGCGCTCGCCGAGGTGGGCGCGCAGGGCGTGGAGAGCGTTGCCACCGTCGACGAGCTCCGCGCCTTGCAGATGTTGGAAGGCGTAGATGGTCTTCACCTCGGCCAGATATTCCGCAAGCCATTGGACGCCGGATTCCGGCTTGCAGTCGCGGAGGTCTTCGAGGAAGTCGGCGATCTCGTCCTGGCCGCGGGAGCCGATTTCGACTGGGTTGCGCTCGATGACCGCGACCTCGACTTCGTCGTTGCTCGACAGCAGCAGCGACTCCCATTCTTCCTCCTCGCCGCTTTCGAGGGTCAGCCTGTAGTCAGGGTGCGCGGCGCGAATAAAATGCGCGAGTTCTTCGAAGGAAGGGAATTCATCGTCTTTCGAAAGGACGCGCGTGTAGTAGGGCACAGTTATCTCCGGGTTTTTGAACATGAGACTGGCCCGGATTAAGGTATCCGGGCCAGCGGAATCCGCCCCAAAATTACTATTTGTTCGTCAGCGCTTCTACGCCGGGGAGCTTTTTACCTTCTAAGAACTCGAGACTCGCGCCGCCGCCAGTGCTAATGTGAGTGATCTGGTCGGCTACGCCAGCCTGGTTGATGGCGCTCACCGAGTCGCCGCCGCCGATGATGGAGATGGCTGCCCGGTTGGCCGCTACCGCATGGGCGATGGCGTTGGTGCCTACGGCGAAGCGCGGGAATTCGAAGACGCCGGCGGGGCCGTTCCAGACGATGGTACGGGCGGTCGAGACGACCTCTTCAATCGCGGCGATGGACTTGGGGCCGATGTCGAGACCTTGCCAGTCGGCAGGGAAGTCGACCGAGCAGTCCCATGGCTGGGTCTTGGCGTCGGGCGTGAAGCTGTCGGCCAGAATATTGTCGACCGGCAGCAGCAGTTTGACGCCCTTGGCCTTGGCCTTGTCGAGCGCGGCCTTGGCCATGTCGATCTTGTCTTCTTCGACCAGGCTCTTGCCGGTGGCTACGCCCAGGGCGCGCTGGAAGGTGTAGGCCATGCCGCCGACGATGACCAGCGTGTCGACCTTGTCGAGCAGGTTATCGATCACGTCGATCTTGCCGGAGATCTTTGACCCGCCGATGATGGCGACGAATGGTTTTTCCGGGTTCTCCAGCGCTTTTCCGAGATAGGTGATCTCCTTTTCCATCAGCAGGCCGGCGACGGCGGGCTTGAGGAAGTGGGTGATGCCTTCTGTCGAGGCGTGGGCGCGGTGGGCTGAGCCGAAGGCATCGTTGACGTAGACGTCGGCCAGCGAGGCGAGGGCCTTCGAAAACGCCGGATCGTTGGCCTCTTCCTCGGCGTGGTAGCGCAGATTCTCAAGTAGCAGCACCTGGCCGGATTCGAGCTGGCGCGCCATCTCGCTCGCCACATCGCCGATGCAGTCCGGCGAAAAGGCGACGTTCACGGATTCGCCCAGCTCCTTGTCGAGCAACTCACGCAGCCGGACAACCACAGGGCGCAGCGAGTACTTGGGGTTCGGCTTGCCCTTGGGGCGGCCCAGATGCGAGGCGAGGATGACCTTCCCCTTGTGGCGCAGGGCGTAGACGATGGTGGGCAGCGTGGCCACGATGCGGGTGTCGTCGGTGATGGCGGAGCCGTCTTCGGTGAGCGGCACGTTGAAGTCGACGCGGATAAAGACCCGCTTGTTGGCCAGTTCGATGTCGCGGATGGAAAGCTTGGGCATGGGGCAAGAACCTTTCTTAGGGACTGAGGGACTAGGGACTAGGGACTGCGCCTTCGACCACGGCGTCCATCTCGATCTCGATGCGCCAGGCGGGGTTGAGCAGCGCGGCGACGACGACCATGGTGGCGGCGGGACGGGTCTCAGAAAAGAACTCGCCATGGACGCGGCCCACGGCCTCCCAATCTTCGGTGTGGGTCAGATACATGCGGGTACGGACAACATTTTTCAAGGTTGCCCCGGCTTCGGCGAGAGCCTTTTCGGCGATGGCGAAGATGCGGCGGGTCTGGCCGGCGGCGTCTTCCTGGTCGGCGCCAACCGGGCCTGTTCCCGCCAGATGCACGGAGTTCCCCACGCGCACGGCACGGGAGAAACCGATGATTGGCTCGTAGGGAGAGCCGCCGCTGATGTTCGTGCGCATGTGAGCTTTCAGAGATTGGAGATCAGGGATCAGTGATCGGTGATCGCAAAGACCGACCACTGATCACTGATCACTGTCGTTACAGGCCCTTGGAAACCAGGAAGCCGATCAGGTCGACGACGCGGCTGGAGTAGCCCCACTCGTTGTCGTACCAGCTCAGCACCTTGACGAGGTTGCCGACCACCTTGGTCAGCGGCGCGTCCACGATGGAGGAGAGTGGGCAGCCCTTGAAATCGGAGCTGACCAACAGGTTCGAGTCGACGCCCAGAATGCCCTTGAGCTCGCCCTCGGAGGCGGCCTTGAAGGCGGCGTTCAGGGCTTCGGCGGTGGTGGGCTTCTCGGCGATGTAGGTCAGGTCGACGACTGAGACGTTGGGGGTCGGGACGCGGATGGCGAAGCCGTCCAGCTTGCCGGCGGTCTCAGGAATGACCAGCTTCAGGGCCTTGGCGGCGCCGGTCGAAGTCGGAATCATCGACAGGGCGGCGGCGCGGGCGCGGCGCAGGTCCTTGTGCGGGAAGTCGAGGATGACCTGGTCGTTGGTGTAGCTGTGGATGGTGGTCATGAGGCCGCTGACCAGGCCGCTGGTTTCCAGGATGACCTTGACGACCGGCGCCAGGCAGTTGGTGGTGCAACTGGCGTTGGAGAGAATGTTGTGCTTGGCCGGATCGTACTTGTCCTGGTTGACGCCCAGCACAATGGTGAGGTCTTCGTTGGAGGCCGGAGCGGAGATGATGACTTTCTTCACGGTCGCGCCCAGGTGCGCCTTGGCCTTGGCGCCGTCGGTAAAGTGGCCGGTCGACTCGATCACGATCTGCGCGCCGACGGAAGCCCAGTCCAGCTTGGCGGGGTCGCGCTCGGCCCATACCTTGATCTTCTTGCCATCGACGCTGATGAAGTCTTCGCCGGCGGTAATCTCGTTCTTCAGGTTGCCCAGGATCGAGTCGTACTTGAGCAGGTGGGCCAGCGTAGCCGGGCTGGTCAAGTCGTTGACGGCAACAAAATCGATTTCAGGTTGCCCGAGTGCGGCGCGCAAAACGTTGCGGCCAATGCGGCCGAAGCCGTTGATTCCAACCTTAACTGCCATGAGTATTCTCCTTCGTAATGGATGAAGCTGTGGGTTTTGAACCGCAAGAGTTCGGCGTCCGAAATGAGTCCAGAATCGAAATCCACCAAACCCATGATGGTAACACCGCTGTCAACGGAAATCGGATGAAAACTCCTCGATTTCCGCTAGCGTGAGCAGAAACTTCCTCACTGGAAGTTTGCCATTCCTGATATTGAACGGGATGTGACCTGGTGCACAGCATTTGCAGCCGCTGCGGCAAGTGTGGTATTCGCTTAGCAAGACTCAAGGTGTCGAAGGCTGCATGAGAAGACGTTCAAGACGCGCCCCCAATACTTCGGAATCCACAGGCAAGATTGGCCAGGAACTCCCTTCGAATCAACTAGCTCCGCTGGTGCCGTTCTATCCCGATGCGGCCCCGGCCGCAAAGCCGGCTGAGCCCCAGCGCGCGGCTCACCCGCCCGTCCATCCGCCGGCTCAGCAACAAGCCCCTGGTTCAGCCCAGCGGCCGGCGGCCGCGCCGCGCGTGCCGCGGAGCGAGCGGACGCCGCGGCCGCAGTGGAATGAGCCGGAGGGGTCGGGCCGTTTTGAGCTCGAAACCCAGCCGGAGACGCCCAGCGTGCCGCCGCCGGAGGCCGAGGCCGCAGGACGCTCGCCGCAGGCGCCCAAGGGTTACGTGGTACTGGCCATCGGCCTGCCCGGCTCGGGCAAGACCACTTGGTTCCGCAGGCGCGGGGTTACGCCCTTATCCAGCGACCTGCTGCGCAACATTCTCTTCGACGATGTGGAGGAGCAGCGCTACCAGGGGCTGGTTTTTTCCACGCTCCGCTCGCTCTTGCGGGCGCGGCTGATTGCGCGCATGCCGTGGAACTATGTGGACGCGACCAACCTGTCCATCCACGAGCGGCGGCAGTGGATCAAGATGTCCAAGAGCTTCGGCTACGAGGTGCAGGCGGTCTTTTTCGATGTGCCGCTGGAGGTTTGCCTGGAGCGCAACAGCAAGCGCGACCGCTCGGTGAGCGAGGACGTGATGCGCAAGATGGCCGAGAAGCTCAAGCCGCCGGTGTTTGAAGAGGGGTTCGAGAAGATCACCGTGGTGCGGGTGAAGAGCGCGGGGTGAGAACGGCGAGAGCCCCAATGCGGATTTCTCTTCACCTTGATCGATTGCCGTTTTGCCATAATCATGTGCGCATAGCGACGCCAACAAGGGCCCTTGCCGTTGGAATGCTGATTGTGGCCATGACCGCAGCTTCCTGCCGAAAAGCTGCACCGGTCCCTGCGGTAGAGGCCTATCGCCCAGCAACTCCACAGTCGATGGAAGCCAATCTGCCGAGCCTGGAGGAGCGATCGTGCCAACAGTTTGTGCAGAAGTTCTACGACTGGTATTGGAACCAGTTTGCGGATAAGGCAGACGACCTCAACTTTGACTTGCGCAAGTTGCACAGCGTTCGGGACGTTTTGAGGCGGAGACCTGCCGTCTTAAACCTGGAACTCGATCGATTGCTTGAGGATGAAGAGAAGCAGATGGAAGCCACTCGCGAGATTGGCAATCTGGATTTCGACCCATTCTTGAACAGCCAGGATCCTCGCGGAAAATACCTGGTCGAGCGTGTGGCGATTGCCAGCGACAGTTGCCTGGTAACGATCGATCAAGGGCACGAGGTCGCCGAGTTGAAGAAATCAGGCTCAAGCTGGCTGTTTGTCAATTTCCGCTATAGCTACTATTCCGTGGACGGAAAGAAGAGAGAGTCTCCGGACGACGATTTAATCGATATTCTGAAGAGGTAGCGCGCAAGCGACAGAGATCTCCCTGCGAGCGTTTTCCCGATTCCTGCCGCCTGCGCTGAGCCTTGATGCGCAGAATTCACGTCTACTCGCTTGTAAAGGGGCTTCCGTTCTCCGGCTTGAGCGTGGTCGGGTCTGGTCCGGAAGCGGACTCCGCGACTGGCTGGTCGGGTTTCGCCCTTTCCGTCTCGACAAACGTGCTGAAGATGCGGTTGGGATCGCCGGGGAGCAGGTGATGCTCCTCAAGCGCCAGGCGGACGCGGCGGCGGAACTCGCGCACCGGGCCGTACTGCTTGGTGGCCAGGGTCTTGAAGACCACCGGAAAGATCATCTCCGAGCCTTTGACCTGATCGACGCCGAGGATCTGCGGATCGGCGACGAACAGGTTGTGGAACTGGTCGCTGGAGCGGATCTCCGAGGCGATCTCCTGCAACAGGTTGAGCACCGTGTCGGGGTTGGCGGAAAAGTCGACGCTCACCTGGATGGTGGCCACGGAGTAGCCCGCGCTCTGGTTGGCGACGGTGGTGATTTGGGAGTTGGGGATGACGTAGAGGGTGCCGTCGGCGTCGCGGACGGTGGTCTTGCGCAGGGTCATGGACTCGACGACGCCGGCCAGGCCCGCGAGGCGCACCGTATCTCCAACATTGAACTGGTCTTCGATGAGGATAAGAATGCCGTTGAGCACATCCTTGACAATGTTTTGCGCGGCCAGGCCGATGGCGATGCCGGCCACGCCGGCCGAGGCCAGCAGCGGGGCCAGGTTGACGCCCAGAGCGTCAAGAAACTGCAAGCCGGCGATGAGGCCGATCACAGCGATTCCTGTTGTCCGGATCACGCCTGAGAGGGTTTTGACCTGGCCGACCCTGGCAGCGCCGGCTGCGTGCTCCACGGCAACGTGAACCATGCGCGCGGTGATGAGACGCAGCAAACGGCTGAGCACGAAGGCGATAACGGCAATCACCAGCAAGTGTGGCAGCTTGCGATGGACGAACTCCTCGGCGTCGATCGCCCACTCGTCCAGCACCTTGCCCAGGAACCTGCCTTCCTGGAACCAGCCAAACCTCGCAATCATCAAAGCAAATCGGGCGGAAGCGAAAAAAGGATGCATCCCAAACTCCTCTCTCTAGACTAGACTGTGCGCAGGGAGTCGATAGTCCTCCAGCGTGCGCGGCCTATTCATGAGAAAGATCATGGGAGGTTTTATGCAAAGGTCAAGGAACGATCTCCCCGCCCTAGTGCGGGTGGAAACAGTGGGCATGAGCCGCGCCCTGCGGGCCATGGCGTGGCTTTGCATGGCAGGTTTTTTTTCCCTGATGCCGGTGACTGCCAAGGCGCAGAATAACTCACAGACACCCCTGTCCAACCCACCCCCAAGACCGACCGGCGTTCTGCTTCCCGAGGCCAACCGCCCGCTGGACGCCAACCAGGTAATGGAGATGCGCGAGCAACAGGCCAAGGCGCAGAATTACGCGGCCGCTAACGCCGAGCGGAAGAAGCAGATCTCCGACGACAGCGCCCTGCTGCTCAAACTGGCCGCCGATTTGAAGGCGGAAGTGGACAAGACCAGCAAGGACACCCTTTCACTGGCCGTGATTCGCAAGGCGGACGAGATCGAGAGGTTGGCCCACGCGGTGAAGGAGAAGATGAAGCTGACCGTTGGGGCAAATTGAGGGCAATGGCCCTGAAGCCGGCGCGCGCAACCGAGCGAGAATCGGGCAACGGACCAAACAAGGAAGCGGGTGAAGAGAAACGACTGAGGAGGTTGCCCATGGCGGCGTGGAAGAACCCGAATGGGGCGGGCGGCAGCGGCGCCCGGTGCGCGGCGGCCAACGCACGCTTGCCGCGCTGGAGACGCCGATGCGTCAGCTTGATCCTGCTCGCGACTCTGGGCGGAATAGCGCAGAATCCAATCACGCCTGGTGGAGCGCTGCGCACCGATCTGGTGGACATGGCCACGCCCATCAACCAGGCTCCTGACTCCAATGCGCAAATGCAGATGCGCGACCAGCAGAGCAAACAACAGAACTTTGCCGCGGCCAATGCCGAGCGCAAGAAACAGATCGCGGAAGACTCTGCCAGGCTGCTAAAGCTGGCCAACGACCTGAAAGCGGAAGTGGACAAGACCAGCAAGGACACGCTGTCGCTGACCGTGATTCGCAAGGCGGACGAGATCGAAAAACTGGCCCACGCCGTAAAGGAAAAGATGAAGCTGACCGTGGCCGCCAACTGAGCTGGATTCGCTCTCCATGCAGTGGCGATATTCCAGGGGTCAGATTGGGGTGGAAGGATGAATCCGGCGCCGAGGTTGAAGAGCGCGGAGCAGACCGCCTTGCGATGGGTTGCCACGGCCGTTGTGTGGGCTTTATGCCTGGCGGCGTTCGCGCCATTGCAGGCGGGCGCACAGTCCCAATCGGGAGACGCGGCTCCAGGGGCTCCGGCGCCGCCGTCGCTGGGCCACGCCTTTGGCGGCCGGCAGGACGGATTCTCCGACAGCTCGCCTTTTGAGGAGGCAAAACGGCTGCGCGCTCTGAACGCCGAACGGCAAAAGTCCCTGGTGGCCGACACCGAAAAGCTTCTGCGGCTGGTTCACGAGCTCAATGAGGAAATCGCTGCCAACCCCGCGGATTCGCTGACCCCCGTGCAACTGCGCCAGGTGGCGGAGATTGAAAAGCTGGCTCACAACGTGAAAGAAAAGATGAGCACTTCGGTCGTTTCGACGCCGGTTTTTCAGCAGCCGCTGTTTCCCGTGCATTAGCGGGGGGAATGGCCGGGGCGCAGTTCGGTCTCGGGGCAGGCGCCGCCGCGCGGATTCTCCGCTGTCCTCTGCTGCGCCGGGTTGGTACAATCAGGTTGGCTTTTCGTAGGAGTCCGCAATTTTTGGGGAGAGAGGGGAATGGGAGTGGCGATTTCCAGCACGCGCCTGGGCGAGCCGGCAGCTGAGCGCGGCGGCCTGAGCACCGAGCAGGGCCCCGTCAGCCCCGAGCAACTGGTCAAGATTTACCGGCTCATGTATCTCTCCCGCCAGGTGGACGATCGTGAGATCCTGCTCAAGCGCCAGCAGAAGATCTTCTTCCAAATCTCCGGAGCCGGCCACGAGGCGCTGCAGGTGGCGGCGGCTTTGGCGTTGCGTCCCGCCTACGACTGGTTTTTCCCCTACTACCGCGATCGCGCGCTGTGCCTGGCGCTGGGCGTGACGGCCACCGAGATGATGCTGCAGGCGGTGGGGGCGGCCACCGATCCGGCCAGCGGCGGGCGCCAGATGCCGACCCACTGGAGCAGCAAGCCGCTGCACATTGTGAGCACCTCTTCGTCGACCACCACGCAGTTGCTGCATGCGGTGGGATGCGCGGAGGCAGGGCGCTACTTCAGCCGCCATCCCGAGACCGCTGAAAAGGCCGAGGGCGATTACCGCGCCTTTCACGACGTTGAGTTCCACGGCGATGAGGTGGTGTTGACTTCGCTGGGCGAGGGTTCGACCTCCCAGGGCGAGTTCTGGGAGGCGCTCAACACGGCCTCCAACCAGAAGCTGCCGGTGATCTTCCTCGTGGAAGACAACGGCTACGCCATCAGCGTGCCGGTGGAGGTGAACACCCCGGGCGGAAACATCTCCCGCCTTGTCGCCAACTTCCCCAACTTCCATTTTGCCGAGGTGGACGGAACCGATGCGGAGGCCTGCCTGCGCGCGTTTCAGGCGGCAGCGGCCCACTGCCGCGCCGGCCTGGGCCCGGCGTTTGTCCACGGCCACTGTGTGCGGCCTTACTCCCACTCGCTCTCCGACGACGACAAGCTCTACCGCTCGGCGGCCGAACGCGAAGCCGACGCCATGCGCGATCCGATCACCCTGCTGCAGATGCGCCTCTTGCGCGAAGGGATTCTCACTGAAGAGGAGATCAACGCCCTCGAGCAGGAGCTGGACCGCGAGGCAGAAGAGGCAGCGGGGCGCGCGCTCGAAGCGCCGTTGCCCACCGTGGAGTCGATCACTGACCACATTTATTCGCCCGACCTGGACCCGACCAGCGGACGGTTCGCGACCGAGCACGCGCAGGCGCCGGGCTCGGCAGGCGGAGGCAAGACGGGCGGCGAAAAGGGAAGCGCCCCGCGCACCATGGCCGATCTCATCAACGCCTGCCTGCACGACGAGATGCGGCGCGACCCGCGCATCGTGGTCTACGGCGAAGACGTGGCCGACGCCAGCCGCGAAGCGGCTCTGGAAGAGGTCAAGGGCAAGGGCGGCGTCTTCAAGCTGACCGCCGGCCTGCAGACCGAGTTCGGCTCCGAGCGCGTCTTCAACTCGCCGCTGGCCGAGGCCAACATCGTGGGCCGGGCGGTAGGCTATGCGGTGCGCGGCATGAAGCCGGTGGTGGAGATTCAGTTCTTCGATTACATTTGGCCGGCCATGCACCAGATCCGCAACGAGCTGGCGCTGATGCGCTGGCGGTCGAACGGGGCGTGGGCCTCGCCGGCGGTGATTCGCGTGCCTATCGGCGGCTACCTGACCGGCGGCTCCATCTATCATTCGCAGTCGGGCGAGAGTATTTTTACCCACATTCCAGGACTGCGCGTCGCGTTTCCCTCCAACGCCCTGGACGCCAACGGCCTGCTGCGCACCGCCATTCGCTGCGACGATCCGGTTCTGTTCCTGGAGCACAAGCGCCTCTACCGCGAGACCCACGACCGCGCGCCCTATCCCGGCCCGGATTTCGCCATCCCCTTCGGCAAGGCCCGCATCGTCCGCCCCGGCGCCGACCTCACGCTGGTGACTTACGGCGCCATTGTGCCGCGCGCGCTGCAGGCGGCGCAGAAGGCAAAGCAGCAGGGGGTCGAAGTCGAGATTCTCGACCTACGCACGCTCAGCCCCTATGACTGGGAGGCGATTGCGGCCTCGGTCAGGAAGACTAGCCGGGTGATTGTGGCCCACGAGGACATGATCAGCTGGGGCTACGGCGCGGAGATTGCCGCGCGCATCGGCGACGAGCTTTTCGAGCACCTTGACGCGCCAGTCCGCCGGGTGGGCTCGATGGACACGTTTGTGGCCTATCAGCCGCTGCTCGAGGATGCGATTCTGCCCCAGCCGGAGACGATTCTGAAGGCAATTTTGGAGCTGAAAGCCTACTAAGGCCAGCCGGATACAATACGAAGATGATGTTTTGCATTCCAACCCCGCGGGTTGAGTCGCGGTCCAGGGTCCGCGAGGCGGATCCGGCGGCATGAAGAACTTTTTGCGCTTGTTGCGCTACGGGCTGCCGTATGTGCTGGAGTGGCTGCCGGGCGTGGTGCTGCTGGCCGCCGTGGGCCTTCTGGACACCTTTCGCACCCTGTTGTTCCAGCCCATCTTCGACCAGGTTCTCAGGCCCGATGCGCCCGAGGGGCCCATCCTGCTCGGTCTGCGCAACAGCCGCTGGCACTTCGACCTGAGGGTGGTGGTTCCCCATTTCCTGCACATTCATAATGCGTGGGATGTGGTGGCCTTCGCGCTGGTGGTCTCGACCATTGCCAAAGGCCTTTGCGATTACCTGGGCACCTACCTGGTCAATTACGCCGGCTTCGGCTTGATTACCGACCTGCGCAACCATCTGTACGAGGCCACGCTGCGCCGCTCATCGAGCTTCTTTCACAAGTATCCGACGGGCACCATCCTTTCCACGCTCATCAACGACGTGGACAAGGTGCAGTTCGCCGTCAGCTCTGTGATCGGCGAATTTCTGCAGCAGTTTTTCACGTTCGTTGTCGGGCTCATCATCGTCATCAACATGGGCGGACACCTGAGCTGGGCGCTGCTGTTGTTTGTGCCGGTGGTGATTACATCGTCGCGCAGGATCGGCAGGGAAGTCCGTACCCGCACCCGCACCGGCCAGGACAAGCTCGCCGAGATTCAGAACATTCTGCACGAAACCGTGACCGGCAACCGCATCGTCAAGGCCTTCAGCACCGAACTGTGGGAGGTTCTGCGCTTCAAGAAGGCCGCCAGCCGCCTGTTCCGCGCCAACCTGCGCAGCGTGCGGATCCAGTCCATGAGTTCGCCCCTGATGGACACGTTCGGCGCCATTGCCATCGCCACGTTCCTGTTCATCGGGCGCAATGAGATCATGCACGGCCACATGACCATGGGAGTCTTTGGCGCGTTCATCATCCTGCTCTTCAAGCTCTACGATCCGGTGCGCAAGTTCGCCTACTTCTACAACTTCTTCCAGCAGGCCATGGGCGCATCGTCCTCGATCTTCGCGTTCTTCGACACCGAGGACGACGTGAAGGAGCGGCCGCACGCTTTCAGCATGGAGCGGTTTCACAAGTCCGTCCGCTTCGAGAATGTGGGCTTCTCGTATTCCACCGAGGAAGGCGAGCACCAGATTCTGCACAACGTGGATTTGGAGATGCACGCGGGCGAAGTGCTGGCGCTGGTGGGGCCGAGCGGGGCGGGCAAGTCGACGCTGGTCAACCTGATTCCGCGCTTCTTCGACGTCACCTCGGGCTCCATTCTCATCGACGGCCACGACCTGCACTATCTGACGCTTGGTTCGCTGCGCCGCCAGGTGGCGCAGGTGACGCAGGAGACGATCCTCTTCAACGACACGGTGCGCAACAACATTGCCTACGGACAGCCGGAGGTGAAGGCCGAGGTGGTTGAGCGCGCAGCCAGGAACGCACTGGCGCACGAGTTTATTCTGCGCATGCCGCAGGGCTACGAGACGGTGATCGGGGAAAAGGGATTTCGTCTCTCCGGCGGCGAGCGGCAGCGGCTGGCCATCGCCCGCGCCATCCTCAAGGACGCGCCCATCCTGATTCTGGACGAGGCCACCTCGGCGCTCGACGCCGAGAGCGAGTCGCTGGTCCAGGAGGCGCTCGGCAACCTCATGCAGGGGCGCACGGTGCTGGTGATTGCGCACCGGCTCTCCACCATTCGCCGCGCCAACCGCATTGCCGTGCTCGAAGACGGGCGCATCACCGCGATCGGTTCGCACGAGGAGCTGCTGGTTTCCTCGCCCACCTATCAACGGCTCTACCAGTTGCAGTTCCGGGACATGCCCGAGACGAATGGATCGGACTCGCAGGAGCAGGACCCGTCACAATTGCAACTCGCTCTCTCAACCGGCCAGGAGGAATAGCACGACATGCCGATTTATTCGATGACCGGGTTTGCGCGGGTGCAGATGCGCGCGCACGATCAATTGAGCTACACGCTGAGCCTCAAGAGCGTCAATCACCGCTTTCTCGATGTGCAAGTGCGCATTCCCAACGGCCTGGACGTACTGGAGGTGGAGCTGCGCAAGGCGCTCAAGGATGCGCTGGTGCGCGGCCACGTGGATGTGACGCTCAACGTCGATCGCACCGCGCAGCAGCGGGCCGGCTACGATCGCGAGCTGGTAGCGGGTTACGTGGCTGCCTTTACCGCGGCGCGCGACGAGTTTGGCCTGACGGGCGAACCGGACCTGAACGCCATTCTCCGCCTGCCGGGCGCCTTGCAGAGCGACAATCGCGGCGACGACGATCTGACCATTCTGGCCGACAGTGTGCGCGAGCAGATTCACCCACTGCTCGAGGAGTTGAAGATCATGCGCGCGCGCGAGGGCGAGGCGCTCAAGCAGATTCTCATTGCCACGCTCGACCGGCTCACCCAGGCCACCGACGGCGTGGCCGAACTGCGGCCGGAGATTGAGCAGCGCTTTCAGGACCGGCTCACGCAGCGGCTGCTTGCCGCCACCGGCCCCGAGTTCAACCGGCAGCGGCTCCTTGAAGAGGTCGCGGTGATTGTGGAGCGCAGCGATGTGTCCGAGGAGCTGGCGCGCATGCACACCCACATTGGGCACTTTCGCGAACTGCTCGAGGGCGGGGGCGAGGTGGGCAAGAAGCTGGACTTCCTGCTGCAGGAGATGAATCGCGAAGCCAACACCATGCTCTCCAAGACCGGCGGCGTGGGCGGGAAGGGCACGCGCATGACCGAATTGGGATTGGCCATGAAGGCGGAGATCGAAAAGGCACGCGAACAGATTCAAAACGTGGAATAGAACAGGGAACAGGGGTCAGGGCGGAGCAGACGATTGGGAATGCGCTGATCGACACTGATCGAAGGGGAGAATGCGGATGAACTATCTTCCGTTTGTCTGGACCGAGAAGGCGTCGCTTGCGGATGAACTGAGAAGGCCTGTACGGAGGGTTTCCATTGGGCAACATTACCCTGCCGCGTGGGGGCCAGATTCCTTAGTGCTCTGGCATTCAGACGGGACCGGGCTAGAGATTTTCTCCAAAATGAACTACATTGCCGAGCGACTGGAAATTGGCGTTCTTAGATTTGAAACTGTCGCCGCACAATCAGTGGGGGAAATGTCCGAACTTTTGCCTGCTTCATTCGACTGCGAGATCGAGGCATTTAAGCTAATCCTTGATGAGGAGGGTACCAGAGCCGAGTGCGGAGTGGCCCTGCGAGCGAGCAACGGAGAGGACCTCGTGATCGTTCCAAGCGGCGGGCCCTGCCATCTCGCAATTCTCGGCGCGTTTGCATCGACGCCCCACGTTTTTGAACCCGAGTGCGAATTGGAAAGATAGGCCCGCGTTCAGCTTATATAGCGGGGAAAAGCGCGACATCAGAAAACAAAGGACAATCGTGGCAGGAATTCTTTTTATTATTTCGGCGCCTTCGGGCTCGGGCAAAAGCACGCTGGTGAGCGAGCTTCGCAAACAGGTCAGCGGCGTGGACTTCGCCATCTCCTGGACCACCCGGTCGCCGCGCGGCTCGGAAGAGAACGGGCGCGAGTACAACTTCACCGCTCGCGCCGAGTTCCAGCGCATGATCGACACCGAGGTCTTCCTGGAGTATGCCGAGGTTTTCGGCAACTTCTACGGGACGGCGCGCGCGTCCCTGGACGAGGCGCGGGCCGCCGGCCACGATCTGCTGCTGGACATCGACGTGCAGGGCGGAGCCCAGGTGCGGGCCAAGATGCCGGAGGCGGTGAGCATCTTTGTGCTGCCGCCTAACCCCAAGGTTCTGCGCACCCGGCTGCGCAATCGCAGCCGCGCCGAGGGAGTGGTGGTGGAGGCCGAACTCTATCGCCGCCTGTCGGAGGCCAGCAAGGAGATTGAGAATTATCGCCAGTACGGTTATATTCTGGTCAACGACATTCTGGACCGGGCGGTCGCGCAGTTGGAGGCTATTGTGCTGGCCGAACGCTTCTATCGCAATGGCGAGTCCATTGCCTACCGTTCGCGACGGGTGTTGGAGGTGGCCGCGGCCTGCCTGCAGATGAACGCGCAGGACAGGCTCAAGCCGGTGCTGGAAGCCTTTGGGATCGATGGCTCCGATGGCAGCCAGCGGCAACTCGACTTTGGGGATGATCCCAGCCAGGACGACCCCCAGGACGACGACTAGAACGAGGACAAGGACAGCCATGACGATTGAGACCAAGTTCGACTCGAACTACCGCAAGGTTCTGGTGGCCGCACGCCGGGCTCGCCAGTTGCAGAGCGGCTCCCACGCTCTGGTCCCCAGCCGTTCCAACAAGGTCTGCCGCATCGCCCAGGAAGAGATCGAAGCCGGCAAGATTGCCTACGTCAAGCTGGAAACCGAGGTGCAGAAGCCGCTTGTGGAAGGTCCGGCGATTCCGATTCTGCTGAGCTAATCCACAGGCCGCCCGGCGGGCTCGAAAACAGCTACAATCGAGCCATGAGGGTCACGGTGGGTGTCTCGGGCGGCATTGCCGCCTACAAGGCGGCGGAACTGGTGCGGGCTTTGCAGCGCCAGGCGCTGGAAGTTCACGTCGTGATGACGGCTGCGGCGACGAAATTCATCCAGCCCCTGACCTTTGCCTCGCTGACCGGCCACAAGGTCATCACCAGCTTGTGGGATGAGTGGGATTCGGCCGAAGCCACGCCCGAGCAAAACGGCATTGAGCACATCGGCGAGGCGCTGTGGGCCGAAGCCCTGGTCGTTGCTCCCGCCACGGCCAACATCCTGGCCAAATTCGCGCACGGCATTGCCGACGATTTTCTGACGACCATGTATCTGGCTACGCGAGCTCCTGTGCTGGTGGCTCCGGCCATGAACGTGAATATGTGGGAGCACAAGGCCACCCAGGCGAACCTTGAAATTCTGCGCCAGCGCGGCGTGCGCGTCGTTGATCCGGGCGCCGGCTCGCTGGCCTGCGGCATGGTGGGCGTCGGGCGCATGGCCGAGCCCGAGGCGATTGCCGACGCGGTGCTGCATGCGCTGGGGCGGCGCCACGATTTGGCCGGCGAGATTGTGCTCATTACCGCGGGCGGGACGCGCGAGGCGCTGGATCCGGTGCGATTCATCGGCAACCGCTCCAGTGGAAAGATGGGCTACGCCCTGGCCGATGCGGCCGAGAGCCGCGGGGCCAAGGTGATTTTGATCAGCGGCCCATCTGCGCTGCATCCGCCGGCGCACTGCGAGGTGATCCGCGTGACGACTGCGGAGCAGATGCGGAACGCCGTTCTTTCGCGCATGGAGGAATCCACGCTGATCATTAAGGCCGCCGCCGTGGCCGACTATCGCCCGGTGAATGTGGCCGACCATAAGCTGAAGCGCACCGGGCCCATCACGCTCGAACTCGCGCCTACCGAGGACATTTTGGCCGAGGTGGTGCGGCGCCGGCGGCCGGGGCAGCTCATTGTGGGCTTTGCCGCGGAAACCGAGAACCGCATGGAGAACGGCCGCGCCAAGCTGCTCTCGAAGGGCGCGGACGCGATCGTGGTGAACACCGTGACCGGCGACGGCATAGGCATTGAGGCCGACACCAACGCGGCTACCTTTCTCACGCTGACCACTTCCATCGAGCTGCCGGAGATGCCCAAGCGCAGTCTCGCCGATCGCATCCTCGACGAGATTGTCACCCTGCGCCGTCCGCGCACGCTGGTGGTGGAAATGGACGAGCACGTGGACGAGAAGACGCGCCAGGATGCAGTTCTGAAGCAGGCCGAAGCGCCCGCCTCAACGCGCCGGCAACTGATTGTGGAGTAGAATCCGTTGGCGCCAACGCTCGACCCTGCAACCCGCGAAGCACTCCTCGCCCGCGTCCGCTTCTACCGCGAACTGGGGCTGACGGAGTTTTATCGCCGCCCGGTCGACCCGGCCCTGTTGGCCCAATGGGAAGCCGCGGCCGATGAGCCGCAACCGGCATCCGTTCAACACACATCGACCCAGGAGGATTCTCCCATCGCGCCCCGCAAACCGTTTCCCGCGCCACCCACCATCGCAACCGCCGTCCCCGCCGCAGACCGCGCCGCCGCACTCGCAATCGTCCGCGAAGAGATCGGCGACTGCACCCGCTGCGCACTGCACAAGGGCCGCAACAAGTTGGTCTTTGGCGACGGCAACGCGGCCGCGCGCCTGATGTTTGTGGGCGAAGGCCCGGGCGCCGACGAAGATGCGCAGGGCATTCCCTTCGTGGGCAAGGCCGGGCAGTTGCTCAACAACATGATCGCCGCCATGGGCCTGAAGCGCGAGGAAGTCTACATCGCCAACGTGGTCAAGTGCCGTCCACCGGGCAACCGCACGCCGGAGCCGGAGGAGGGCAATACGTGCTCGCCATTTTTGTTCCGCCAGATCGACGTGGTGCGACCGCAGGTGCTGGTGGCGCTGGGAGCAACGGCCGCCACCTATCTGCTGGGCGCGCGCCAGCCGCTGGCCGGGTTGCGCGGGCGGGTGCATGCGTTCCGCGGAATGCAGCTCATCGTCACCTATCACCCGGCGTATCTCTTGCGCGATCCGCGGCAGAAGAAAGAAGCGTGGGCGGATTTGCAGATCGCCATGCGCGAGCTGGGGCTGAAGCCGCCTGCCAAGGGCTGAGTCGATCCTTCGCGAGCTGGTGTTCTACCTTTTTCACTCGCCCATTTTGATGGCCTGATTGCCGTGTACTTCGCAGGCTGGATGCGTTAGCCTGACATTCAACCCGGATCATTCCCGAGGGGTTCATGCGTCTTCATCTTTCTCTATGTCCGCATTGAAAACAAAAAACTCGCCGTTCAAACTGCGGAAGTTGGACTAGAAACCTGGGACCCGCCCAATCGGCAGAGCAAAAGGTCCTCGCAATGTATGGGGCACTTTCGCTCGACGATGCGCTGACTCTCTAATTGAGCGTCAAGTCGGCAGTGAGCGGCGTGTTTTCGCTGGAGTCGCCGACGCGGAGCACGAACTTGCCGGGGTCGATGGTCCACTTTTTCGCGCCCTCGTCCCAGTAACTGAACGCGCGGGCGTCGAGGGTGAGGGAGACGCGCTTGGTTTCGCCGGGGGCGAGGCGGACTTTGGCGAAGCCCTTGAGTTCGCGCTCGGGACGAGTGGCCTTGGCTGACGGATCGGAGACGTAGAGCTGGGCGACCTCGGCCCCGGCGACGCTGCCCGTATTGGTCACGTCGAAGCTGACTTTCACAAGTGAGCCTGCGGCCGCTGTGGCAGGCGCCTGAAGCTTCGAGAAGCTGAAGGTGGTGTAGCTCAATCCGAATCCAAACGGATAGAGCGGGGGCTTGCCCGTGGTGGTCCAATAGCGATAGCCGACCATCAGCTTGTCGTCGTACTTTACGTGAGGAATGACGTAGTCGACCTTCTTACCGTCCGTTTCGGTTACGTGCAGCGCGGTGTCGGCGCCCTGGATGGGGTAGTAAAGGTTGTAGGATGGGTTTTCTTCCCAACTGCGGTCGAAGCTGACGGGGAGTTTGCCCTCGGGGTTGTGATTGCCGAAGAGCACCTGGGCAATGGCCGTGCCGCCTTCCTGGCCGGGATACCAAACGTGGAGCAACGCCGGCACCTTGTCGAGCCAGGCGCGGGTGTCCATGCCGCCGCCGCCGGTGAGGGTGACGATGGTATGCGGGTTGGCGTGGGCGGCGGCTTCGATCAGCGCGTCCTGGCCCCAGGGCAGCGCGAAGGTGCGGTCCCCGCCTTCGCTCTCTGTGTTTGTGTTGAAACCGGCGGCGACCAGCACCACATCCGCGGCGGCGGCGAATTGCCGGGCCTCCTCCGAGACCAGGTCGGGCTGATAGGCGATTCCAAAGCCGAAGCGGACGCCGACGAAGCCGGGGAGATAGTCGGCGACCACGTTGATGGTCTGCCCTGCATTCAGATCGATCGTCCAGAACTGGGGCGCCTGGCCTTCGGCGTGCGGCGGTGAAACGAACGACTTGCTGTCGATCTTGACGGTGAAGTCGTCGCTCCCAGAGGCGGCGGCCAGGACCAGATATTTGCCGGCCTTGTCCGCTTTGTACGAAGCGGTGTAGCGGATGCTGCGCGGGGTCTTGTCCTCGGGTCCCCACCACTCGTTTTTGTAGTCGGCAATGGTGTTCGCGGTGGTCGAGTCCGGCGCGCCGGTAAAGTTCTTGCTGGGGTAGGTGGCCACCTTGACAGCGCCGTCCCAATGGGTACGCCAGAAGACTTCGTTCATCTCCGGCAGGCCGCGGGCGTAAAGGACGCGCACGTTGGGGCCGACCAGGTTGGCGATGCCGGTGACGGTGGAGACGGGCTCAAAGGCTTGTGCTTCGGACGACCCTCCCCCGCCGGGAACCGCAGGCCAGGCGTTGGGACCCAGGATGGCAATGGTCTTGATTTTGGCCGCGTCGAGCGGGAGCAGGGAACCCGCGTTCTTCAGCAGCGTGATGCTTTCCAACGCGCCCTCAAGGGCCACCGCACGATCGGCGACGGAGTAGGTGGAGCTCGCCGGATCGAACTGCGGCCGATCGAGGAAGCCGTAGCGGAGTTCGGTGCGGAACAGGCGCAGCAGCTTCTCGTCGATCATTGACTCTTTGATGGAGCCGGCTTGAATGGCTGCCAGCAGCGCCTTGGGGTTCATGAAGCGGGGACCGGGCATTTCCAGATCCAGTCCGTTGTTGGCCGCGCCCACCGTGTCGTAGGTCGCGTCCCAGTCCGACATCAGGATGCCCTGGAAGCCCCACTCGCCCTTGAGCACCTTCAGGTTGAGAAACTCGTTCTGCGTGGCGTGGACGCCGTTGATCAGGTTGTAGGAGTTCATCACCGCGTCGACGTGGCCCTGGGTGACGGCGGCCTCGAAGGCGGGCAGGTAGATTTCGCGCATGGTGCGCTCGTCGATGTCGGACGAGACGTTGTGGCGGTTGTACTCCTGGTCGTTGAGGGCATAGTGCTTGACGGTGGCGATGACGCCTTGGGACTGCACGCCCTGGATGAAGGGGACGACGATGGTCGAGTTCAAAAAAGGATCTTCTGACAGGTACTCGAAGTTGCGGCCGGCCACGGGCGAGCGGGCGATGTTGACGCCGGGGCCGAGCAGGAAGTTGACGCTGCGGGCGCGAGCGTCCTTGCCCAGCGACTCGCCCAGCTTGCGGGCGAAATCGGTGTCCCAGGTGGCGGCCAGGGCCACCCCGCCGGCGTAGGCGGTGGTGGGTCCCCAGGTGCGCACGCCCACCGAGGCGTCGGACATTTTGAAGCGGGGCAGGCCGATGGCGGGCTGGGCGTTGGTAAACATGCCGTCGACGCCGCCCACCAACTCCACCTTCTGCTCCAGGGTGAGCTTCTGAATCCAAGCATGGGCCTGGGCCTCGATGGCCGGCGAGTCAGGAGCCGGCGCCTGGGCGCGCGCCGTCAACGACAAGGCCAGGGCAAAGACCAGAAGGGCGGGCAGGAAGAGAGCGAGACGGGAGTGATCAATCGATTGCGTAGTGGGTTTTTGCGCGTTTTTCATGGCGCCGCAAGGCTATCCCATTTGGCCCTTCGATGTACACACCTTCTCTGTGCTCGAATCGCTTTGGGGGCGCAACAGTTTGAGGGCGCAGAAGTTCCCCAAAGCAGCATGTGATCCGAATCACTGCGTGGGGTGCATGGTGTCACTTACTGCTGTCTTACCGGGAGCGCAGACTCAGATTTCGACAGGGTGACGTGTAGGAGGCGTCGTCAGGACGCCGGGAGGCAATTGTGAGTTTTGCGAGCAGAATGAAGACCATTGTGGTTGCCACGGATCTGGATGGCCAATCGGAGGCAGCTCTGGAGTATGCCCGCAAGCTGGCGGGGGCTTATGGGGCTCGAATTGTGCTCGCCCACGGGATTGACCCCAAGGGCTATGCGGCTGTGGATGCGGTACCGGGGCGGGTGTTGAGCGGCCTGAGCGAAGAGGCGCGTGAAGCGCTGGACAAGCTGGCCGGTGATCTGCTGCGGGAGGGCATTCCCAGCCATTCGGAGATCCGCCAGGGCGCTGTGGCGCAGATGCTGGTGGATGTGGCGCGGCAGTACGAGGCCGGGTTGATCGTGATAGGGACCGAAGGGATGCAGGGCGCGGGGCCGGTGATCGTTGGCGCGATTGCCGAGCACCTGGTGCGGCTGGCGCCGTGCCCGGTGCTGGCGGTGGCGGCGGACTGGAATGCGGGCCCGTTCAGGCCCACACCGGGGGGGCCGGTTCTACTGGCCATGGAGCGCAATGAAGCTACCCAGGCGGCGGTCTCGACGGCGGTTTCTCTGGCTGAAGTTTTTCATCGCACGCTGGTCGTGGTGCACGCACGCAGCTCGGCTGAGGCTGCGGCGTTCCTCAACCCCGGCGCCACGACTCTGGAGGAGTTCGGGGTGCGGTCGAGCGGGCGTTTTCCGGTGCGTTGCATCGTCAAAGACGGCAGTCCCGCCGACGCCATTGTGGAAGCGATCGCGCAACACCACCCCAGCATCCTGGTGGCGGGCGTGAAGCGCGTGAGCGGCACGCCCGGACCCCACGGGACGGCGTTTGCGCTACTGGCCCGTTCCCGCTGTCCGGTATTGTGCGTTCCACCGGAAACGGCGCCGGCGGTGAGCCGGCAAGAGGCGCGTGTCCATGCGGAGGTTGGCTAGCAATTGGGCCTGGCAGTCATCGCCGGGTGCAAAAAGGGGGGCTGATGAGGGTGTGGAAGCTCAACTGACCGCGCCTCATCTCAAGGATTCGTTTCTCTCAAACCGATGTTTTCGAGGGGTTACAGGATATGGAACCCGGCGCGTGGCAAATCCGCAAGACCCGGAACGGCTCTGACAGGCCGGCCGGGAGGGTCAGTGCAGGCGTCACTCGCCGCGAGACGGCGATTTGGGCGCAACCCAAGGAAGAGGAAAGCATGCATGCTGAGGCAAGGGCTTTGCGCACCACCGCGGTTCAGGCACATCCGCTGAGCGAATTGCTCGAGTGCCCGGCGGCGACGGGGAAGGTGCTGAATGCCGCGGCGGTGTGCCTGGATGTGGAAGCCGGGCAGGTGGTCTTTCGCCAGGAGGAAATCTGCCAAGGCCTGTATGTGGTTGTTTCTGGGCATTTTCTGCGTCGGACGGAACGACTTGACACGCGCCTGACGCTGGGCATGGCGCGTCCAGGGGACCTGGTGGAACTGGCGGCTGGGCTGGGGGATGGTCATCACACGTACACGCTGAGCGCGCAGACGCCGGGGTCGCTTCTAATGCTCCCCATTGAAGCACTGAACCAGGCGTTCGCGTCCCATCCCCCGCTGCGGATGCGGCTGCTGGAGGAGCTTGCCCGCGAGGTCTCGCGAGCCTACGACGCGAGCTGCCAGAACCGCACACCCAAGACGCGCCAGCGCAGGCCCGCAGGCCCGGCGTTGTCTCCGCGAGGCTTCGCATAGACACACTTCCGAGCCGGGGCCTCTCCCCTTGGGCGGAAGTTGGAAGAAAAACCGTTTCTTGTGCTTGACTAAAGTGCGCTATACTCCAATTTGACTTGCGGGAAAACTATGGCATCGTTTCACCCTCATCACCCCCCGGAAGATTGCATTAACTGTGAGCACCGCCATCTGCGCATGTTCTGCAATCTCACGCCCGAAGCGCTCCACGATTACGACGGAATTGGGATCATGATGAGCCATGCACGCGGCGCCAAGCTGTTTTCAGAGGGCGACGCGGCACGCAATGTCTTTGTCATCTGTTATGGCCAGGTGAAGATCTCCGCCACCTCGCGCGACGGCAAGACCATGATTCTGAAGATTGCCGGTCCCGGCGATGTGATGGGTTTGAGCGCGGTTCTGGCCAATGTTCCGCACGAAGTGACCGCCGAGGCGATCGAGCCGTGTCAGGTGAAAACGGTGCGCAAGCAGGAGTTTGTCGATTTCCTGGGCCGCCACGGCATCGCCAGCATGCATGCCGCGCAATCGCTTTCCGGCGAGTACCTGACGGTGTTTCACGACGCCAAGCGCTTGGCGCTCTCCGGCTCGGCCGCGGGCCGTCTGGCACGTCTGCTGCTGGACTGGGGACGGGCTTCGGCCAACGGCAAGCCTGAGATCCGGTTCACCATGGCGCTCACGCACGAGGAGATCGCCAACATGGCGGGAACTTCGCGGGAAACCGTAACGCGGCTGCTGAATCAGTTTCGCCGCGACCAGTGGATCACGATCAAGGGCTCCAGCATGACCATCACCAAGCCCGATCAGCTAGAGCGGTTGACCGCCTAGGAATAGGACTCCCTCCTTCGAAAACTCCATCCCAATTCAGGTTTAATCAGAGAAGAATCTCATCTTTCTCGCGAACGATCTGTCCTCTCTTGCTTACGCTCATTTTTTTTTGACAGGAATTGGAGCGGGGCGGTTCGTTGGATGCCTGGCAAGGAACCTGCCTTGTTCGCTCAGCCGTACGTGGCCATCTGCCCTGTGTGCGCGCCGGCCGCAACGGCCTGCTGATCGCGAAGGGTGAGGACGGGGCAGCGGGCGTGGGCCAGGACACGGTAGATAGTGCGGTCGCGGGCCAGGTCCTGGAAGAGCGAACGATGGCGTGCTCCGAGCACGATCAGGTTCGCCTGGCGCTCCGAGGCCATGGCCAGGATCTCGATGGCGGGATTGCCGTGGACGACGTGGGGCTCGACCCGGACATTGCAGGCGGCCGCCGTCTCCGTGGCAAGGATGCGGAGTTCGTGCAGGGCCGCCGAATCCAGGGCGGCGGGCTGGCCGCTACGACCGCCCGATGGGTCTGAGAGTTCGGCCGCCGGCGGCAGAACGTGCAGCAGCAGCAGCTTTGCGTTCAGACTTTCGGCGATCCGACAGGCAAGCGCTGCGCCCGGGCGGGAGGTCTCTCGCAACGTGGTGGCGTGGAGCACGGCGCTTTCTCCGTTGCTCGCGGCCACCGGGATATGAGCCTCGGGACCCACGGTGATGACCGGGAGGTTGACCGAGCGCAGCACTTGTTCTGCCACGGAGCCGAGGAGCAACTTGCCCAGCTTGCTCCGGCTCCGGGTACCGAGGAGCAGGCGGCCGGCCTGGAACTGGCGGGCCGCGGCTCCGATCTGCTGAGAGGCGCTTCCTTCGCGCACCAGGGCGTCGCAGGCAAGGTTCTGCCGACGGGCCAGGGCGCACCAGGGCTCAAGGGTGTTGGCGGCAAAATCCAATGCGCCGGCCGGGTCGTAGTAGGGCATTCCGGCGGCGTCGGCGGTCATGGACGCGGAGGTGGCCAGCACATGGAGCAGCAGCAGGCGCGCTCCGCTCTGCGCCGCCTGCTGCAAGGCAAAGGGCATCAGGCGGTCCAGTTCCGTCAGGTCGGTGGCCACAAGAATCACCGCGGGATGAATCCACCGTTCCATCGATTGATCCATCCAAAGATCGGAGCTTCGATCCGTCAATCCATCCGGGCCTTCCAAAGGATCCGGGACCGGGCCCGTTGGGGAAGCAGGAGCTGAATCCGTCATGGCCTTCACCTCACACCAGAAATCGTGGCACCGATTGGATGGGGGAGATGTGACATGGGACACCCCAATCGGTGATTTGCCCCACTCGTCTCCAAGCCGTCGGCGCCGTGTCCGCGGTGCCTCGGTTTGGTTTCCCGGATGGCCGATTGCCTAACCGCTTTCCAATGACCACAGACGCAGGCGGAGGGCGCAGATACTTAACACTTTCAGAGAATTGCCCGATGAAATGGAGTAGGAGCTGGAAGATTGAATCGACTTGTTGGGCAGTAGGGAGCCATGCGGGCACAGTTAGACGAACAAAGCGTAATCAAGGCCAATGCACAATTCTGGGAGCAGATGCTGGCCATGAATCTGGAAGCGCTGCCGTCGGCCGGGGAGTCTTGCCTGAAGGCGGGACACTTGTACGGCTGGGTGGCGCTCACAGGCGTGTGGATGGGGCGCGTCGAGGTGCGGATGACGACCAGCCTAGCCTACGAGGCCACCTCGGCCATGATGATGCAACCGGTGGATACGGTGGCCGAGGCGGACGCCTTGGACGCCGCCAAGGAGATCGCCAACATGATTGCCGGCACCATCAAGTCCTCGCTGCCGCGGCCCTGCTCCATGACGGTGCCGGAGTCTGTTGTCGTCCCGGAGGGCTTCTGCGGCCCGGACCGGACCGAGGACACGCTGCTGGTCGCCTTCCGCCATGCAGCCGGCGACCTGTTGGTCCGGATCTGGGAGCAGGAGTGCACCGCCTGACGGAGGGTTAGGGAGAAGCCGGGGCGCAAGCGCGATCGGGGGGGGCGAGACTGGCCGCCGTTAGATTGCTGGCGCGCGGCCTTCCGGCGCCGAGTCGGTTGGCGCGAGAAATTTGAATTTCTTTATTGATTCCTTATCCGGTTCTTTTGTAAGGTTAGCTATGGAAATACAACTACACACATTCCATCCTTGTCGACTCCCCAAGAAAAAATAAGCTGAATTGCGTAGAAGAGCGCCTGCTCGTTTGCATTTATTTCCCCTTTTCGATGGGCGCAAAAAGATACTGGAACTTCAACTGCAATCTCCCTGGAGGATAGGCGCAATGGTGTATCGAATCGCTCGAAGTGTATCTACGGCGGTGTTGCTGGCGCTGGCGGTGCTGATTGCATTGCCGGGCACGGTGGTTGGCCAGACGTTCCGCGGCGGCATCAACGGCACAGTGACGGATCAATCGGGAGCAGTGGTGCCCGGCGCAACGGTGGAAGCGACGGACACGGCAACCAATGCCGGACACAAGACGATCAGCTCGAGCGCCGGCGAGTTCAGTTTTCAGGACCTTCCGCTGGGCAGCTACACGATCACGGTAACTGCCTCCGGCTTCAAATCGACAACCGTGACCAAGGTCCCGGTGACCGCCGGCGTCATCTACACGCTGCCGGTGAAACTGGGCGTTGCGGCGGCCGGCGAAACGGTGGAAGTGAACGCCTCCGGCCTGGCGCTGGACACCACTTCAACGACGCAGACGACCGACATTCCTGAGATCACTGTGCAGGACATTCCGCTGAATGGCCGCGACTTTACCCAGCTGATCGGCTTGGCGCCGGGGTTTGCCGGCTACTCGCTGGGCGGCTTCGGCTCGGTGAACGGAACCCGCGGCAACCAGGTGAACTGGCAGATTGACGGCGCCGACAACAACGACTGGTGGCACAACATTCCCGCGGTCAATCAGGGGGGCGTCGAGAACATTGCCGGCGTTACCCTGCCCATCGATTCGATCGCCGAGTTCAGCCTGCAGACGCAATCCTCGGCGGAGGTGGGCCGCAACCCTGGCGGCAGCGTGAATCTGGTCACCAAATCCGGCACCAATGCCCTTCACGGCTCCATTTACTACTACGAGCGCAACCAGGCCCTGGCCGCGAAGAATCCTTTCAACACCCTGGGCTCGCTGCCCCTGGAGAACGTGCAGTGGGGCGCATCGCTGGGCGGTCCGTTCTGGAAGGACCACACCTTCTGGTTCACCAACTTCGAGAAGCAGAAGTTCAACATCGCTACCGGAGACACCGGGTACGAACCGAACCAGTACTACCAGTCGGCGGCTCTTGCGCTGCTGGCCAACAAGAACAACGCCTATGGCACGTATGCGCCGATCCCTGTGAATTCGGCCACATCGCAGCTGCTCACCATTCTCTGGCCGGCCAGCCTGCTCACCGGCACTTCGCCGGGCGGAATTCAGAACGCTGCGCCGGAGTTCGGCTACAGTTACAACGGCGTGGCCAAGGTGGACCACACCTTCAGCGACAAGCAGAGCATCTACGGCCGGGCATTCCTGGGCCAGGGAAACCAGACGGCTCCGGTGGACACCACGGCCATCAACCCCTACTTCTTCGAGATTGGCCCCATCCACGTGTACAACTATTCGGCCGGTCACAACTGGTCGATTACTCCGGCCATCAGCAACAGCATCACCGCAGGTGTAAACTACTTCCACCAGACCTTCTCCGACGGCAAGAGCGACTTTGCCAGCGTCGCAACGGCCGGCTTTATCACCGGCTCCCCGTTCGCCAATTCCCCCAATATCAACATCGGCTACGACTTTGAGCCCACCGGCAACACCCCGCCGGAGGGTCGCCAGGATGTGACCGGCGCACTCGACGACGCCTTCAACTGGACCAAGGGTAAGCACCAGTTGCGCATGGGCGGCGAATACCGGCGCGCGCAGGTGGACGAGTTCTACCATCGCCATGCCATTGGCTCTTTCAACTTCCTGGGCGGCCAGGGGCCGATCGGAGACGGCTCGGTGGCCTGGAACACCCCCGATTCCGATGTCGCGGCGCTGGCGGATTTCCTGGCCGGCTATCTGACCAAAGGCTCCATCGCGGTGGGGAACCCCGAGCGCCTGGTCGTCTCGCACGGATTCGACATCTTCGCGCAGGACAGCTATCAAGTCACCTCTGCCTTGAATGTGAACTTCGGCTTCCGCTGGGACTACATGCAGCCGATGAGCGACAACAAGAAGGATCTGTCGGTCTTCCGCCCCGGCCTTACACCGACCGGCCTCGCCTTCGTGGGACAGGACATCGGCCAGATCTTCGCCAGCGACTGGCACAGCATTAGCCCCCGCGTCGGATTCAGCTATCAGCCCAAGGGCATGCAGGGGCTGGTGATCCGCGGCGGCGGTGGCCTGTTCTTCGACTCGCCCAACGCCAATCCCTTCCTTGACAACCGCCCCGGCAACAGCGCCCCGAACGGGCTGGAAGGCAACCCCGGCGGTTCCAGCCCGGTCTTCACCATTACCACCGGGGCTACCACGATTGTGCCCGGCCAGGAAATTATCCCGACGCAAACGCTGGCTTGCACTCAGTCCAATCCCTGCGGCGCTTTCAGCGTGTCGCCAAACTTCCGCTCCCCATACAACTTGAACTTCAACATCCAGATCGAGCAGTCGCTGGGCTCGAAGGCCTTCATGCAGGTCGGCTACGTCGGCAGCGAGGGACGCAAACTGCTCAGCCTGCTGAACATCAATCAGCCCTACCTGGGCGGCGATCCGGGGCCTTACAGCGGCAGCTTCGGCGGCAACTACTACTCCGATATCAACCAGGTGCAGAGCATCGGAACCTCCAACTACAATTCCCTGCAGGCTATCTTCCGCACCACCGATTGGCACGGCCTTACCTCGCAAGCCGCTTATACATGGGGCCACAACCTGGACGAAGTGACGGCCTATCGCGGCGCCCTGCCGCAGGACAGCTACAACTTCAAGAGCAAGATCCCGCACGATGCCGGCGACTACGGCAACTCCGACTTCGATACCCGCAACTCCATGGTGGGATACATCAACTACGACGTTCCCACCTTGGGTGGTCCGAAGGCGCTCACCGGCGGCTGGTCGCTGAACTCCGCCTTCGGGTTCAAGGGCGGCCAGCCCATCACCGTCTACAACAGCGGCGACACCAGCGGCACCAACGAATACACCCAGCGCGTCAACCAGATCGCCAACCCGTTTGCCGGGGTCAGCCACGCGATCCAGACCAACTCCAGCGGCGGCAAGTATGTGCAGTGGCTCAACCCCAACGCATTTGTTGCCCCGCCCAACAACACCTGGGGCACCATCGCCCGCAACAGCATCTTCGGGCCAGGCTACGAGGACTTCGACCTTTCGGTGTTCAAGAACACCAAGTTCGAAATCCACGATTTCCCCATCGACACGCAGTTCCGCGCCGAGATGTACAACCTGTTCAACCGTGTGAACCTGGCCAGCCCGGCGTGCACGCAGCTGTGCAGCGACTACTTCGGGTCCGGCTCGGGATTCGGCACCAGCGGATCGACGATCGGCTCCGGCAATTACTCTCCAGGCATCGGTCCCGGCGAGCCGTTCAACGTGCAGCTGGCGCTGAAGATCATCTTCTAGAGGCGGTGGTCAGTGATCAGTGGTCAGTGAACGCCTGCCAACTGATAGCCCGCCGGCGAAGACGGAAGTGGATTGAAGACTTCAAACGAACAAGAAAACCCCCACTACAAGGCGGGGGTTTTCTTGCGCTGCGGGGGTCGATGAAATGAAACCGCAGTTGCCGGTGGAGAACTGATCACTGACCACTGATCGCGGACCACCGACCACTAACCACTGCTTTTACGACAGATGGCTGAACGGGTGCTCGGCCAGTCTGCCGGGGAGCTGGGGCGGGACCAGGCCGGAGGTGTTGGTCGCCATGACTTCCTTGAATGCCTTGCGGAAGGCGAGCATCTCGTCGTGGGTGCCGACGGTGATGCGCACCTGGGTGGGCCAGGCCGGCCAGATGCGGCCGATGTAAATCTCCTTGGCGGCCATGGCGGCCAGCACCTGCTTGCCGGGCCGCCCGGTTTCGAGCATGAAGCAATTGCTCTCCGACGGCGTGGTCGCATGGCCTTCGCTCTTCAGCCAGGCGATCGTGTCGACGCGGACATCGCCGATGATCTTCTTGCGCGAGGCCACCAGGTCCGGTTGCAACAGGCTGGTCTTGGCCGCGGCTACCGCGGTGATGGGCAGCGCGTTGAACCCACCGTGCACGGAAATCTTCTTCAGCAGGTCGGGGCGTCCAATGGCGAAGCCCATGCGGATTCCCGCCATGCCGTAGAGCTTGGAGAAGGTGCGAAGAACGATAACGTTTTTGCCTTGCTTCACGAAATCCAGTGAGCGCGGCTCGTCGCAGAGGTGGATGTAGGCTTCGTCGATGAGCAGGATCGTGTCCTTGGGCGCGTTGGCCACGGCGTACTCGATGTCGGCGCGGGCGGTGCAGGTGCCTGTGGGGTTGTTGGGGTTGCAGATATAGAGGACGCCGGGCGTGGAGGAAGCGGCGAGCATGGCCTTGATGTCGTGCGCGGCCGCGCCCTTGGGATCGGCCAGCGGGACCTTGATGACCGGAGCGCCGGAGACCTGCGCGGCCCACATGGGCGCTTCGTAGCCCGGGTCGGCGATCACAAGCGGCTTGTTTTTATCGGTAAAGGTCAGCACCGTGTAGTGGAGCGGCTCGCTGGAGCCGGAAAACGCCATCACCGAATCGGGATCCAGGCCCTCCATCTTGGCGAAGGTCCCGGTCAGGTCTTCCTCCATGTCCATCAGATACCGCCCGCCCCTGGGAATAATGTCGGCAATGGCCTGGCGCGCGGCTTCGCAGGGTCCGAGAGGGTTCTCGTTGGCGTCGATATGAATGCCCTTGTTGGGGTCTGCGAAATGGGGGCGCTGAGCCAGGGCGAGATGGGCTTCGGTGAGGATGGGCATGGTCGCCAGCGCCGAGGCGCCGGCGGCAAAGCGGAAGAAGGTGCGGCGGGAGAAACCGCTCGAGGCAATGGAGTCAACAACAGGCGAGGTCATGATCGGCAAGGCTCCTTGAGGCGAGGATGGGCTGAACAGGCGCTGGGCTCGTGCGCGGGAGCGCCAGGGCAGGAGTATCGTTACGGGGATTGAGGACGGGGAAAGAGGGTCCCATACCTGAAGGTAACGTTGAATGGCCTTAAAGACAAGGGGAAATGCGGATTCGAAGCCGCGATGGGAAGGCGCGCCAGGCGCGGGAACCCGGTGCGGCGGTGCCGCCGGAAGGAAGGGTCAGTCGCCGCAGCCGAGCGGCATCCCGTTTGGGCTGGAGCGATGCGCAGCGGGCAGAGGGCCTGGCGTGTCCCGCCGGCGGGTAACGGCGCGATCCCCATCCGGGAATGAGCAGTGTTCGCCGCTGTGGGCTGTGTGGTACACTTCGTCCGGTAAACGCTTTCTGCCCGCTGAGCGCGTTCTAGGGCGCCGCCTTGCGGGCTTTTGGACCAGGCCGGGCCGGGGCGCGCGGGTTTTTTATCCGGAAACGCCTTGCCGCTTGACAAGTACAGCAGTAAAGCCATTTACTCAAGGGCGAAGGTCCGCGGGCTACAGGAACAAATTCACTCCTTTCAGGTGACGCAATGTTCGGATTGGTCCCAGCTCTCCACAATGCCGGCTCCCTGCCGGCCCTTCTCGCCTTCAGCACGGAACCCCTGGCGCACCTGCGCGCGCTCGATATCGCTGTCATCGCAATCTACTTCGTGATGGTGATCTGGATCGGCTTCTACCTCAAGGGCCGCTCCAACACCAGCGAAGAATTCTTCATGGCCGGCCGCGAAATGACTGCATGGATCGCGGGTTTGAGCTTCGTCTCGGCCAACCTCGGCTCGCTGGAGCTGATGGGCTGGGCCGGCTCGGCCTACCAGTACGGCATCCTCGCCACCCACTGGTATTGGATCGGCGCCATTCCCGCTATGATCTTCCTCGGCCTGGTCATGATGCCCTTCTACTACGTGTGCAAGACGCACTCGGTCCCCGGCTATCTCGACCTGCGCTTCGGAGGAGGCGCACGCAGCGTGGCCGCCTTCTCCTTCGCCATCGAAATGATTCTCATGAGCGGCGTCAACATGTTCGCCATGGCTGTGGTCATGAAGGTCGTCCTGGGCTGGGACATCAGCTTCAGCATCTTCGTTTCATCCATCGCGGTGGCCATCTACGTCGGCCTTGGCGGCCTCCGCTCCGCAATCTTCAACGAGGTTCTGCAATTCGTCCTCATCTGGGGTGGCGCGCTGCTAGTCCCCATCCTCGGACTCATTCAGACAGGTGGTGTCGGCGGCCTCAAGCGGCAGATCATGGTCAACATGCAGTCGATGACCGGCGTGCATTCTGACAGTTATTTCCACCTCTGGCGCGACACCGGCAGCTTTGCCGCCAATCCCATGGGCGTGCATTGGACAGGCATCGTCTTCGGCCTCGGCTTCGTCATCAGCTTCGGATACTGGACAACGGATTTCCTCGTCGTCCAACGCGTGCTCGCGGCCCACAATCTGCGCGCCGCCCGCATGGCCCCGATCATCGCTTCGTTCTTCAAGATGGCCGTGCCCTTCATCGTCATTCTGCCCGGTCTGCTTGGCCTCGTGCTTCTGCAGAATCCCGATGGCAGCCGCCGTCAACTCGTCGGCGAAGACGTGGTTGCCGCCTGCACCGCCTCCTCAAGCGGCCAGGTCGCGGATTCCGCCGCCTGCTCGGCCGCAATGTCCAAGACAAGCCTACCCGCCGCCTACCAGCAGAGGGTTCTCAGCGGCGCGCCCGACGCCGAACTGCACAGCTACAACCAGGCCCTTCCATTGATGATGGTTCGCTACCTCGGCCCCGGACTTCTCGGCCTTGGCATCACCGCCCTCATTGCCGGATTCATGAGCGGCATGGCCGGCAACGTCAGCGCTTTTTCAACAGTCTGGACCTACGACATCTACAAACCCCTTATCAACAAGAAAGGTTCCGACAGTCACTACGTTTTGGTGGGGCGTCTCTCCATCTTGATTGGCGTGGCGGTCTCCATCGGCGCGGCCTACCTGGTCATGCACGCGCACGGCATCATGGACTACGTGCAGGCGCTGTTCAGCATCTTTGTCGCGCCGCTGCTGGCTACCATTCTCTTCGGGATGTTCTGGAAGCGCGCAACCAAGTGGGCAGGCTTTCTCGCCCTGCTGCTCGGCATCGTCTTTTCCGCAAGCTTGTTCATGTGGGTCAAGCTCGTTCCTTCCGCATTGGCCAGTGTCGCGCTATCGCCTGACGCCAAGCCCATGGCCGAGAATGTATTCAGAGCGCTCTGGGCGTTCGTATTCGCCGCCATTGTCTTGGTCGTGGTCAGCTTGCTCACCAAGCCGCGGCCTGTGGCTGAGCTTGACGGCCTCGTTTATGGCGCAACAGTTTTGCCCAAGGAAGAGCCGGTTCCGTTTTACCGCAACGAATACGCATGGGCTCTTCTTGTGGTCGTCCTCTTCGCAGCACTGAACATGATCTTCTGGTAACAAGAGGAAAGGGGTTACATACATGCATGGTTCCGGAATTCCCATTTGGTTCTTTATTGGAGTGCTGCTGCTGATCTATGGCGGAATGGCTCTCGGTTATGGCCTCTATGAATGGCAAACCGGAAGCTACCCGCCGCTGGTCGAGTTGACCAAACTGCACACACCGGTGTGGTGGGGCGGCGTGCTGGCTCTCCTCGGGTTGTTCTACGTCGTAAAGTTTCGTCCGGGACGCGCAGGCAAGTAGATTTCTGCGCGCCGCAAATAATAATGAAACGCCGCGAAGGCGGTCACGCAAAAGGGAGTAATTGACATGGCAGCGCAACGAGGTATGACATTTGGAATTGTCGTAGGCAATCGCGGTTTTTTCCCTGACCACCTGGCCAAGACCGGCCGCGAAGAAATCATTTCGGTGCTGGAAGCAGCAGGAGCACGGGCCATCGTGCTCGGGCCCGAGGATTCGAAGTACGGCGCGGTGGAAACCTACGCCGAGTCGCAGAAGTGCGCCGCGCTGTTCAAGAAGCACGCGGAAGAGATTGACGGCATTATTATTACCTTGCCCAACTTCGGGGAAGAGCGCGGCATCGTGGACGCTATCCGGCTGTCGGGGCTGAAGGTTCCAGTGCTGGTGCAGGCCACGCCGGACCGCTCCGACGCGATGACCATCGCCACCCGCCGCGATAGTTTCTGCGGCAAAATGAGCGCGTGCAATAACCTGATGCAGTACGGCATTCCTTACTCGCTGACCACGCTGCACACGGAGAGCCTGACCTCGGCCGAGTTCACCGCGGATCTCGAGTGGTTTTCGCAGGTCTGCCGCATCGTGAAGGGGCTCAAGAATCTGCGCATCGGCGCCATCGGCGCGCGTCCCACGGCTTTCAACACGGTGCGCTACTCCGAGCGCATCTTTGAAACCAGCGGCATCACCATCGAGACCATTGATTTGTCTGAGATCTTTGGCCGCATCAACAAGATGAAGGACACGGACGACGCCGCGCAGGCGAAACTGGCCGCCATCAAGAGCTATGTCTCCACGCACGGGATCGCCGACGCGGCGCTGATGAAGATGGCCAAGTTGGGTGCGGTCATCGACGGCTGGATGAAGCAGGCCAACGTGACCGTGAGCGCCGTGCAGTGCTGGACCTCGATGGAGGAGTTCTTCGGCGTGGTCCCCTGCACCATCATGAGCATGATGAGCAACAACCTGATTCCCTCGGCCTGCGAAGTGGATGTGCCGGGCACGCTGAGCATGTACATGCTGGCGCTGGCTTCGGGAACGCCCTCCGCGCTGCTGGACTGGAACAACAATTACGGCAATCATCCCGACAAGTGTGTCTGCTTCCACTGCTCCAACCTGCCCAAGCATTTCTTCAAGGAAGTTCGCATGGACTACCAGGAGATCATCGCCGGCACGGTGGGCAAAGAGAACACTTTCGGCACTTGCGTGGGCCGCGTGAAGGCCGGCCAAATGAGTTACGCGCGCTACTCCACCGACGATCGCCGCGGCGTGGTGCGCGGCTACACGGGCGCGGGCAAGTTCACCGACGATCCTCTGGAGACGTTTGGCGGCGCAGGCGTGGCGGAGATTCCGCAACTGCAGAAACTGCTCAAGTACATCTGTCGCGAGGGCTTCGAGCACCACGTGGCGGCCAACTTCAGTGATGTGTCGAAGGCCATTCACGAAGCTGCGCGCTACCTGGGCTGGGAGAGCCACTATCATCCGGCGCTGGAAGACTGAAAAGCTGGGACTGAGGGACTAGGGATTAGGGATTAACCTGGATGCGCCGCACACCGTTGGGTGTCCCAAACTTGGCACATTCTTGTTTTTGTGCCAAGGGTGGGGAAGCACGAAGCTCGACCGGCAAGTTCCTGTTTTTTCTTGGTCCCTGATCCCTGATCCCCGCCACTGGAAAAGGAAGCACGGAAATGAGCAAGAGAATCGGCAAGAGCCTGGTAGTGAACGGCGCCACTCTGGTGGCAGAAGCCGCGTGGAATGCAGAGCTGAACACAAAGCAAGAGCAGCTTGTCGCGTGGATGCAGGAGAAGAATCTGGCCGGCGTTCTCATCCGCCGCAACGAAAACGTGGCCTGGGTGACGGGTGGCGCGGTAGAACTGCGCGTGCTCACACCGGGCGAGACGGGCGTGGCTTCGCTGCTGGTGACCGCGGCGGGCAAGCGCTACTACCTCACCACCGAGAACGAAGCGCCACGCCTGCACGATGAAGAATTCGGCGCGCTGGACTTTGAGCCGGTGCTGTTTCCGTGGTGGGCGGACGACACGGCAGCTGCCGCGGCCAAGCTGGCCGCCGGGCCGTTGGGGTCCGACACGCCGGGCGTCGGGACGAATGTGAATCTTGCCCCGCTGCGCGCCGCCTTGCAGGAGAGCGAGATCGCGCGCTACCGCTGGCTGGGCGCGGAGACCGCCGCGGCCACGGTGGAAGCGTTGCATGAAGTTGAACCGGGGCTGAGCGAATTCGATTTGGAGGCCATCACGGCGGGCGGACTTCTGCGGCGCGGCATTCTGCCTTCAGTGGCGCTCTACGCCGTGGATGAGCGGATCATGAATTACAAGCATGCGGTGCCGCGCGGACGCCGGCTGAAGCAATATGGGATGCTGAATCTTTGTTCGCGCAAGTGGGGACTCGCCATCTCCATCACGCGCTTCATTCACTTCGGAGCGCTGCCCAGGGAACTTGGCGATCGGTTCAACTCGGCTGCAAAGGTGAACGCAGCTTTGCTCAACGCAAGCCGTGTGGGCGCGACTTCGGCGGAGTTGTTCAAGGTGGCGCAGGCGGCATATGCGGCGGAGGGCTACCCCGGCGAAGAGCGCTTCCATCACCAGGGCGGGCCTACCGGCTACGGCGAGCGCGAATGGGTGGCTACGCCGCAGGGAACTGAGGTTGTCGTCAACAACCAGGCCTTCGCGTGGAACCCGAGCATCCGCGGCGGCAAGGTGGAGGACACCGTGATTCTGCGCGACGGCGTAATCGAGAACCTGACTGTCACTCCAGAGCTGCCCGTGCTGACAGAAGCGATTGTGGACGGCAGTGATTATGCGGCGGCCGGGGTGCTGGTGAAGTAGAACTACAGGGAATAGGGATTAGGGAATAGGGACATGATCCTTTGGATCAGACGAGAGATTCAAAGTCGTCAAGTGACTTTCAAAAGGGCGCCGTGGGACAAGGGTGGGGCGTACCAGAAACGGAGCAATCCGACACAGAAACGACAAAATTAGAAATGTGAAGGGCAAACAAAGCAGATAAAAATACGACGGAATGTCCATAAAGCAAAATCGTGGACCGCGCATCGTTGCTACCCACGCAAGTGCATATCCCAGCAAAACACCCAGGAGAACAACCAGTCGCGTGTACGGCGGCGATACTTTCAACTCCGCGCCGCAATGCGGACACCGGAAATCAAGACGAAAAACAGATAGAGTCACCTCAACGGGGCTGGAGCATGCGGGACACGGCGTCGATTTGCGGTCGAACATCATTCTATAAAGTCCAGTATAGAACCTTCTCGAACCAAGAAGAAACCCGTCGAGGTCCCTCCCTCCACCTTCGGTGAGTCCTGCGGTGTTGCGAGACTGCCCCGGTAAGGCCATCATTTTGGAAAGGCGAAAAAGCAATTTGCCGCGCAACCGATCCATTTCTGCTAATAATCTGATCCTCCTCCCAGTTCCTTAGTCCCCCGCCCCCGCTTCGCGCGGCTGCAATGTCAGGCGAGCGGTAAGGACGACGAGTGAAGCCCACAGCGTGTCGGCGGCGAGCAGGTGGGCTACCTGCAGCCAGAGCGGCGCAAGCAGCACGACATCGAGCGCTCCCAGTGTGTAAGCAACAGCGAGCAGCAGGAGAACCAGCGCGGAGAGGCGGCGGTTGTCCCCGTGCGTTTTGTGTTGCGCGGCGCGGACCAGCAGCCAGATGAGGCAGATGCTGGCCAGGAAGGCGACGGTGGGGTGCATCCAGCGCCAGCGCACGAGCCAACCGCTGGTGGCGGAGAAGTCCTGCGCCAGCGCCAGCCCCAATGAAGACGCGGGGAAGAGCGTGTCGCCGAGGGCGGCGAGCGAGCCGGTGATGCCCACAACCATGACAACCAGGACGGCAGCCACAGCGCCGAAGGGCGCAACCAGGCGCACGGTGCCGCGCAGGAAGCCCTTGCGGCGGCTGAGAAGGTGCGCAGTGAGAGTGAGTGCGGCCAGAAGCAGCAGCGTGTTGGCCAGGTGCAGAGCAAGAAACGCGGGGCGCAGCGGGGACTGGCTCTGCGCCGTGTAGCCGAGCTTGACCAGCAACGCGCCCAGCACAGCCTCAAGCAGCGTGAAGATCACCGAGGCGACAGCCAACGCACGGGCAAGATGGCCGCGGACGGTGCCGGCGACGGTCCACGCCAGCAGGGCAAGGACGGAGAGGAGCGAAAGGCCGCTGGTGATGCGGTGGGTGAACTCGATCATGGTGTCGGCGCGCGGCGAAGCTTGCAGCACAGTGCCGTTGCACAGCGGCCAGTGTGCGCCACAGCCGGCGCCGGAACCGGTGGCGCGGACCAGCGTGCCCCAAAGAATGACGGCGATGAAGTAAGCCAGCACGCCCCAGGCAAAGCGGCGCAGCGCAGGAGAAGGAAGGCGCTTGGAATCGATGGAGACTGCGGTCACGGGCATGAAGGAGGACTCCGGATGGAACCCACCAGTGTAGAACATGCGCACTCAACTTGCGTGTGGTTGCGTTTGAAAGTCAGCACGGAGAGCAGAAGCAGGTCCTCTTCGACTTCGCTCAGGTGCAGGCATTCGAATCCGTTGACGAACGCTCCGCTCAGAATGACAATTCTGCTGATGGTGTGGCGAGCAGCCGGACGACATGATTGACGATGATCAGATCTTCTGCCGGAGGGATGACGCGCACGGTGACGGGCGAGCTCTCAGCGGAGATGACCGCTTCGCCGCGGACGTTGTTGCGGACCGGGTCGACTACGATTCCCAAAGCGCCCAAGCCGGCGCAGATCTCGGCGCGGCTGGCAATGTCGTTTTCGCCGATGCCGCCAGTGAAGACGAGCATGTCCAACCCATTCAATTCGGCCACATAGCTGCCGATCCAGCGGGCGATGGTCCAGGTGAACTTGTCGACGGCCAGCCGGGCTCTGGCATTGCCTTCCTGAATCGACTCGCGCAGGTCACGCATGTCGTTGGAGAGCCCGCTGACGCCCAGCAGGCCGGACTGTTTGCTGACCACGTTTTCGAGCTTTTCCGCGGCATCGAGCGCGCCGCTCGTGGTCTCGGCAATCTTCTTGAGAATGAAGATGAGGACGCCGGGGTCGATGTCGCCGGTGCGCGAGCCGGAGATGATGCCGCTGGTGGGGGTGAGAGCCATGGAGGTGTCGAGGCACTTGCCGCCCCTGATCGCCGAGATGGATGCGCCGTTGCCCAGGTGCGCCACGATCAGCTTCTCCGGGACGTTGGGCTGCAGTTGGTAAATGATCGACTCGTAGGAGATGCCGTGATAGCCGTAGCGGCGGACGCCCAGGGCGACGTACTCGTCGGGGATGGGCATCCGCGCAGCCACCTCGGGAATAGTGCGGTGGAAGTAGGTGTCGAGGATGGCGAAGTTGGGCGTGCCGGGAAACAGGCGCAGCGCCTCGCGCATGATGTACACCGCGATCGGCGTGTGCAGAGGCGCCAGCGCGGCGTAACTGTCGATCTCGTCGATCAGCCGCGGCGTGATTAATTGGTTTTCGCGTACAGTGGGCCCGCCACAGACAGTGCGATGGCCGATGGCGGCCGGAGCAGGGAAGTCGCCGGAGTGGAGCGCGTCGGCGACGATTTTGAATGCAACTGCCCGGTTGGGCAGCGCCGGCGTTTGATCGACGAGTTTGTTGCCGCCCTCGTCCTTGATCCAGAACTTGCCCAGATCGGTGCCGATGCCGTCGACCGCGCCTTCGAGCAATCGTGTGCGCTCGCCGTCGCCGGCTTCGTAGATGGAGAACTTGATGGAAGAGGAACCGCTGTTCAAAACGAGAATTGGTAAGGACGGCATGAAGAAAAACCTCTTTGAGTTAGGGCTGATCCGCTAAGTCAGGCTGTTCGCAAATCAACGGAGTTAGTTCGAAGCTAACTCCGCGGCCAGCGCCAGTTCTTGATTTCAGGCAGGTCGTCGCCATTTTCAGACACATACAGCTTGTGACGTTGAATTTCTTCCGAGTACCACTGCTCGGCCGCGTTAATCTGCGGCTTGAGCCTTGGCACGCGCTTGATGGCGTCGAGCGCCAGTTGGAAGCGGTCGATGTTGTTGAGCACGCACATGTCGAAGGGAGTCGTGGTCGTGCCCTCTTCCTTATAGCCACGTACATGGATGTTGTCGTGGTTGCGCCGGCGGTAAGTGAGCCGGTGAATGAGCCATGGATAGCCGTGGAAGGCGAAGACCACAGGAACGCCGACCGGGAAGAGCTGGTCGAAGTCCTCGTCGGGCAGGCCGTGTGGATGCTCGGAGGTGGGCTGCAGGGCCATCAGGTCGACGACGTTGACCACGCGGATGCGCAGATCGGGAATGCGCTGGCGCAGCAGACAGACGGCGGCCAGAGCTTCCAGCGTAGGCACGTCGCCGCAGCAGGCCATCACCACTTCCGGATCCATGTCAGACGCCCACTGCCACACGCCGAGTCCGGTGGTGCAGTGCGCGATGGCTTCTTCAATCGTGAGCCATTGCGGAGCGGGCTGCTTGCCGGCGACGATGAGGTTGATGTAGTTTTTGCTGCGCAGGCAGTGGTCGGCTACCGAGAGCAGGGTGTTGGCGTCGGGCGGCAGATAGATGCGCACCACGTCGGCCTTCTTGTTCATCAGGTGATCGATGAAGCCGGGGTCCTGGTGCGAGAAGCCGTTGTGGTCCTGGCGCCAGACCAGCGAACTGAGCAGGTAATTGAGTGACGCAATCGGTTTGCGCCAGGGAATTTGCCGCGTGACTTTGAGCCATTTGGCGTGCTGGTTGGCCATGGAGTCAATGATGTGGATGAAGGCTTCGTAACAGGAGAAGAAGCCGTGGCGGCCAGTGAGCAGATAGCCCTCCAGCCAGCCCTGGCACATGTGCTCGCTGAGGACTTCCATCACGCGGCCGGTCTGCGAGAGGTCTTCGTCGACGGGGAGTGTTTCCGCCATCCACGCTTTTCCGGTTCCGGTGATCACGTCGCCGATGCGGTTGGAGGCGGTCTCATCGGGGCCGAAGACGCGGAAGTTTTTCGAGTCCATATTGGCCTGCATCACGGCGTGCAGCAGATGGCCGAGGATGCGGGTGGATTCGAAGTCGTGCTGCCCGCGGCCCTCGATCTTCACCGCGAACTCGCGGAAGTTGGGCATCTTGAGCGGCTTGAGCAACAGGCCGCCGTTCGAGTGGGGATTCATGCCCATGCGCAGGCGGCCCTTGGGTGCGATCTCGGCCAGTTCTTCGCGTAATTTGCCTTTCTCGTCGAAGAGTTCCGCAGGCTTGTAGCTTCGCATCCACTCATCGAGCATGTGCAGGTGCTCCGGCTTCTCGAAGATCTCCGCGAGCGGAACCTGGTGGGCGCGCCAGGTGTTCTCCACCGGCTTGCCGTCGACGAATTTCGGTCCGGTCCAGCCCTTGGGCGTGCGCATGATGAGCATGGGCCAGGCGGGGCGTGTCGTGGATCCTTCTTCGCGCGCGGCTTTCTGAATTTGGGCGATCCGGTCGAGCATTTTGTCGAAGATTTGGGCAGCCTGCTGGTGCAGCACGGCCGGGTTGTCGCCCTCCAGCGTGAAGGGCTCGTAGCCGTAGCCGCGCATCAGGTCTTCCAAATCGGCGTGGGGAATGCGCGCCAGGATGGTGGGGTTGGCGATCTTGTAGCCGTTCAGGTGGAGGATAGGCAGCACCGCGCCGTCGGTGGTGGGATTGAGAAACTTGTTGGAGTGCCAACTGGTGGCCAGTGGGCCGGTCTCGGCCTCGCCGTCACCGACCACGCAGGCCACGATCAGGTCGGGGTTGTCGAAGGCCGCGCCGTAGGCGTGCACCAGCGAGTAGCCCAGTTCGCCGCCTTCGTGGATGGAGCCGGGTGTCTCCGGGGCCACATGGCTGGGAATACCGTAGGGCCAACTGAACTGGCGGAACAGCCGCTTGATGCCGTCTCGATTCTGCTCGATGTGGGGATAGATTTCCGAGTAGGAGCCTTCGAGATACGTGTTGGCCACAATGCCCGGTCCGCCGTGGCCGGGGCCGATGACGTAGAGCATGTTCAGCCCGCGCTCGCGGATCAGCCGGTTCCAGTGCACGTAGAGAAAGTTGAGGCCGGGCGTGGTTCCCCAATGGCCCAGCAGGCGCGACTTCACGTCGTCCAGGGTCAACGGGCGCTCGAGCAGGGGATTGTCTTTGAGATAAATCTGGCCGACGGAGAGATAGTTGGCGGCGCGCCAGTAGGCGTCCATCTTGGCCAGCAACTCCGGGCTCAGGGGGCCATTGCTCGCTGATTGATCGCTCACATTGCACCTCGCATTTGGGAATTCGCCTGCCCGATTCAAGGCTAGCAGCCCGACGCACCAGTTCTGGGTGATTCGTGTCACAAGGAAGTGAGACGGCGGCTCATTGGATGGGATACGAGGACTCTCTGTCGTTGGACGCGCGCACTTACGTGCGGTGCCGTGCCGTGCTGCGGCGATCTTGACAGGCACCAAGGATCGGGGGTTCAATCGGTTCCTGGCAGAGAATTCCGGGTGTGTGCAGCCCGGATGCGCGGCAACGGTCGGGGAAGGCAGGCGGAGCGATGAATACCCTGCTGTGGATTACGCAGATTATCTTGGCGGGCGTTTTTCTTTTTACCGGATTCTCGAAAGTCTTTGCCTATGGGCACGTGGTGCAAGTGGTGGAGGCAAGGTCCAAGGGCGTTCCAATCGGGATGTCGCAGGGACCGGCCGTGCTTCTTGGCCTGGTGGAGATCGCGGGTGCCACCGGGGTGCTGGTCCCCGTGGACCTGTGGCCGCCCCATGTTCTTCTGCGCATGTCGTGCGCCGGACTCGCGCTGCTGATGGTGGCTGCCGGCATCTATCACATCCGGCGCCAGGCGTCGGCCGCGCCCAACGTGTCGCTCTTTCTGCTCGCGGTCTTCGTGATTGTGGGGCGCTGGCCGCGCTGAATTCGTGAGCCGCCAGTTCTGCTCCAGCCCGGGTCCCTGGCAAGCGCAGCAGGGATGAGCGCGCGGGCGCGCGGAACAAGCTAGAAATAGCGCTTCAGCTTGAGAATGTGCGACTCAAATCCATACCACAGCGCAGTGGCGGCGATGGTGGAGGCGGCCAGGCGGAAGGCGACGACGGCGAGATTGCCGGGTATGCCGTAGCGGTCCATACGCACATCGAACCAGCCGAAGTAGATGAACACCGAGATGTGAATCATGTAAAGGCCGTAGCTAATGCGGCCGTAGAAGGCCAGCGGCCCGCTGCGCAGCGCGGCGTTTACGGGCGAGCGCGAACCGGTCGACGCGATCAGGGCCAACACCCCGCCGGCAAAGCCGACCGCGAGCGCGGAGTCAAGAAAAGCGGTGCCGCCGGCGATGGTGGCCGCGGCCCAAAGGCCAAGAACCATTCCGCCCAGGCCCATCCAAAGCCAAACACGGCGGCTCAGGCTGAGCGTATGCAGGCCAATCGCCAGTAGGCTGCCCCAGGCGATGCCGTCCAGGTGAATCAGCGTGTGCGTCGGAGTCAGCCAATCGTGATGGCCGAGGCGCAACAGCGGCGAACCAACAAGCGCGCACAGCAGCAGGGCGCCGAGCATCCAGGGCTTGCGCAACACGCGCACCAGCGGCGCCCAAAGGAAGTAATACTGCTCCTCGATGGCCAGCGCCCAGGTGGGACCGAGGGCTGGGGGCAGCGTCAGGTGAAAAAGATTCTGCACCAGGAAGAGGTACGCCAGCCAGGGTGCGGTCTTGATGGCGTCTATCAGGCTGGGGCCGACGAACCACGGCGCGTTCAGGTAAACCACTGCCAGCAGCAGGGTGTAGACGGGCCATATGCGCAGCGCTCGGCGGGCATGGAAGTTGTGGAAGTAACGCGGCTTGTCCCGCGTTGTCAGCAGAATCGACGTGATCAGGAATCCGCTCAGTGCAAAGAACAGAATCACCCCTGCCCATCCCCAAAGCGAGGCGGAATTGATCCATGTGCCCTCCAGCCGCGGGTGGCAGTGATAGAGGACCACCCAGAGAATCGCCAGGCCGCGCAGGCCGTCGAGTTCCGGCAGGTAAGTGGGAAGCCAGTTTGGGCGTTGGATGGGCAAGGCAAGCGGAGTTAGCGTTGTTAGCGCGGTTCGCGGAGTTAGCAAGCCGGCGAGTTAGATTTGGTGGATCCCCAGGTCTCAAAATCGAGCCCTTGGGCACCCGGCGAGTCAGCAAGTTGGCGGAGTTAGCCGATGCGAAAACTGCTATCCGGCGGCTAACTCCTTGGCCCTTTGCGTGGCCCGCATGACGGCTTTGATGAGAGTCACGCGCAGCCCGCCTTCTTCCAGTTCCAGAATGCCGTCGATCGTGCATCCTGCAGGTGTAGTTACGGCGTCCTTCAGCAGCGCCGGATGATAGCCCGTCTCCAGCACCATCTTGGCGGCGCCGAAGGTGGTTTGCGCGGCCAGTTGCGTGGCCGTGTCGCGCGGCAGGCCCACTTTGACGCCGGCTTCGGCCAGGGCCTCGATGATGATGTAGATGTAGGCCGGGCCGCTGGCGGAAAGGCCGGTGACGGCGTCCATGTGCTTCTCGTCGACAATGACGGCCCGCCCCACGGTCTCGAAGATGCGCTGTGCCAGCTCCATCTGCTGCGCGGAGACGAACCGGCCCTTGCACAGTCCGGCAGCGCCCGCGCCCAGCGCCGAGGGCGTGTTAGGCATGGCGCGGATGACCCCTATCTCGATCCCCGCGGCCTCTTCGATGGCGCGCGTCTTCACCGACGCCGCAAACGAGACCAGTGTCTTGGCCGTGGTCAGCGCGGGACGAATCTCCGCAATCAGATCCGGCACCTGGAAGGGCTTGACGCCAATCAGGATCAGGTCGGCCTGGCGCGCGGCCTCCAGGTTGTTGGTGCTCACGTCCACGCCCCACTGCGTGCTGAGCGCGATGGCCCGCTCCGCATGACCAACAGTCCCGTGAATCTGGTCGGGAGCAAACAGGTTCTGCTTCAGGAATGCCTGCAGCAGGATGCCGCCCATCTTGCCGGCGCCCAGAACGGCTACGTGGAGGTGGGGCAGTTGCGCGGGTAATTCGGTGGCCTCAACGGCACTCTCCGCCATTTTTCCCTCGTTTTCGATGAGTTTTGATAAGAATCTTAAGAATACTCGCATTCGCGCGCATATGTCGCGGGCGCCGGTTGCATCCCCTTGGCTTGCAGCGATTCGGTGCGATCGGGAGCGGCCCTGTCTTTGCGCCCGGGCCTTCAGCCGGGCAGGTTCCTACTGCATGACAAGGCCTTCGCCGGCCAGAACGCTCCTCAGGTTTGTGTCCAGCAGCTGAGCGCGATCCGCTTGGGGCCATGCCGCGTTCCACAGCAGATAGCCGCCGTAGACCGTCAGGGTCTTTTGACCCGACGCCACGGCGCTGAAAGAAGTCGTGGCCCAGGCGCGATACTCCATTTCAAAGAGCCCGTCGTTTTCCGTGCCCGGCGCGGGGTTGCGCAACTGGGCAACCAACGCCCCGGTATGCACGATGCCCCTGGTGAGCGCGTCGCCCAGCAGCCGCTCCTGGACCAAGGTGCAATTGAACTGCACTGTGTCCGGGGAATCCTGGATGCTCTTGGAGCCTTCCATCCTGGGCACTTCGTTCTGAACCTTGAACCCGACGACCACGCCATTGTGATCCCCCTGCTTGCCGAAGGCGGCAGCGGCTTTTTCCAACTGTTCCCCGGCCGAGTTGCCGGGGCCGAAGGCCTTGGCCGCCAGGTGCGCAGCCGCCACTGGATCGCCGCTGACCGACTGGTCCGCGAAATCGCCCTTGGTTTGGGTGGCGGCCTTCGCGTAGTCGATCTCCTCGGAGGCGACATCGGAGACCGACTGCAGCACGAGACGCGCGCTGTAGGCGCTCAAGTTGCCGAAGCCGCTCCAGCTCACGATCTTGCCGGCGCCGTCGCGGCTCACGCCGGCCCTGGCCACGCCGTCGAGGCGGCCGACAAGCGTTGCGCTGACCTTATACCGGATGCACCCCAGGCACATCGCGTTCTCTTTAAAGGGCGTCGCAAGCAGGGAATCGAACTGCTTGAAGTCCTTGTTCCTGTCCAGCGTCACCGGCGCGCGTGCGGCAACGTCCACGGTTCCGGCAAAGTTGAGCGCCGGCTGGAGCTCGATCACGGCCACGGGACCGGCCTTGCCCTTTGTGCCCTCCGGATACGAGAGCCAGATATCGTTCACCCTCTGGCCGCAGCCGGGGCCCTCAATCGCGAAACGGTCGAAACTGGCCGCTACCGTGCCTTTCACGCGAACCATTTTCCCATTGAAGGACGCGGGGTCCTTGAGGATGTCGCACACGGTTGCATCGATTGCCTGCGCGTGCAAGCAGCAGGGAAAGGCTCCCAGAAGAACGAGGGTGAAGAAGCGCTTCATGACTCTCTCTCTTTCGCGGATGGAATGGCCTCCGGCCGCAGACACTTGCGCATCGGCTGTTGCGGAAGGCTCCAAAAAATCAACTGAAAAGGCTATCACGGCTGGGGACCTGCCGACAGTGACCGGCCGCTGTTCCAGGGTCGATTCGCGCTCCCATGCTGCCCGGAACGACAGTACGCGTTTGTATGCGCCTCACAAAGGACTGTCATTCTGAGCGACCCTGAGCGCAGCAAAGGGGAGTCGAAGAACCTTCTTTTGTCTTTCGGAAATCGATCCGCGCGCGCCCGGCAGGCCGGGGATTCAAAGCTCGCTGAAGAAACTCGGTCCGGAGGGAGGCGGGGGCTTCGACCCCCGCAAAAGCCCATCCACCCATTCCCAAAAGTCAGTCGGCGCGACGAGGTCGTGTAGGTTGAGTGCATTGGGCTGTTCTCGACAATTGATAGCCGAGGGTCGCCGCAGGTCAACTTGAACCACGTCCGCCTGGAATCGACGTAGTCATGTCATCGACTGTTTTCAATTCGTAGGCACCGCAACTCGATTGGCCGATGACACTCTCCATATTTCTTCCCGCTGCAGCACCAGCATTCTTGAGATCGCGAGATCGATTTGAGATGGTTCTCAATTCCGCTAGGCGCCACCGCTCCAGGCCAATGCCCAGACCAGCGGGAGACCGGCCTTTTAGCGGTCGCAAAATTTGCGTCGGTCTGAGCAAACGGAAGGTGATCGAAAATTGGCTCTCCCGGCAGTGGAACTCTAAATTTCTCGCCAAGGCGGAGCGGCAGTTGGATTCGCGTCTTCAACCAGATGATGTGTCGACCGACAAAGGTCGCCGTCTGGTCCAGGAGTTGTACTATTTTGGGCCACATTGGGGAGTATTTGAAATCCGCGCCCAAGGGGACATTCTTGCTCAAATTCACTTGTTTGCAAAATATGTCGATCTATACCAGGACAAAATCGCTGTTTTCGTCGGCCTGAAAATCAAAATGGAGCCAAAATGCAAGACGAAAACTGAGCCTTGAAAAGGTCGGCTTGTGGGCAGACCTTTTGTCGGCGGATTAATGCCCTGCGGCGGGTTTCTGGCTGGCGATCCAGGCGTCGATGCGGTCGCTGAGCACATCGAGCGGCAACGCGCCCGCGTCCAGCACCTGGTCGTGGAAGGCGCGCAGGTCGAACTTGTCGCCGAGAGCCTTCCTGGCGCGATCCCGCAGTTCCAGAATCTTGAGCTGGCCCACCTTGTAGGCCAGGGCCTGGCTGGGCCAGGCGATGTAGCGATCCACCTCGGCCTGGATGCTGGTGTCGTCGATGTTGGAGTGGTCGTGGAAGTACTGGACCATCTGCTCGCGGGTCCAGTGTTGGGAGTGGACGCCGGTGTCGACGACTAATCGGATGGCGCGCCAGATATCGCCTTCGAGCCGCCCGTAGTCGGAGTAGGGGTCCTGATAGAGGCCCACGTCATTGCCCAGCCGCTCGGAGTAGAGGCCCCAACCCTCGACGTAAGCGGTATAGCCCTGATATTTGCGGAAAGCGGGAATGCCCTCCAGCTCCTGGGCGATGGAAATCTGCAGGTGATGGCCGGGAAGGCCCTCGTGGTAGGCGATGTCCTCGACGCTGTAGAGATTGCGATCGGTGGCGTTGTAGGTATCGATGAACAGGCGGCCCGGCCGGCTGCCGTCGGGCGCGCCGGACTCGTAGTAGGCGGGCGCCGAGGTCTTCTCCAGGTAATCGGGAACCGGAACCACCTCGAACTTTGCCTTGGGCAGCGTGCCGAATAGTTGCGGCAGGCGTGCCTGCATCGGGGTAAGGTAGGCGCGATAGGCGTCGAGCAGCGCCTCGCGCGAGGCCGGCTTCAGCTTGGGGTTGGCCTTCAGACTGGCGCGGAAGCCGGCCAGGTCGCTGAAGCCGAGCTTCTGCGCGATGGCGAGCATTTCGGCTTCGTCGCGCTTGACTTCATCCAGGCCAATTTGGTGAATCTGGTCCGCGGTCAGGTCCGTCGTGGTGGTGCGGCGGATGAGGAACTGGTAGTACTTCGGGCCGTCGGGCAGGGAAGAGACGCCGGGGTCGGCGCGGCCGGCGGGGACGTAGCTGACCTCGAGGAAGCGGGCGAAGCGCAGGTAGGCGGGCAGCACGTCGTGCGCGATGGCGTCGAGCATGTCGGCCTTGATGCGCTCCTGGTCGGCGGGCTTGATGTTGGCGGGAAACTTCTTGAGCGGCAGCGCCAGCGGCGAGTCTTCGGGCTTCTGCGCGGCCATCTCTTTCACCTGCGCCAGCACCTTGGCCAAAAGGTATTGAGGCGGAACGCGGTGGTCCTCAATGCCGATGGCCATGTTGGCCGTGACCTGGTCGAAGGCTTTGGGGATCTGATGCAGGCGGGCGATCAAGTCGTCGTAGTCCTTGACGGTGGTGAAGCTGAGCGAGGCCACCAGTTGCGGATAGGTTGTTTGGATGCCGCCCATCTGGTTGACGGGCATCTCCCATGTCTTGAACTCAGCAGCCTCCTGGTCTTCGGTCAGGCGGCGCAGCAGCAGGTCGCGGCTGATCTTCTCCTGGCCGGTCAGGCCCGCGGCGTCGATCTCCGCCAGGCGAATCAGAAAGGCCAGTTCCCGCGCCAGCGTCTCGTTGTAGGCCTTCACGGAGTAATCGGAGATCTGGTCGTTGAAGCGCTTGTCGCCGAGGGTAGAGGCGCGCTCGGGAGAATGGACGAGAGTGTCCTCCCAGTAGTCCTGAAAGACCAGGTTGAGGGCCCGGCGGTTGGCCTCGACCGAGGCTGTCGAAGCCTGTGCGCGCACAACTGCGGGAGAGAGCAAAAGTAAAAATGCGGAGATGGCCAGAAGGGTGAGACGCGAATTTCTCAACGGAGTGGGCCTCGGGGTGGAATGTTGTCTTCCAGGTTGAGTTTAGAGCACAGAGACACCGATCAACTCGTCAGAGGTCAGGGATCAGGATCTCAGCTACGTATTCAGACGGACGAAAAAAGGAATTCTGCCGGGTTGCAGCACGACGGAATGGAGAAAAATGTTTGTTCCAGCGATAGGCGGGCGTGTAAGCGGAGATCTTCTGCATGAATGCCCGGAGGCGAGTCTCCATACTGGGACCACCGCATTCCATCGGCGTCGTAGATGTAGCCGGTCGTGGCCGTCGTACCAGGGATGGGGGGTGCTGGCAACGGCGCAGATGCGCCCGCCGCTGGTGTAGAAATACTGGTTGATGCCGTCGGCGAGCACGTTGCCTGCCGCGTCGTGAGCCAGCGCTGCGCTAATGTTCAGGCCTGCGCCGCTCACCTGGCTGCTGGCCGCAGTGCAGGCTGCCAGACGGTCATGAGCCGGGCTCGGTTTCCACGACGGCTTTGGAGAGGTTGCGGGGGTGGTCGACATTGACGCCGTGGGCCAGGGCCATGAAGTACGAGAACAGTTGCAGAGGGATGACTTCCGGGATGGGAAGCAGGTACTCGGAGGCGGGGTCGACAAAGACGCAATCGGTTGCGAGAGCGGAGACTTCCTCGTCGCCGGTGTTGGCGAGGGCGATGACGCGCGCGCCTTGGGCCCGCATGTCGGCCAGCAGTTGCAGGGTCTTTTCGTACCGGATAACCGAAGCCGGGAGGGCGCGATCGACGGTGGCCAGGACGACCAGGGGGACGGTGTCGCTGACCAGCGCGTTAGGGCCGTGTTTCAGTTCGCCGGCGGGGTAGCCCTCGGCGTGGACATAGGAGGCTTCCTTCAGCTTGAGCGCGCCTTCGCGGGCGATGGCGTAGTGGATGCCGCGGCCGAGATAAAGGAAGGTGTGGGCGCCCGTATATTTCGAAGCCAGGGCGTGCATCTGCTCGCGCCAGGGGTCGAGCTGGGCCTCGATGCCGGCGGGCAGGGCCTGAAGTTCGCGGATGTGCGCTGCCAGATCCCCGCCGTCGATGCGGCCCAGGCGCGCGCCTTCGTAAAGCGCCAGCAGATAGAGGACGGCGAGCTGGCAGGTGAAGCTCTTAGTGGCGGGAATGGCCTTCTCGATGCCGGCGGCGAGGGGCATGGAGACATCGGCTTCGGTGGCCATGGTGGAGGCTTCGGCGTTGGTGATGGCCAGGGTCTTCTGGCCGCGACGGCGGGCTTCGCGCAGGGCGGCCAAAGTGTCGGAGGTCTCGCCCGATTGGGAAAGAACGAGAACGCTGGGGTGGCGCAGGTCGGTCCTATCGTGACCGCCGCGGCAACTGTATTCGCTGGCGTACTCGACGTCCACGGCCAGGCCGCAGAGGTCTTCAAGCAGGATTTCGGCGGCCAGGCCGCTGTGGCGGCTGGAGCCGGAGGCGGCGATGAGGATTTCGCCCTCGGGAACAGACCAGCCGGCCAGCAGGGCAGCCACGTCTGGCCTGAGGGCGTTGGCGGCAAGGTAGAGCTCCAGGGTGCGGCGCAGGGCCTGAGGCTGTTGGTAGATTTCGCGCAACATGTCGTGATCGAAAATGGTCATATTCTCCGTTTCGCGGCCGAGCCCTGGGCAAAGGGGTGGTTGCACTGTCGATCATACAGCCAGCAATCAGTCAGGATAGTGATCTCCCAGGAGAGATTTTTGATAAAAGATTCAAAGAATGCGAAAAAGGGGTTGCGCTGTTGCATGGGAAAGCGATTAGAATCGCTTCGGTATGTCCGACTCCATCAATCGCCGCTCCGAAGTGATCATCAAGTTTCTGCTCCGCACGGGCAGCGCAACCATCGAAGAAATCCTCGCCGTGGCCGGTTCCTCGGCGCCCAGCATCCGTCGCGACCTGGTGCGCCTGGAGGGCCGCGGGCTGATCCGCCGGACCCACGGGGGAGCCACGCTGGTGGAACCGCTGCTTTACGAGCCGTTCCGCTACGACAGCTCGTTTCTGGCCCGCGAGCAGCGCTACGCGGAACAAAAACGGCGCATCGGCCTGGCTGCCGCAGAGCTTGTACAAGCCAATGAAACTATTGGTCTTACAGCAGGTACAACGACGACGCACGTGGGCCGGAGCCTGCGCCACCGGGACAAGATCCAGGTGGTCACCAACGCCATCAACATCGGCATGGAACTGTGCAACCAGCCGGGCATTCGCACCTATCTTACGGGCGGCGTAGTTCCCTGGGCTTGGTCGTTCTCGCTGACCGGCAACGCGGCGCTGGATTTTCTCGACGATGTCTATATGGACAAGGTGTTTCTCGCCGTGACCGGCCTAGACACGGAACGGGGCGCGACGACGCTGGAGACCGATGAGGCTCTAATCTTTCGCAAGATGATCAAGCAGTCCAAGCAGGTGATTGTGACGGCGGATTCGAGCAAGCTGGGCAAGGTGAGCCCGGCGTTCATCTGCCCCCTGAACGAGATCCATACCCTGATTACCGACCACGGCGCCACGGCCGAGGCCTTGGCTCAGTTCGAGCGCCAGGGCATCCGCGTCATTCGGGTGTAAATACAAGTCATCAGGACACTTGCAAAGGACTTTGCATGGGGCTCCAAGAGCCCGTGCCCGGTGCCCCGCGCGGGGATCTGCGCCCTCGGTGCCGCGCTGGCGCTGAGACAGGCTGGAATCGACAATTCAGTCCGGCGGGCCCGCTGTCAGCTTGCAGGGGAAGAATGCATCAAGACCGATTCATTTCTCGTTTCTGAAGGAGATTTCTCAAAATTATGATCATTCAATGCCATTTCTTTCACTTTCTACTTGCAATCCTCGGGCAAATGGTCTTATTGTTTTCTCATTGACGATTGTCCGGTCCGTCGAGAGCCAAACACGACAGTAAGAATGTGTTGGCAGCGGCGTGAAAGCAGGAATCAGGGAAGCTTGCCCGGCGCCTTGTTTTGAGGGCGTCCGGGGAGCCCATTTGAACCACCTTGGGGGACGTGATGCGGAGGATTGAGGAGATCCAGCGGAGCTCAAACTCCGAAAGGAGAATCCACTTTGTGCAGCGCGCCAGTTTGAGCCGGGCCGCGGCGCCGAGCACTTCCAGTGAAGGTCCCAGGGTGAATTACCTTCCGGTAAAGTTTCCATCCACAGATTCAGAATTCACCTGCCCGCAGCGCACCCGCGCGGGGGCATCCACCGGACTTCAAAGAGAGGTGTGAAGGCAATGATTGAGATGAATCGAGTTTCCGATCGCCCGTGCTTCGAGCAACGAATCAACCGCGCCCCGCATGGCTGCGCGAGCCTGGCAAGACTCAGTCCCGGGCGTTTGAGCCTGTTCCTGTTGATCGCGATGCTGCTGGCATTTGGTTCAGTGGCGGCGCGGGCGCAGGAGCTGGCGGCTACTTTGAGCGGCACCGTAACCGACACCTCCGGCGCCGTAATTCCTCGCGCCGAGGTCACCATCGTCGAGAACGGCGTCAACGCCGGGGCTCGCGTCGTGCAATCGGATGGGACCGGCAACTATGTGGCCACCAACCTTCCGGCCGGGACCTATTCGATCACGGTGACGGCCGCGGGCTTTGAAACCTACAAAGCCAAGAACATCGTCCTGAATGTGGCGGAAAAGCACGCGGTGAATGCCCAGCTCAAGGCTGGATCGGTGAGCACCACGGTGACCGTGGAAGACAATCCGGTTTCGGTGGACACGGAGACCAGCGCTCAGGCGGGAACCATCTCCGGCGTGCAGGTACGCGAACTGGAACTGAGCAGCCGCAACTTCGAACAGCTGGTCACGCTGCAGCCGGGCGTGGTGAGCGGACTGGGCGATGAGTCCTCGGCGGGGAACACGGCGCTGGTGGTCAACGGGGCGCGCGCCACGGCGAATAACTGGACGGTGGACGGCGCCGACATCAACGACTCCGGCTCGAACGGCACGGTCATCAACGCTCCCAGCGTGGATGCGATTCAGGAGTTCACGCTGCAGCGCGGCAACTACGATGCGGGTTACGGCCGCTCCGGCGGCGGCCAGATTCTGGTGGCCACCAAGGCGGGTACGAGCGCGTTCCACGGCGACGCATACGAATTCGTGCGCAACACGGCGCTCGACGCCAACGAGTTTTTCAACAAGATGACCCAAGCCCAAAACGGCGAGGCGAACAAGAATCCCGTGAACCATCACAATGTTTACGGGTTCACCATCGGTGGGCCGCTGTACATTCCCAGGGTCTACAACACCGACAAGAAGAAGACGTTCTTCTTCTGGTCGGAAGAGTGGCACAAGGAGTCGACGCCGGGGGGCGACTCGATGCCGGCCGCCAGCACATCGAATCTGGCGGGCGGATTCACCATCGCCCACACTACCGATTCGGAGGGCAATATCGTTCCAGCCACGCTTCCGGCTTCCTATACCAATCCCTATTCCGGCATGACCGGCTGCGTATCAGGCTGGGAGGTCAACGCGACGACCGGTGACGGAACGGGAACCATCAACTCATCCTGCTATAGTGCCAACTCGCAGGTCTACCTGACCAACGTCTTCGACAAGTTCCCCGCCAACAGCGGCGCGAACTACAACATCTCCTTCTCGCAGACCAACAACTTCCGCGACGACATCGTGCGCGTGGATCACTATTTCAACGACAAGATCCACTTCTACGCGCGCGCCATGAACGATGTGATGCCGGTGAACGCACCTGAGGGGCTGTGGGCAGGCAGCAACTATCCCGGTCTGGTTAACACCCTGGTGGATTCACCGGGCAAGAACGTGGTTGCCAACCTGACCTGGTCCATTTCGCCGAAGGTTGTCAACGAGGCAGAGTTTGTCTGGTCGCAGGGTACGTATAACTCGACCATCGCCGGCGGCCAGTTTGCCACAAGCACGACGATCGCCAGCGCGCTGACGGGCAACTGGGCCTATACCGACCCGTACGGCCGCGTTCCCGCCATCGGCATCAACGGCGTGACGGGCTTCAGCGCGGGTTCGGCGCCGTGGAAGGAACGGAACCTGGACCGCACCTACTTCGACAATCTGGCAATTACGCTGGGCAAGCACACCTTCCGCACCGGGTTCCAGATCCAGCAGATGCTGAAAACGGAAAACGCCACCTCCGGCGAGCCGAGCTTCAGTTTCAACTCCTGGGGCGATTTCCTGCTGGGCAACGTGTCCACCTACTCGCAGTCCAGCCGCGACATTGTTCCGGACCTGCACTTCGTGAATATTGAAGCCTATGTTCAGGACGACTGGAGACTGAACCGCCGGCTGATTCTGAACCTGGGCCTGCGCTGGAGCCGGTTGCCCAGCGTGACCGACGTGAAGAACACGCTGGCCAACTTCGATCCGGCGCTCTACAGCCCGCTGCTGGCGCCCATGATCGATCCAGCGAGCGGGAACTTTGTTGCCGGGCAGTTCGCCGGATCGACGGCGCTGTTGCCCGCCACGTACACCAACGGTCTGATCTTCCCCAAGGGCGCGGCATGCTCGCAGGCGCAGGCCATTTCCCCGCTGGTGCAGTGCTCGCCGTTTGGCGCCTACGTCAATCCGAACGACAACGCAAACTTCGGTCCGCGCATTGGCTTTGCCTATGACCTGGACGGCCACGGCACCACTTCGGTGCGCGGCGGCTTCGGCATCTTCTACGACCGCGTGCTTGACGGCATCTGGGAGCAGAACGCCTTCAGCGATCCGCCGCTGGCGCAAAAGTCGACCGTCAACAACGGCTCGTTCGATGCGGTTCTTGGCGGCACCAAGGCCGTCTCGTACGGGCCGAACTTCATTACCGCGACAGGCACGCCGACCTTCCGCGTGCCCAACTATGCCAACTACAACCTCAGTGTGCAGCGCCAACTGAACAAGGCGACCACTCTGGAAGTAGCCTATGTGGGGAACCAGGCACGTCACCTGCTGGGCGAACTGGACCTCAACCAGCCGGCGGTGGCCGCCCGCACGGTAGCCGCCGCGGCGTCCAGCGTGAACGCCATCCGCCCGTTCCTGGGCTATGGCGAGATACAGGATCGCGCACCCATCTTCACCAACAACTACAGCTCACTGCAGGTGTCGCTCGACCATCGTTCCTCGAAGGGTCTGACGGTGGGTATCGCCTACACCTGGTCGAAGGACCTGACCACCAACTCCAACGACCGCGGCTCGGTGGCCACCGATTCGCACAACCTCAGGCTGGACTACGGTCCGTCGTCCACGAACACGCCGCAGGTATTTGAAGCCAACTACGTTTACGAGCTGCCCTGGTTCAAGAATCAGGCCGGAGTGGAGGGCAAGCTGCTGGGAGGCTGGGAGCTTTCGGGCATCACGTCGATGGTTTCCGGCTCCTCCTTTAATGCCTACCAGCCGTGGGATCCGTGGGACCCCAACGGCAACAACGTGGGCCTGGGCATGCCGGGCGGAAGACCCGACCAGGTGAGCGCCGTGCACATGACCAAGAAGCTCTCGCAGTGGTTCTCGCCAACATCGTTCGTGCAGGCGCTGAACCACTTCGGAACCGAGGGATCGAACAACATGCTCGGACCCGGATACCAGAACTGGGATCTGGCGGCCATCAAGAACCTGAAGTTCTTTGAGCGTTACAGCTTCCAGTTGCGCGGTGAGTTCTTCAACGCCTTCAACCATGAGAACTTCGCTGGTGTGGACACCAACCTGGCCGACGGCAGCTTTGGACAGGTTGTCAGTGGGCACGTGCCGCGCAGAATCCAGATCGGCGCAAAGTTCAACTTCTAAAACCGGAACGATTGATCCATCAACGGCGAAGCCCGGGGAGCAACTTCTCCGGGCTTTGCATTGGATGGTTCAACATCCGGGCCGCGAACCATCTCGGCTTCGCCAGAGCATTCTGCCGGGCAGGCTACGGCTCTGCTTTCTTCTCCGGCACCGGCGTCTGCCGCTCGCCGCCAGGAGCTGCGGACATCACCTTCAGCAAGCGCTCGTCCTCTGCCTTGTTCAGGCTGCTGGCCTTGGCAAACTCGGCCTTAGCATCTGCTGTTCTTCCCATCGCGCGATCGAGCCGCCCCAGGCGCCAGTGCACGTTCACGTCATTTGGATTGAGGGTTGCGGCAAACTTGAACTCACGCAGTGCGTCGTCGTTCTGACCCCTGTCGGCGTAGACGATTCCAAGGTCGCGTTGCGCCATGGCGTTCGCCGGATTCGCCTCGATCAGCTTCTCCAGCAGCGGCCGCGCATCCTCCATTCGGTTCATCTGGATATCGGAGTCGGCCAGATAGAGGATTGCTTGCAGGTGGGCCGGATTGTTGTCGATCTCTGCTTGGAACTGCTGCGCGGCCTCCGGGTACAGCCCCTTGGTCCACAACAGGTAGCCCAGGCCGAAGTGCACGTTCGGCTCCTTGGGATTGGCTTGAACGGCGGCGCGAAACTCGCGCGTGGCGCCGATAGGATCCTTCATTTCGTCCAGCGCCTCGCCAACCAGCATGTCGGCCTCGGCAGAATCGGCGTTTAATGCAACCATGCGATGATAGGCATCGAGAACGCAGGGATACTGCTGCGACAGCAGGCAACTGTGCGCCAGCGTTAGCAGCAGGGGAAGGTTTTGCGGATCGTGGCTGGATGCATCCTTCAAATAAGGAGCGGCCGTGGCGTATTCGCCCAGCCCGTAGTGCGACATTCCGATGAGGACAGTGAGCCGCTGAGTTTCGTCCGCATTCTGCGCAGCTTTGAGCAAGGGCGTGAACATCTTTATGGCACTGTTGTATAGGCCGTCCTTGAAGTAGGCCAGGCCCAGGTTCAAGCGCAGGCCGGGCAGGTCGGGGGCCAGCTCCATGGCCTTGCGGTAGAAAGCAATGGCCTGGGCGTAGTGCTCCTGACGCGCCTCCAGAAGGCCAAGGTGGGCAAACGGCGCCGGATCGGCGGGGTGAGCGCTCGAGGATGCCTTCCACGCAGCCTCGGCCTCAGTCGTTTTTCCCTGGTGCTCCAGGGCCATCGCTGCCTGGTCGGTACTGGTTTGCGGCCCAGCCTGCGCACTCGAAGCTGCCATGGCCAGAGCCAGCGATCCAATGAACCCGAGTCTAGCCAGCCCGCGTCGCAATGTATGTCTCACATCGATCTCCATTTGGATTCTCTCGCGTGGACCGCAGTCGGCGCAACCTTCGCTTGAGCTCCGCTAACTTGAGCGTTGTACCGAGATGATAGATTGGAGTTAGTTTTTCCGGGTTCCGCAACAGACGAGTTCGGTTAGCGAGAGGGTCGCGGGCCGGAAAGGGAGCGGTTGATGGGATTGAATGAGCTAGACTTGGCCGTCATCGCCGCCTATCTCGCCGGAGTAACTCTGTTCGGGTTGCGCTTCCGACGGAAGCAGCGGACCTTGAGGGACTACTTTCTTGCCGGTAACACGATTCCGTGGTGGGCTATCTCGCTGTCGATCGTCGCGGCGGAGACCAGTACGCTGACCATCATCAGCGTGCCCGGCCTGGCCTATGAGAAGGACTTCCGCTTCCTGCAACTGATTATCGGATACTTTCTCGGGCGCGTGGTCGTAAGTCTGGTGCTCATTCCGCAGTATTTTCGCGGCCGGCTAGTAACTGCTTACGAGTTGATCGAAAGGCGATTCGGCGGCAAGCTGCGATCGTTGACTGCGGGGATGTTTCTGCTGACCCGCGCGGCTGCCGAAGGGGTGCGGGTCTTCGCCGTGGCCATTGTGATCCGGGTTGCATTGGGCGGTCTGCTGGCGGGCCTGGGCGAAACCCAGCGCGATGTGGCCGCCATCGCCATTGTGACTGTGCTGACTCTGCTCTACACCTTCGAGGGAGGCATGGCCGCGGTCATCTGGACGGACGTTGTGCAGTTGGCGATCTACCTGACGGGGAGCATGGCAGCCGCCTATTGCATCTTGGGCCTGGTGCCGGGTGGATGGGAGACGATTCACGGAGTGGCCGGCCAGGCGAGTAAGTTTCGGGTGTTCGATGTCTCCTGGAATCTTTCAGCGACTTATACCTTGTGGTCGGGAGTGATTGGCGGCGTGTTCTTGACCATGGCCAGTCATGGCACCGACCAATTGATCGTGCAGCGACTGCTTTCAGCACGCAGCGAGCGGCAGGCCAAGATGGCGCTGATTTCGAGCGGCGTGGCGGTCTTCTTTCAGTTTTTTCTTTTTCTTCTTATCGGCGCCATGCTTTATGTGTTTTACAAGTTATTCCCGCCCGCAGCGGCGTTTACGCGCACGGATACGATCTTTCCCAACTTTGTTGTTACCCGCCTGCCGCATGGGGTGGGCGGCCTGTTGATCTCCGCCATCCTGGCGGCGGCCATGTCGAACCTGAGCGCCGCGTTGAATTCATTGTCGTCGACGACAATTGTCGACTTCTATGCGCGGATTTGGCCGCTGGCGACGGAGGAGCGCCGCGTACGGCTTTCGCGGCTGGCTACGCTCGGCTGGGGGGGTGTGCTATTTGGGCTGGCATTGCTGGCGCGGCACGGAGGAAAGGTCCTGGAGATGGGGTTGTCGATCGCATCGGTCGCGTACGGATCGCTGCTGGGGGTCTTCCTTTTAGGTGTGCTCACCAGGCGCGCTTCGGAACGCGGCGCAATGGTTGGGATGCTGACTGGCTTCGTTTTGAATCTCTACCTGTGGCTGTTTACCGGCGTGCCGTTCACTTGGTACGTTGTTCTGGGGAGCATTGCGACGTTTCTTGTTGGCTACGGCGCGAGTTGGATATTGCCCAAGTCGAGTTACTCACAATCAATCGTTCAAGCGGAACAGTGCGAGTAGGAAAATAGAGATGGAGCAGATTACTTTCAGACGGGCGACGATGACCGGTACCCGGAGAAGCTTACGCCTGCTGTCGTGCTTCGCGGCTTTCATGCCTTGCATTTTTGTTTCCGCGCTTGCCCGGGAGCCGCAGAGGGACTTGGACGGCGGCTTCAAGGCGGTCGACGTGATTGTGGAGAAGGCGGTTGCGGAGGGCAACATCCCGGGCGCTGTGCTGGTGGTCGGGCACAGCGGCAAGGTGGTTCATCGCAGGGCCTTCGGATCGAGGTCGCTGGAGCCGGTGCGCGAAGCGATGACGATCGACACGATCTTCGATCTGGCATCGATGACCAAGTGCATTGCCACCGCGACCTCGGTGATGAAACTGGTGGAGGATGGGCGCCTTCGGCTGGGCGACTCTGTGGCTACGTACCTGCCGGAGTTTGCCCAGAACGGCAAGATGGACATTACGGTCCGCGATCTGCTGACGCACTACTCAGGGTTGGCGCCGGACCTGGACCTGAAGTCCCAGTGGTCGGGGCGCGAGGCGGCCTACTTTATGGCCATGCGCGCGAAGCCTGCGAATCCGCCCGGTTCGCAGTTCGTCTATAGCGACATCAACTTCGAGGTTCTCGGCTTTCTGGTCGAAAAGATTACCGGCCAGCCGCTGAATGAGTTTGCCGACGCGAACATCTTTGCGCCTCTGGGGATGAAGGAGACGCGGTTTCTGCCCCCGCAGGCGTGGAACGCGCGTATCGCGCCCACGCAATACGATGAGCAGGCCAGGATGCTGCGCGGTACGGTGCACGATCCCACCGCGCGGCGCATGGGCGGAGTTGCCGGCCACGCGGGATTGTTTTCGACCGCCGACGACCTGGCGCTTTTTGCGGAGGATTTGCTGAGCGGCTTCACGGTGTTGAGCCGGCCGGCGATTGCGAAGATGTCGTCGCCGCAGCAGCCGCCGAACGCTTCGGTCTTACGAGGGTTGGGATGGGATATCGACTCGCCGTTTTCGACCAATCGAGGCGAGCTGCTGCCGGTGGGCTCGTTCGGGCACACCGGGTTTACCGGAACCTCGTTGTGGATCGATTCCGTGACAGACACTTACATTGTTCTGCTTACCAACGCCATTCATCCGCACGGGGGCAAGTCGACGGTTTCGCTTCGATGCAAGGTCGCGACGGCCGTAGTGCAGGCACTTGGCCTGACCGTAAGCGAGCAGGAAAAGCTGCGTATGGCGGAGATCACGGGCTACAACGAGTTGATGCCTGCGGCGCGGCGCATTGGCTACCGAAACGGCGACGTCAAGGCGGGGATCGATGTGCTGGAGGCGCATGGATTCCGCGAACTTCACGCGGATGCGAACCATCCGGTGCGCGTGGGACTGGTCACGAATCAGACAGGGATCGACGCGCGCGGAGAGCACACGGCGGACGTGCTGGCGCAAGCGCGTGGAGTCAAGCTGGCCGCGATCTTCAGTCCGGAGCACGGCATTCAAGGCAAGCTCGACACGACGGAGATTGGTAACTCGAAAGACGAAGTTACCGGCGCGCCCGTTTATAGCGTGTATGGCGACAGCGATGCCAGGCGGCGGCCATCGAGCGAAGTCATGGCAGGGCTCGACGTGGTCATCTTCGACATACAGGACGTTGGCGTGCGGTTCTATACCTACGAGAGCACACTGGGTTACTTTGTTGAGGCGGCGGCAAAGGCGGGCAAGGAGATCGTTGTGCTCGACCGTCCCAACCCGATCGGCGGCGCGTATGTGCAGGGCCCGGTTGCCGACGCGGGCAGGGAATCGTTCGTGAGTTACTGGCAGACTCCGGTGCGGCACGGGATGACGATGGGCGAGCTGGCAAAGATGTTCAATGCGGAGCGCGCGATCGGCGCCAGGCTGACGGTAGTTCCGATGGAAGGATGGATACGCGGCGACTGGTTCGATGCGACCGGTGAGTTATGGGTAAATCCCTCGCCGAACATGCGGAGCCTGACCGAAGCCACACTTTATCCTGGCATCGGCATGATTGAAGCTTCCAATATCTCGGTAGGGCGGGGAACAGATACTCCATTTGAGTTAGTCGGCGCGCCTTGGGTTAATCCGGTTGGGCTGGCCAGAGCTCTCAACGCGCGGGAGTTATCGGGCGTGCGCTTTATTCCTGTCGAGTTTACGCCGGATAACTCGGCGTATGCTCATCAAGAGTGCGGCGCCGTGCGGATTGTTGTTATGGATCGGAACGCGCTGGATGCGCCGGAGCTGGGTATCGAAGTCGCGGCTGCCCTGCAATCGCTATACCCGGTCGACTATAAGGTTGCGGGAGTGGATACGCTGATGGTGAACAAGGCTAGCCTGGATGCGATTGCAGCGGGACAGGATCCGCGACGCGTGGCGGAGCAATGGCGGGAGGGGCTGGAGCGGTTCGAAGCGGTGCGGGCGAGATATCTGCTTTATTGAGTGATGGATGCGGGTTGGCAGCGACAGGACGAGCCGGATTAAAAAAAGGTCTGAACAATATCGATAACCTGATAGTCAGCGTTCACAATGGGCACGGTGCGCCATTTATCGAAGGTCAGGCAGGGATGGCAGATGTCGAAGGCGATCATGTCTCCGACGCGAAGATCGTCTCCTGGGTGGATTTGCAGGTAGGCATGCTGGTCCATCATCTTTGTAACTTGCCAGTGGGTGGGAGTTAGTTGCGGAGTTAGGCTACCGGGCCGGTAGTAGAGCGCCGGCACGGGCAGTCCAGAGTCAAATGCGGCGTCGCGCTTGCCCAAGGCCACGATTGCCCTCTGCGATTCCGGAATCGATTGCACGTAGGCCCAGATATGCAGGGCGGGCACGAGTCCGGAGTTCATGCGATGGGCGATGGGGTTCTGTTCCAGGATTCTTTCCTGGGCCTGGCGATAGGCGCCGACGTCGTGAGTGAGATAGCAGCCGGGACGCAGGACGATATCAACTGCGTCTCCGAATCCGGCTGAAGAGAAGACTTCCGCGACAACGTCGTACCAGGCAGAGCCCGCGCCAGAGAGCAGGAAGGGTGCGCGCCGGAGGCGATTCTCTTGGGCGAGCTTGCGCGTGACTTCAACCGTGCGGTGGAGGAAGGCGCGGATGGAAGACTCGCCGTTGAGAACGCCCTCGTAGATTTCGACCCCATCGAGGGCGATAGCCGTTTGCCAGCGAGACAACGCCTGGAGCACCGATTGCAACTTTAGATTGTCACGGACGCCGGTGCGGCCGCCCTCGACGCCGAGTTCGAGGAGCACGTGGAGGCGGAGGCCGAGGAGCGAATAGAATGCGCCCAATTGATCCACCTGGTCTGCTGAGTCGACCAGACAATAGAAATCGAACTCCGGGTCGCGAAGCAATTCCGCGATGACGTTCATGTTCTGTTTGCCTATCAATTGGTTCGCCATCAGGACGCGGCGCACACCGTGAGCGTGGGCGACTTGCACTTGGTGAGCGGTGGCGAGCGTGATCCCCCACGCGCCTGCTTCGAGTTGGAGATGGAAGAGTCGAGGAGCCATGGTGGTTTTGCCGTGGGGCGCAAGCTTTAATCCATAGGCGGAGATGAATTGGCGCATCCAATTCAAGTTGTGCAGCAGCTTTTCCTGGTAAAGAACGGCCGTTGGAAGACTCAGGTCTTCGCACAGGAGGTTCCAGTCGAGCTGATTGATGGCGGCGGCATCGAGCACGCGGTTGAACGAGCCCAAGCCCTTGTTCAGCGGGGCGATTGCGGCCGAGTGTGCGATTTGGATGGAGTCCTTGTCGGTCAACGAATGCGCTCCCATGCGCTTCCGGCATCGAGATGGAATAGATGTGGAACGCGCAGCATGAATAGTCTATATTCTGAACGAGCACCTATGCTGCGCTGCGACACTCTGATCCGAAATGCGAAGGTTCTGGACGGCAGCGGGGGCGCCGCGGAACTCAAGGATGTTGCGCTTTGCGGGGGGCGAATCGGCGCCATCGGTCCATCGCTTGAGTGCGCAGCGTCCGCGGTCACGGATGCGGCGGGGCTGGTGCTTGCGCCCGGCTTCATTGACGTACACACCCACGACGACATTTGCGTGATTCGCAATCCGGCGATGCTGGCGAAGCTGTCGCAGGGCGTGACGACGGTGATCGTGGGCAATTGCGGGATCAGCGCGGCGCCGTTTCAGTTAGCCGGCGAACTGCCGGAGCCGATGAACCTGCTGGGCGACGCGGGCGATTTTTGCTACCCGACCTTCGCTTCGTACGTTGCGGCTCTTGGCGAGGCGCGGCCGGCGGTGAACGTGGGCGCGCTGGTGGGCCACACGGCTCTGCGCAACAACCACATGGATAGGCTGGACCGCGCGGCGACTAGTGCCGAGATTGAAGGGATGCGGGAGCAGCTCTGCGAGGCGCTGGAGAACGGGGCGCTGGGACTGAGCACGGGGCTGGCTTATCTTTCGGCGGATGCGGCAACTACAGAAGAAGTGATGGTGCTGGCTGAGCCACTCGGACGGGCTGGTGCGGTGTACACCACGCACATGCGCACGGAGGCGGAGGCGATTCTGGAGGCGATGGAGGAGGCCTTTGCGATTGGACGAGCGGATCATGCGCCGGTGATCGTGTCGCATTTAAAGTGCGCGGGGATTGGCAACTGGGGACGGGCCGGCGAGGTGCTTCAACTTCTGGATGCTGGACGCACTGGGCAGCAGATCGGATGCGATTGCTATCCGTATGCGGCCGGATCGAGCACGCTCGACTTGCGGCAGGTGGACGAGCGGTTGAAGATCACGATTACGTGGAGCACTCCGCACGAGGAAGTTGCCGGACAGACGCTGAAGGAGATTGCGGAGAGCTGGTCTGTGACGCAACTGGAAGCGGCGCGGCGGTTGCAGTCGGCGGGGGCCATTTATCACAGCATTTCAGAGGGCGACATGCGGCGGATTCTGGCGCATCCGGCGACCATGATCGGGTCGGATGGATTGCCTTGCGATCCGCGGCCGCATCCGCGGCTGTGGGGCACATTTCCGCGCGTGCTGGGACGCTATTGCCGTGGGGAGAATTTGTTTTCGTTGCCTGAGGCGGTGCACAAGATGGCGGGGATGCCGGCGCAGCGATTTGGGTTGGCGGAGCGCGGGCTGATCCGCGAGGGCTATTGGGCCGACCTGGTGCTCTTCGATCCGGAGAGGATCATCGACACAGCGACCTATGAACAGCCAGTCAGCGCGGCGAAGGGAATTGCGGGCGTGTGGGTGAATGGAGAACTCTCTTACACGGCCCGCGGGGCGACTGGAAATCGTGCGGGGCGTTTTGTTAGGCGCGGGAAGACGGCCTGGGTGCAGTAAGCGATGCGTTACTATTTCGGTGGCGTGGCCGCCTGAACGGAGCTTTTTTCTGATCTGCCTATGATCGATCCGCACAGTTTGTTTCTTATTTCGGCGGCGTTTGTGGCTGTTGTCGGGCTGATTGTACTGATTACCGTCTTCAAGCTCAATCCATTCATTACGCTGCTGCTCACCTCGCTGGCGCTGGCGGTGGCGACGGGGATGCCGCTGGCGACGGTGGTGCACTCGTTTGAAGCCGGCGTGGGCGGAACGCTGGGGCACATTGCGATCATTGTGGCGCTGGGGACGATGCTGGGCAAGATGATGGCGGAGTCGGGCGGCGCGGACCAGATTGCTCACACGCTGATCCGCTTCTTTGGAGAAAAGCGAGTTCATTGGGCGATGATGGTGATCGGCCTGGTGATCGGGCTGCCGGCGTTCTTCGAAGTGGGATTTGTTCTGCTGATTCCGATTGCGTTCACGGTGGCGCGCCGGACGCGGACTTCGCTGATCCTGGTGGGTCTGCCGATGGTGGCTGGACTTTCGGTGGTGCATGGACTGGTGCCGCCGCATCCGGCGGCGCTGCTGGCGGTGACGATCTACAAGGCGGACGTGGGGCGCACCATCTTCTATGCGCTGCTGGTGGGCATACCGACGGCGGTGATTGCGGGGCCGCTGTATGCGAAAGTGATTGCGCCGCACATTCATTTGCCGGCGGAGAACCCGATGGCAGCGGAGTTTGTGGACCACGGAAATGAGCAGAGCCTGCCGGGCTTTTGGCTGACGCTTTTCACCATTCTGTTTCCGGTAATTCTGATGCTGGCGGGGAGCTGGGCAGATGGCATTTCGACGCCGAAGAGCGCGGTGAACGAGGGATTGCACCTGATCGGCAACGACGACATGGCGCTGCTGATTGGCGTGCTGCTGAGCTTTTTCACTTTAGGACGGATGCGGGGGTTTACGCGCGCCACGATCTTGCGCTTCAGCAATGAGTGCCTGGCGCCGACGGCGATGATTACGCTGCTGGTGGGCGCGGGCGGAGGGTTCGGAAGGATTCTGCAGGACAGCGGCGTTTCGCTGGCGATTATTGGCGTCGCGATGCGGAGCCATGTGCCGCTGCTGCTGCTGGCGTGGCTGCTGGCGGCCGCGATGCGGCTGGCCACGGGGTCGGCGACGGTGGCGATGACGACGGCGGCGGGCATTGTTGCGCCGATCGCGTTGCATGCCGGAGGCGTTCATCCGGAACTGTTGGCGATTGCCACGGGAGCGGGGTCGCTGATCTTTTCGCATGTGAACGACGGCGGGTTCTGGCTGGTGAAGGAGTACTTCAACATGAGCGTGGCCGATACGATGAAGACGTGGTCGGTGTGCGAGACGATTATTTCGGTGACGGCGCTTGTGTTTACGCTGGGGCTGGCGTGGGTGGTGTGATGCGGAAGTTCCTGGGAACCTCTGAAGAAGCAATTCGGTGAAGCAACCATTCCCTCAGGGGCTGAAGCCCGCGATCATTTTGCTGCATCTACGGCACGACTGAAGTCGTGCCCTTTCAAAACGGCGACTTAGCCAGAGGTTCCCTTGAGGATGGACGGAATGAAAGAGGAAGTTTTGCGGCGGGGAGTTAGCCGGCGGGATTTTGTGAAGAGCGCGGGAGCTGTGGCCCTGGCGCATTCCTCGCTGGGGACTTCGCAGGAGGCTGTGCGGCGGATGGCGGCGAAGCGGACGCTGGCCTACGTGGGCACGTATACCGGCGCATTTGGGGCGGGAAGCAATGGCGAGGGGATTTACCGGTTCGAGATGGATGCGGCGACGGGCGAACTGACGCGGCGCAAGCTGGTTGCGAAGACACCCGATCCATCTTGGATTGCGATTCATCCGTCGAAGAAGTATCTCTACGCGGTGAATGAGGTGAGCGATTACGGCGGGAACAGCGGGTCGGTGAGCGCGTTTGCGATCGATCAGGCGAGCGGGGATTTGACGGCTCTGAACGTGGTGAGCTCGGAGGGCGCAGGGCCTTGCTATCTGAGCATCGATGCGCTAGGGAAGCACGCGTTTGTGGCGAATTATGGCGGCGGGAGCGTGGCGGTGTTGCCGATTCTTGAAGGCGGACTGCTGGGAACTGCGACGGGCGTGCATCGCGATAGCGGGCGTCTGGGCGCTGCGCAAGCGACGGATGCGCCGGCAGGCAGCTTTGCCGTGAGCGGGCACGACGCCCCGCACGCGCACATGATTGCGCCTGACCCGCAGGGGAGATTTGTGTTGGCGACGGACCTGGGGCAGGATGGAATCTATGTCTATCGCGTGGATGCGAACACGGCAGCGGTGAGCTTCGGGGACGAAGTGCTCGGTGCGCAGTTGCCATCGGGCGATGGGCCGCGGCACTTTGCTTTTCATCCCAACGGCCGTTGGTTCTACTCGATTCAGGAAGAGGCTGCGACGGTTGTGTTCTTCCATTACGACGCGTCGACCGGGACGCTCAAGGCCGAGCAGACGGTTTCCGCTCTGCCTGCGGGATTCGGAGGAACGAGCTTCGCTTCGGAGATTCTGATTTTGCCGGATGGGAGATTCTTGTATGCGGCACACCGGCTGCACGACACGATTTCGGCGTTCTCGATCGGCGCGGATGGCAGGCTGAAGTGGATTGGAGAGACATCGACGATGGGCGATTATCCGGGGCAGTGCCGGATTGCGCCGGGCGGGGATTTTCTCTACGCATGCAACCGTCGCAGCGACAGCATCACCTGCTTCAGGATTCATCGCGAGTCGGGCCTGCTTCAGTTCACGGGCCAGTACACGGCGGTGGGAAGCCCGGCGAGCATTACGTTTCTGAGTTGACGGCCTCGGCAGACACCGCTTCGCATCAGACGCCTGTGATGGCGCCGTTTTCGTCGACATCGATGGCCAGCGCGCGCGGGGCGTGGGGCAGGCCAGGCATGAGCATCATGTTGCCGGCGATGGCAACCACGAAGCCTGCGCCGGCGGCGAGCGATGCATCGGTGATGTTGAGCGTCCAATCGGTGGGAGCACCGGTGATTTTGGGGTTGTCGGTGAGCGAGTACTGGGTCTTGGCGATGCAGACGGGCAGCGAGGCGAATCCCCATTCCGCGTAGCGCGCGAGTTTGGCGCGGGCCTGATCGCTGAGGGAGACTCCGGCCGCGCCATAGACCTGGGCAGCAACCTTATGGATTTTTTCTTCGAGCGTGTCCTCAAGCGCGTAGACGGGATGGGCGTTGGGCTTGGGATTGGCTTCGATGGCGAAGACGACCTTTTGCGCCAGATCGACCGCGCCGCGGCCGCCCTTGGCGAAGGCTTCGACGATGGAGCAGGCGACGCCTTGCTCATGGCATTCATCGGCGATCGCGATCAACTCCGAAGGCTGATCGGAGGGGAAGTGGTTGACCGCCACCACGACCGGAACGCCAAAGTTCCTGAGTGCGGCGATGTGGTGAGCGAGGGTGGAGAAGCCGGCCGCGAGCGATCCCTGGCCCTGGGCGCACAGGCTCTGCACGGACGTGACGAGCACGGCGACGGCGGGGCGGACGCCGGAGGAGCGCATGACGATGTCGAAGTATTTTTCCGCGCCCAGGTCGGAAGCGAAGCCGGCTTCGTTGACGACGTAGTCGGCGAGACGAAGGGCCATCTGCTGGCAGAGGACGCTGCTGGTGCCGTGGGCGATGTTCGCGAAGGGGCCGGTGTGAACCAGCGCGGGTGTGCCTTCGGTGGTCTGCACCAGGTTGGGCAGAATGGCGTCGCTCAGCAGGGCCATCATGGCGCCGGTTGCGCCCATAGCGGCGGCGGTGACGGGGCGGCCGGAGCGGGAGACGCCGACGACGATGGCGCCGAGGCGGCGGCGGAGGTCGGCGAGGCTGGTGGCGAGGCCGAGGATGGCCATGATCTCCGACGCGGCGGTGATGACGAAGCCGGTTTCGCGGCCGGCGCCGTCGCCCTTGGAACCGAGCGCGATGGAGATGCGGCGCAGGGCGCGGTCGTTGACGTCGAGCGCGCGCGGCCAGGAGATTTGCGCGGGGTCGAGATCGAGGTCGTTGCCGTGGAAGAGGTGGGAGTCGACCATGGCGGCGAGCAGGTTGTGCGCGGCGGTGATGGCGTGGAAGTCGCCGTGGAAGTGGAGATTGATCTTCTGGCTGGGCTCGACTTGCGAGAGGCCGCCGCCGGCCGCGCCGCCCTTGAGGCCAAAGACGGGGCCGAGGGAGGGCTCGCGCGAGGTGACGATGGACTTGCGGCCGATGCGCTCCAGGCCCTGCGCCAGGCCGATGGAGACCACGGTCTTGCCTTCGCCGGAGACGGTGGGAGTGGTGGCGGTGACCAGGATGAACTTGCCGCGGACGGGGAAGGCCGGGTCGGCGAGCAAATCGAGCCTGAGCTTGGCGCCGTGAGCACCGAGCGTCTCGTAGTGATGCGGGGCTAGATGAAGCTTGGCGGCGATGTCCTGGATGGGAAAGAGGGCAGTTTTCTCGACTGGCAGAAGTGCGGTCGTCATACGGGCTCCCAACTGATTACCGCGGAATACCATACTCCGTCAGGTTGGCAGCAAGGTGTGACGGATGAACATTGCAGGCGGATGCAGGACACAGTCTTGCGCCCGCCTGGGACGGCCTATTTTGGCAAGGCGTTGAGCTTGTCGAGGGTGCGCTTCAGGTCGTCGAGCTTCTGGCCGGCTTCGGAGAGCTTTCCTTCCGATGTGAGGCGCTGGTAGTCGGCGAAGTCCTTGCCGGCCTGGGCGACCAGGGATTTGAGGTTGTCCGCGGGTTGGGACTGGGCTGGTGCGCCGGGCTGGGGCGCGGCGTGGGGGGCTTCGGTTGAGCTGAGGGAGGAAGACTCGGAGCCAAAGAGGGAAGCGAGGGCGGCCTCGAAAGTGGGGGCGTAGGCCAGCCGGTCCTGCAGGGCGAGCACGACCAGGCGCAGCTCCGGCATGGGACTGCGCTCGGCCTGCAGGTAGATGGGCTCGGCGTAGAGCAGGGCGCGGCCGCAGGGGATGACCAGCAGGCTGCCGCGGCGCACGTGGGAGCCCTGCTGATTCCAAAGGGTGAGCTGCCCGGAGAGCTGGGCGTTCTGGTCGATGCGGGCTTCGATTTGCTGTGGCCCGTCGACCAGGCGGGTCTTGGGGAAGTCGTAGACCACTGAGGTGCCGTAGTGCTCGCCGTCGCTGCGGCCGGCGATCCAGCCTATGAGGTTGTTGCGGTTGGCGGGCGTGAAGGGCAGAATCTCTACGAACTCCAGGCCGTCTTCTCCGGGCAGCTTCATCAGCACAAAGTTGGGCTGTATGGGCTGTGTGGTCTGCTCGCCGCCCTGGGCCATGCCGGTCTCCGTGGCGACGGTCCACAGGTCCTCTCGGTTGTAGAAGACCTCCGGATTGGTCATGTGGTAGAGGCCGTAGACCTCGGCTTGCAGGCTGAGCAGCAGCTCGGGGTAGCGGACATGCTTACGCAGCCAGGCGGGCATGGCCGAGGCGTCTTTGAACAGGCTGGGAAAGATGCCGCGATAGGCTGCGAGGATGGGATCGTTCTGGTCGAAGACGTAAAAGGTAACTGTTCCGTCGTAGGCGTCCACAACCACCTTGACGCTGTTGCGCATGTAGTTGAGGGGGACATTGTCGACGCTGCGATGGACGGAGTAGGGATAGGTGTCAGAGGAGGTGAAGGCGTCCATAATCCAGGAGAGGCGGCCGTCGTCGCCGACAACGATGTAGGGGTCCTGGTCGAAGGTGAGGAAGGGCGCCAAGGCGGCGACGCGGTCGCGCACGTTGCGGCGCATGAGTAGCCGGCTTTGGGCATTTACATCGTCGCTGAAAGGGAGCTTGGCGATGTCGCCGCGGTCGAAAGCGATGAGGATGCGGCGAAGAAAACTGCCGATAACGATGCCGCCGGTGCCCTGGTACGAGGTGAGGTTGTTGCTCTGGCCTTCGGGGTAGTTGAACTCCTGTTGGCGGGTTTTCACATAGACATCGGTGTTGGTCATCTCGCCGAAGTAGATCTCGGGGCGGGTGACGCTGAGAGAGGGAACGGAGCTCTGCACGGGCATGTTGCTGAGCATCAGCGTGGGCAGACCTTCGCTGTCGAAGCCGTTGACGGGGTTCATGGTGATGCCGTAGCCGTGGGTGTAGATCAGCTTCAGATTGATCCAGTTGCGGCTGCTTTCGGGAAGCTTGTCGACGTTGAGCTCGCGCACCGCCAGCATCACCTCGCGCTGGTTGCCGTCGATCTGGTAGCGATCGATGTCGATGCCGGGAAAGTCGTAGTAGGTGCGAATCTCCTGAATCTGGCGCAGGGTGTCCTGCAGCGCGTTGACGTCCCACAGGCGGATGTTCTGCAGAGTGGGCTGATTGTTGGCGGGATCGGTTGCGCCCACGGTGATTTCGGCGGGGAATTCGCGCTGCGCGAAGGTGTCGAGGCCATAGGCCCGGCGGGTCATCTGGATGTTGTAGGCGATGAAGGGCTGCTCACGCACCAGTTCGTTGGGCTTGACCAGGAAGCTAGTGACGTACCAGCCAGCCACGCCCGCCACGATATAGCAAACCGCGGCGGGAAGAACGGCGGCAATGAGCCAGCGGCCGCGCGGCTTGAAGACTCCGCCGGCAACGGCGATGAGCGCGCCCAGGGCAAGGGCCGCGGAGACAAACAACATGCCGGTAAGCGTGACGTGCGCGTCGGTGTAGGTAACACCGTCGAAGATGGTGTGGTGCTCGAACAAGAGTTCGAAGCGGCCGATGTACTCGCGCAGCGCCAGGACCAGGAGCAGAAAACCGGCCGAGAGGGAAACCTCGCGCCAGGGCAGCGGGATGCCGCCCGCGATGCGGCCGGTGAGGGCGCGTGAGCCGCCGCTGATGAGGATGAACAGGACGGCGAGAACGGCGGTGAGCACCGCCAGCGTTAGCAGCCAGCCGGCGAGCAGTTGCCAGGCGGGCAGCGTGAACAAATAGAAGTTGAGAGGGCGGCCAAAGATAGGGTCGGCGAAGGCGCCGGGCGAGCCTGCCGCGGCTTGCGGTGCGTACCAGTAGAGCGCCAGTGTGGTCCATTGGGCCTGCATCGCGGCGGCGGTGACCAGAGCGATGACCAGCGAGACGCCGATGGCGGCCAACCGAAGCACCGGCGCGACAGGTAGCTTAATCGGATTGCCGGCGATGAAAATGGTGTGATCTTCGGGGAGGTCGCCGGAGTGGGCGCGCTTGAAGGCGGAAAAGACGCCAAAGAGAAACAGGAACGTGACCACGGCAAAAGCGGCGAAGACGCCCCACTCGAGGCCGCGCGCCTTCCAAAAGACTTCAGAGTAGCCGAGAGAGCGGAACCAGAGCAGATCGACCCAGTAGGAGAGCGCAGTGCGGCTGCCGAAGACGATGACCGCCACCACGGCGAAAACAAAAAGAAGAACGCGGCGGCGCGGCCGCGCGGGCTTTGCTGGAACAGGCCAATCGATCGATTCGTGCACGTGTTTACCCCACCTTGACTGCTGCTTCGATTGAAGAAATCCGGGGCCCGCGGGACGCCAGTTGTTTGGTGTCCGAACCGGGTTAACAGTCTCGCCAACTACACTTTAGTCCTTTCGTCCGGGTTTTGCAGGCGGGGGGGCGGGATTCCTGCTTTAGCGGCGCAGCTCTGGATTTGCGGCGGGGAGGTGGCCGCAGCCTACCTTTTCACCGCGGAGCGCAAGAGCATTGTGCAGTTCGATGCGTTTTGGTACTATGAATTCACACATGGTTCGCGCTGCCCAAAGCTCGTCTTGTTGTCGCCTGTCGAACATCTTCGACGGGTGTCCCTTCTAGTCTTCGATCTCCTTCGCAATCGATCTAGACGACTCGCCCGTTGCTGAACAGCCGGGCGTTTGTGCACGTGTTGCTCCGGCCTTCAGCGTTTCCCCACGAAACCAGGAGGTCACCATGCCGCTCGCAGAAGATGCGGTTCCGTCAACAACCGATTCCGCAACACTCTCCGGGCCCGAGCCTCTGCGTGGGCCGGAGCGGCTGAGCCATCTACGGCTACTGGAGGCGGAGAGCATCCACATTCTGCGCGAGGTCGCCTCGGAGTTCGAGCGGCCGGTGATGCTCTACTCCATCGGCAAGGACTCGTCGGTGATGCTGCGACTGGCGCAGAAGGCCTTCTTCCCAGGGCCGATTCCGTTTCCGCTGCTGCACATCGACACCGGGTTCAAGTTCGTCGAGATGATCGCGTTTCGCGACTGGATGGCGCGGCAAGTGGGCGCGGACCTGCTGGTATGGCGCAATGAAGACGCGATTGCGGCGGGGACCAATCCCATCGCACTCGACACCAAGCGCTGCTGCGGCCTGCTTAAGACACAGGCGCTTCTCGATGCGCTGAAGCACTACAACTTCGACGCGGCCTTTGGTGGGGCGCGGCGCGATGAGGAGAAGTCGCGCGCCAAGGAACGCATTTATTCATTCCGCGACGGCGCGGGGCAATGGGACCCGAAGAACCAGCGACCGGAACTGTGGAACCTGTACAACGCGCGCATTCATCCCGGCGAAAGCATTCGCGTCTTTCCGCTTTCCAACTGGACGGAGATGGACGTGTGGCAGTACATCCACGAAGAAAAGATTCCGGTGGTCGATCTTTATTTCGCGAAGGAGCGGCCCATGTACGTGCGCCCAACGGCTTCGGGCCAGGATGGGCTGTTGCCGATCGAACAGGGTTTTGTGGCGCGGCTTGGCGAGAAACCGCAAATGGTCAAGTCGCGGCTGCGGTCGCTCGGTTGCAGTCCATGCACCGGAGCCATCCGGTCGGATGCGGAGACGATTCCGGAGATCATTGCCGAACTGATTTCGTTTCGCTCCTCCGAACGAGCCAACCGCGTGATCGATCACGACCAGGAAGGATCGATGGAATTGAAGAAGCGGGAGGGGTATTTCTAGGGACTAGGGACCAGGAGCTGAGGAGGCAAATTTGCCGGTAGCGGAAGACAAGGGGAAAAAGTTTGAGATTGGAGAGTTTCTGGCGCTGGAGCGCGAGAAGGATCTGCTGCGCTTCTCGACAGCGGGCAGTGTGGACGACGGCAAATCGACGCTGATCGGGCGGCTGCTCTACGATACGCAGTCCGTCTATGAAGACCAGGTGCGGTCGATCGAGGGCAAGGGGACGACGGCTCCGGGGCAGATCGATTTCGCGCTGTTGACGGATGGATTGCGCGCGGAGCGCGAGCAGGGAATCACGATCGATGTGGCGTATCGCTACTTCTCGACGGCGCGGCGGAAGTTCATCATTGCGGACACGCCGGGCCACGAGCAGTACACGCGCAACATGGCCACCGGAGCTTCGACGGCGGACGCCGCGGTGGTGCTGATCGACGCGGCCAAAGGGGTGCTAATGCAGTCGCGGCGGCACGCGTACATTGCGTCGCTGCTGCGCGTCAAGCACGTGCTGGTGGCGGTAAACAAGATGGACCTGATTGGCTACGACGAGGAGGTTTTTCACGCGATCGAGCGGGGCTTTTCACGGGTTCTGGACGAAATTGCCGCCGACACGGGCAATGCAATGAGGGCGATTTTCGTTCCGGTGAGCGCGCTGGTTGGGGACAACGTGGTGCACAGGACCGGTCAGGCCGTTGGGCGCGGGCCTGGCGCCATGCCGTGGTACGCGGGGCCGTCTCTGCTGGAGCTGCTTGAATCGCTGCCGGCCGCGCTGGAGACGCACTCCGCGCCGTTCCGTTTTCCCGTGCAGCGCGTGCTTCGGCCCGACCACACCTTTCGTGGATTTGCAGGGCAGATTGCCTCGGGCACCATCCGCGTGGGCCAGCGGATCACGGCGCTGCCTTCCGGGCGCAGCGCGGAGGTCGAGCGCATTGTGACTTTCGATGGCGACCTCGAGCAGGCGCGCGCACCGCTTTCGGTGACGCTGGTGCTGAACCAGGAGGTCGACATCAGTCGCGGCGATCTGATTGCCGCAGCGGACGCGCCGCCGAGAGTCACGCGGCACATCGGCGCCTCGTTGGTATGGATGGACCAGAGGCCGCTTGCGCTTCGCCGCCGCTACTTGCTCAAACACACCAGCCACACGGTCCCGGCTTTCATCACGTCTGTCGCGTATCGCACCAACATCGGCACCCTCGCTCATGAAGCGGGCGACACGCTGGAGATGAATGCCATCGGGTCGGTTTCGATTGAGTTGCTGCGGCCCATTGCGCTCGATCTGTACGCGGAGAACCGCTCCACCGGAGCCTTTATCCTGATCGATGCCGCGACCAGCGGCACGGTGGCAGCGGGGATGATTACCTCTGTTGCCGACGACACATCGGACGGTGTGGACGAACCGGCTTACCTCTCCGGTCCGGTGACTGCGGCGGAGCGCGCGGCGCGCTGGGGACACCAGGGAGGCGTGCTCCGGCTGGACGGGCCGGCGGAGTTGATCAACCTGGTAGAGCGCTCGCTGTTTACGGCGGGGGTAATTACGCAGCGCATCGAGACCGCCAGTACAGGCGCGAATGACGCAGCGATTGCGAGGCCGGAGTTCGTGGAGGCGCTTAAGCGCCTGCAGGCGGAGGCCGGTTTACTGTTGCTCGAAGTGACTGTGAATGAGAGCGAGCAGTTGGTGGCGCGGGTTGGCAGCCGGCAACTGGTTCTTGACGACACCAATCGCAACGCCGCGGTTGCGGCCGTGCACCGGTTGTTGCATGAGGCAGAGATTCTGTACGACACAGAGAGGGCGGGACTGTAGATGAGCACTGCTGAGATTCAAACCGAAGTCGAAATCAAGCTGGATGCGGTGTGCGCGCTGCTCAAGCCTGAGATCACGGGACGCGGCGACGTTTGTCTCACGTGCAGCTTTCAGGCCGAGGATGTGCTGCTGACGAAGTTGGCGCTGGCGCTGGACCCGGCACTTCCGATCTTGTTCCTCGACACCGGCTACCACTTTCGCGAGACCTACGAGTATCGCGACCGGATTGCCAAGGAATGGAACCTGAACCTGATCAACCTGCCCCCGGAGAAGACAGTTGCCGAGCAGGAGGCAGAGCATGGGCTGCTGTATCAATCGGCGCCTGACCAGTGCTGCAAGCTGCGCAAAGTGGAGCCGCTTTTTAAGGCGGTTTCGGGATATCGCGTGTGGCTGACCGGGCTGCGTAGGGAGCAGGCAAAGAGCCGCGCTGCGCTGGAGGAGTCGGCGCTGTTCGCGCTCCCCGGTGGCAAGCATGTGCTGAAGCTCGCGCCACTTGCGACCTGGACAACGCGCGACGTGTGGTACGCATGCGAGCAGCTTTCGATTCCGCTGCTGCCGCTCTACGCGCGGGGATACGCATCGATCGGCTGCGAGCCATGTACTTCGCTTCCATTGGATGCGAACGATCCGCGGTCGGGGCGATGGGCCGGCCGCAAAGTTGAATGCGGCATTCACATTGAAGCAGCGCCGGCGCAATAGGACGGACGAGACGGAGTCTACGGAATGCAGTACTTGATTGGATTCATCATCGCGTTGTTCATAGCGCTCACCGGAGTAGGCGCGGGCACCATTACGGTGCCGGTGCTGGTGTTGTTTCTTGGAGTGCCGGCGCCGGTTGCGGTGAGCATCGGGCTGACGTTTTCGGCTGCGGTCAAGCTGATCCTGGTGCCGTCACAGATTCTGCGCAAGAACGTCGCTTGGCGGACGCTGGGATTCATGCTGGCCGGCGGCGTGCCGGGCGTGGTGATCGGGTCGCTGTTTCTGAAGCATCTGGTCACGGTGGGCGAGCAGAATCTGCTGAATGCGCTGCTCGGCTCGATCCTGGTGACCACGGCGGCCTGGCAGATTGCCAATTCGTTCAAACCGATGAAGGCCAATGAGAACGCGCGCGACCGCAGCCCGTTGCTGGCGTGGCTGATGCTCCCCGTCGGCGCGGAGGTGGGTTTCTCTTCGGCGGGCGCGGGCGCGCTGGGCTCGGCGGCGCTGCTGAGCCTGACGCCGCTGCTTCCGGCGCAGGTGGTGGGCACGGACATTGCCTTCGGCTTCATCGTCTCGCTGATCGGCAGCGGAGCGCACTGGTTTTCACACGCGTCAAACACGGAACTGTTGCTGCAACTGATTGCGGGAGGCGTGCTGGGGGCGGTGAGCGGAACGCTGCTGAGCGCACATGTTCCGCGGCGGCCGCTGCGGTTTGCGCTGTGGGTGTGGCTGCTGATCCTGGGCGGGCAGTTTCTCTTCAACAGCTACCAGGTGTGGGCTGCGCCGCGCAAGGCCGCGGTGGTCGAGGTGCATGCGGCGGGGTTGAAATGAGCCTCTGCGCGCCTGATTGACCACGCTCAGAAGTGGAAGCGGTAACGGAACTCTGCGGAAATCTGTCGCGGATCGTTGTAGTGGAATCCGCCGATGGTCAGTGAGCTGTCGGTGAGTACGCGATGGTTGGTGACGTTGACGACCGTCACGGTGAACTTCACGTTTTCGCCGAATGTCTTCCCGGCGGCCACGTCGAAGGTGGTATGCACCGGCAGATAATTACTCTGGTAAGGGCTGATCAGGTTGCCGTTGGCATCGGTGGCGCCGGCGGTGCCGTTGGAAAAACCCGAGCCGTAGTAGACGTTGGTTGAGAACCAACTGCGCATCGGCAAAGTGGCAGTGAAGCCGGTGTTGAGCGTTTGGCGCTGGTCGTGATCCACCGGGGTGTAGTCGAAGCTGCCGTCGCAGCCCGATGTGCATATGAGGCCGCCATTGATCGCTCCACGCTGCTCGGCAATCTGATTGGAGTAGGCCAGATGGAACTGACCGCGACGCCACAGCGACGGGCTGCGCAGCGTAGCTTCCCAGGCGCGCACCAGGGCCCCGTCCACAGTAATCGGGATGTACACGTTGGACTCACCGATATTGGAGTGGTCGAGGAAGTTATTGACCCGTGTTTTGAAGTTGTCGACATCCAGCGCCCAGCCGCGCCAGGGAATCTGAATGCTGAACTCGTGCTCCTCATCGCGCTCGCCGCGCAGCACGGCGAAGCCCGTGTTGTTGGCATTGGCGTAAGCGAGCAGAGGACCTTGAATACTGACCAGAGGCGGCGCCTGGTAATAGCGGCCGTAGAAGCCGCGCAGCACCCAGTTCAGGCGGGGAATGTTGAGCGCTGCACCGAAGCGAGTGGCGGCATGGTTTTCAGTGATGGCGCCATGGAAGGTTGAAAAGCGGACACCGGCCAGCAGAGTGAGCCAGTCGGTGACGCGCAGACTATCGGAGAGCGACCCCTCGACGATGCCGCCGGAGACAACATCTGTCTCGTGGATTGGCGCTGTCCCAGACCCGTCGTTGAAGACCACACCGAACAAAGATGAATCGTGTTGATAGAAGGAGTAGAAGCCGCCCGCGAGGTTATTGCGCTTGACTTCACCGCGCACATTGGCCTGCAATCCAGCGTAGTTTGAGGTGCGATCCCATGTGGTGGCGGTAGGGGTGTCCGCAGGCCTCGAGTCGTAGTTGGCTACGTTCCAGTGGTAGAAAGGAGCCACCTCAATCATGGCGGTGGGCGATAGGGTATGCACCCAGTCGGCGATAAAGAAGCCGTCGCGCTCGGTTTGCCCGTCACGGAGGCCTCTGGAATCGTAGAGCTGGTTGAGCCAGCTATTGGGATTCGGATCGTAGGGAACCTGAAAGAAGTCCTGGCGCAATTGGCCGTTGAAGCGGAACTGGTTGGTTGCATTCGGATTCACAAGAAAGGAGCCGAAGCCGCTTTGCGAATTGGTGGCGTCGTGAACGACGGCAGCAATCGGGGTCTCCAGTCCGTAGTAGGAGCGGGCCGCGGACAAGCTTGCATACCATGCGGCTTTTTGCGAGTGGTCCCCCGCTGAGAGCGCAGTCTCGCCGGTGTAGAAGTTTCCGCTGGTGATGTGCAACTCCGCCTCGCGGTCGCGTTCAAAGCCATTGCGTGGTGCGACGTTGAAGACGCCGTAGGTTCGGTCGCCGATGTCGGCGGCATAGCTTCCGCGCTGGACCTCGATTTGATCCGTGTCGGACGGAGCAATTTGCGGACCGACATTCGCGGCAATGTTGGTGTTGGGGATGTTGATGCCGTCGATGAGCCAACTGGTCTGGTGGCCTCCGCGCATGTGCAGCATGTCGTGGCACATGTAGGCGCCGGGCACGTAATCGGTGATAGCGGCAAACGACGTTGCGCGACTGGCGCCCGGCGTCTCCTCGATCATCTCTCGTGTGACAAGTGTGGTCGGCGTTACGGAATCCACCTGAGCCGTCGCGCCTTCCACCTCAACGGATTCCGTGGTTGAGGCTACGGGCAACGCGACATGCACAACCGGGTTGGTGGCGGACGCGATCGAGATGGTCTCGGTGACCGCAGTGAATCCGGGGGTGCTAACCTGCAGGTGGTAAATGCCGATGGGCGCCTGGAGCAGCTCGAACGCTCCTTCGGCATCCGTGGTGGCGCTCAACGTGAAGGCGGAGTCGGCAGCATGGAGCGTGACCTTGGCGTTGGCGATGGGGCGATGTTGGGGATCGTGGACGACACCGTGGACGTTGGCAAAGACGGTGGCGCGCGCGGGGAGGAGCGCACACAGGAAGACGAGAACGATAAGGAGAGCAGAGCAGCGCATGGGGAAGAATCCTCGCATAGGGCGGCTGCGCGAAAGCACCGAGGCTGCAGGGACACTCATCCTTGCTGTCGATTGCGCAGGCAGAAGAAAACGGCTTTCTCTTCAGCGAATGTCTCAGGCGAGGAGGGATGCGGGAGGGCCGCGGCCGGCGCGGGTGCAAATCTGGCTCACCTGCGCGGAGACATGCAGTGCGGCGGCAGAGTAGGGAAGAGCGAGCAGGGCCGGCAAGCTGGTGGATGCGGCGGCCAGGGCCTGCGGCGCGGGGGCTATAGCAGCGAGGGAGCCGGGGAACGCTGGGCAGGTTGCCGGTGCGGTGAGAACGGATCTGCCGGGTGCGGCTTCGGCGAGCATCGATACCATGCTGGTGGACATGGCGCAGTGGTGTGTGCCATGGCGGCGGCAGCAGGCGGGCAGGCGCGCGTCGTCGCCGGCTTCAAGCATGGCCGCAAGCGGGCCGAGGCTGAAGGACAGGACGAGCAGAATGGATAGGACGCGCCGCATTCGAGATTTATCTTACATGAGTTGTTGGTTTGCCACCCTGGCGCTGGTAAGAGCGCAACGGTTGGGCACGGGAACTCTCTGAACCTGAAAGGGAGCGGGTTTGAGCCATTCGTTTCCCAGGTCTCGGAATCGAGGCCTGGGGCTTCCAGCAGTCGGGTATCATCGGGTTAATCCGATTTTGATCGACTCATGTGAGGAAATGCCGGTGTCTGGAGTGAATATTTCGGTTTCGCCGCAACAGGTTTCGCCGCAGGCCGCGCGGGAATCACGCTTGCAACGGCCTCTGCGCATCGCGATTTTTGGATTTGGCACGGTGGGCAGCTCGGTGGCGCGGATTCTGGTCGAGTCCGCGCCGCGAGGCCTGGAGCTGACCCACGTGTTCAACCGCGGCGTCGAGCGCAAGCGTGTGGACTGGGTTCCATCGAGTGTGACCTGGAGCGAGGACGCGGACGCCGTGCTCGGCTCCGATTGCGATGTGGTGGTTGAGCTGGCCGGCGGGCTCGATCCGGCGGGGGGCTGGGTGCGCCAGGCGCTGGACGCGGGCAAGAGCGTGGTGACGGCCAACAAGAAACTGATTGCGTTTCACGGCGTGGAGCTCGAACAGTTGGCGGCTTCTCGCGGTGGACACCTGAAGTATGGCGCCGCGGTTGCGGGCGGGATTCCAGTCATTCCAGGCCTCGAGCAGGGATTGGCCGGGGACAGAATCGAGCGCATCGAGGGAATCCTGAATGGGACCTGCAACTTCATCCTCAGCCAGATGGAGGATGGCGCCGAGTATGCGGCCAAGCTGGCCGAGGCACAGAGGCTGGGCTATGCCGAGACTGACCCGACCGAGGATGTGGGCGGGTTTGACGCGCGGGCCAAGCTGTCCATTTTAATGCGGCTGGCGCTGCGCGTGGCGGTCAACCCGGAAGAGATTATCCCCCGGCCGATCACGACGATCACAGCTGTGGACTTCAGCTATGCGCGGGATCTGGGCTGCACCATTCGGCAAGTGTCGCGCGCCGACCAGTCTCAAGGCCGGGTGGCGGCAACGGTGGGGCCGATGCTGGTGGCCCTGCGCTCGCCGCTGGCCTGGTCAAGGGGCACGGAGAACATGGTGGTGGTGAGTGGACATTACGCCGGGGATGTGGTGTTTTCGGGGCACGGGGCGGGCGGGCATCCTACCGCCGTAGCCGTGGTCAGCGACCTGCTGGCGCTGGCGCACGGATCGCGGCGGGTGGAGCTACCCGCCTTGCCGGCGACAGTGAGCGGGGAGTTCGAGGTTCCGCACTACATCCGCTTCCTGGTGCGCGACCGGCCGGGGATTGTGGCGGCGATTACAGGCGCTTTGGCCGAGGAGAAGATCAACATCCGTGCCATTGTGCAGAAGCCCGGCTATCCGTCGGACGCGTTGCCGTTTGTGGTGACCGTGGAGCCGTGCAAGTCGTCGGCGCTGAAGCGGGCTCTGGAGAAGGTGAAGACCCTGGACTGCATGATCGAGGAGCCGTTGGATTTGCAGATGCTGGAATAGCACGACAGTTGTCAGTGATCAGTGGTCGGGCCGCTGTGGGAGTCCGCAATCACCGGAGCGGGAAGATGAGACGCGGCAGCATGTGAAGTCGGTAGCGGAAGAGGTCACTCTCAACCAGCCGGCTGTTCCCGGTCCCGATCCGGATGCCGAGAGCAGGCACGAAAACCGATCCCTGACCCCTCTCTTACCGCGCCGGGCCGGTGGACTCGCGGACGACCAGTTCCGGGGTCATGACGATTTCCGTGGGGTATTCCGCTTCGCGGTTGGCGATGCGTTCCAGCAGCGTCCGCGCGCCGCGGCGGCCCATCTCCAGCAGCGGCTGCCGGACGGTGGTGAGCGAGGGCGTGGAGTAGGCGGCAGACTGGATGTCGTCGAAGCCGACCACCGAGACGTCTCCTGGGACGGAGCGGCCGGCGTCCTTGAGGGCGCGGATGGCGCCGATGGCGGCGATGTCGTTGAAGCAGAAGATGGCGGTGAAGTCGCGCGTCTGTTCGAGCAGCGCCTGCATGGGCTTGTAGCCGATTTCGGGGGCCATGGGATGGTAGTTGTCTTTCATGGACCAGCCGGCGGAGTCGATGCGGATGACCAGGGCGGGGTCAATCTTGAGGTGCACCTCGCGCGCAACCTGCTGGATGCTCGCCCAGCGGTACTCGGAGTCGGGGATGGCGTGCGGGCCGCGCATGAAGGCGATGCGGCGATGGCCCAGCGCGACCAGGTGGGTGAGCGCCTGCTCGACGGCCAGATGATGATCGAGGATGATGTTGGTCACGTTTTCAACCGCGCTGTGGGCGGAGATGGCGACCACCGGAACGGGAACTTCGATGGCATTGGCGGGCGTGTTGAGCAGCAGAAAGCCGTCCACGGAGCGCTCCACCAGCATGCGCGGGTACTTTTCGATCAGGTCGCGTTTCCAGTCGTGGCAGGCAGTGAAGTAGAAGTAATGAGCTGCCGTCAGCTCCTGGACCACGCCGCTCATGACGCGGGTAAAGTAGCCTTCGCTGAGATCAGGAGCGAGCACACCGACGCTCATGGACTTGCTCTGGCGCAGGGAGCGGGCGAAGTAGTTGGGGCGGTAGTTGAGGCGTTCCGCGGCCTCGGTAACCCGGTTGCGGGTCTCCTGGGGGATGGACTTTGCGGAGGGGGAGTTGTTCAGGACCAGCGAGACGGTGGTCTGCGATAGCTCCAGATGCTCGGCCAGCATTCTAAGGTTGACGTGTCCAGACGGCGTAGAAAGCTTTCCCTTTGCCATGTTGGAGTTGTAACACGTTTCCCATGCATGGGGAACGGTGTTTCCCTTTTAGTACATCGATTTTTCTGTTTTTCAGGACCGGATACAGGGGTGGATAGACCAAAGACCCATCCCCGGCGGCAGGCGGCGGCTACCGGGGACGGACAGCCTGGATCCGTCACGGCGCGAGGATGTGGTTAAGGCCGGGTTTGAGCGGCCAATTTCTGCTGTTGAAGGCGAAGCTGCCGGTCAGGCTCCCCGGCAGGGTAATGGTGGCGCTGAGCCCGGCCCCCTGGCGCTGGTACTCGACCTTGATCTCGCCCTGCGGATGCGGGTAGGTGGCCGTGAGCGAGGGCAGCGTGCCGAGGTGCGGGGCGATGCGGACTGTCGAAAAGCCGGGGCTGGCGGGCTCGATACCGGCGACCAGGGTGAGGAAGTCGTAAATGGGGTGGGCGCTCCAGGCGTGGGAGTCGGAGCGGGTGGGCTCAGGGGTCTCGGGCCAGGTGGAGAAATGCAGGGGCAGCAGCTTACGCCAGGGCGCCAGGGCGTCCAGGTACCTGTCGCCGAGGCCCGCGTGCTCCAGGGCGCGGGCCAGGTAGAAGCGGAAGTAGTAGCTGGCCGACATGACTCCGCCGGGCGAGGCGCCGGGCTCCATTTGGGTGAGCTGGCTGAGGACGGCCGCCTGCTTGTCGGCGGGGATCACGTCCAAGAGCACGGCCAGGATATTGGCCTGTTGGGAGAAGATTCTCTTGTCGGGGTTGTCCGCGACGAGGCCGTGATCGGCTGCCCAGCATTGCGCCTGGAGGCCCTGGCGGACGCGGGCGGCGCGGGCCGAGAATTGGCCGGCCAGATGCGCATCGCCCAGGCCGAGCTCGAGCGCGGAGGCGTCTTCGAGCGCGCCCAGATACTCAAGCGTTGTGACGCAGGACTCGCCGGTGGAGGAGTAAGTGGGGATCTGCTCGTGCTCGCCGACCCAGTCGACGAAGCTCCACCAGGGGAGCTGGCGGAGCAGGCCGTCGGGCTGTTCGTAGCCCTGGTACCAACCGAGTACGGCACGGACGCCGGGCAGCGAGGCGCGGGCGGGCTCCGGGTCGGGTCGGTACATCCACCAGTCGCGCACCATGCCGATCCAGAGCAGCGAGAAGGTGGGGATATTCTGGGGCAGCATCGATGGATAGCGGGAGCGCGTGATGCCATCGGGGATGCGGGAGCTGTCGAAGGCTTCAAGCGCCTGGCGGCCGAGGCGGTCGTCACCGCCCACGGAGTAGGAGATGAGGGCCTGGATGCGCGTGTCGCCGACGTACTGGAGCTGCTCCCAGTAGGGGGTGTCCATGTAGGTTTCATGGGCGTCGAGCCGCGCGGTGCGCCAACTGATCTCCCAAATCTTGGCCAGCTCGGGATCGGCTGACTCGAAGCGGGCCTTCTCTTCGAAGGGGTAGGCGGTGAAGTGGGCGGTGAGCCCTTCCAGAGTTAATGGTTCTGGACCAGTCTCCACGTCGATTTGCAGATAGCGCCAGGTGCGCCACCAGAGGGGCGAGAAACTGCGGTGCGGACCGCCGTCCGGCAGGACAACGTCGGTGATGCCCAGAGCCTGGCGGTTGGCCACCTCGTCGCGGTCGCCTTTTTTGTGGTCCTTGTCGTAGAGAGCCTCGGTGTAAGTGAGCTTGATGCGGGCGCCCTTGCCGCCGGAGAAGACAAGCTCGGGGTAGGCGGTGGTGAGGGTTTTGCGGTCAAGGAGCAAGCGTGCATGCGCTCCGGATTGGATCGTTACCAACCGACTCGGAAAGTCATTGATCTCCAGAGTCGGCGAACTGCCTTTCATTGGCATCTTGCCCGGCTCCCCAACAACTTCGGCGGCTGAAAGGAACTCTGAATGCACATTCGTTCCAACTATTGTGTCTGAGTACTCCATGGGCGGCAGCCCGTCCGGGACCAGGCCCCAAAAGTTGGGCGAGTCGGAGGCGAGGGCGGATTCGGCATGGGCCGAGGTCGGGTAGATGCTTTCGCGCATGGGCGAGGCGGCCTTGACCCACCCGGCTTTGGCCGCAGGGTCCTGCCAGGACCAGTCGAACTTGGCCGCGTCCAGCTCCTCGGCTGGGCCGGAGGCCATGTAGTCCCAGTTGCCGTCGATGGCGCGCGGCATGGGGCGCTGGCCAGCCTCGATCTCGGTCTCCCAGCCCTCGGGGGTTGAGATGCCCTTGTCGCCCTGGGCCTCGCTCTCCAGCAGGAAGGCGGTGCGATCGGTGATCTGAGCGACGGGGGCCAGGATGCCGAAGTTCCAGACGGTGGCGGTGACGAGGTTGGCTCCGGGGTGGAGCAGCGGGGCCAGGTCGAAGCGCTCATAGCGCCAGTGGCCGAGGTCGCCGCGCGCCGGACCCTCCCCGGCACGCCTGCCATTTACGTACAGAATGAAGCGGTTGTCGGCCGAGACGCGGACGATATAGCTGGCCGGGACGGCGTCGAGCGCGAGGGCGCGGCGGAAATGGAGCACGACCGGGTCCTTGAGCGGGGCGGCGGGGTGGGTGGTCCAGGAGGCCTGCCAGTCGCGCTGGACCGGGTCGGGCTGGTTGGCGGATTGGGTTGGCGACTGGGCTCCAAGAGCGATGGCGGCGAGTGCGAGGGCGACTGCGGAGAAAATCGGACGCATGGGATCTGGCCTTCCGTTGGACAGACACAAGGATAGAACAGGGAACAGGGATCAGGGACTAGGAACTAGGGACTGAGGGACCGGGGATTGAGGAACCATGGATTCTGGGGATTCCGGCTTTCGACGGCTATTTCCGCTTGCCGATCTCCGGCTTTTCGAAGGGGAAGTTGAGGATGGGGTCCTGGGTCCAGTCCTTGCAGGCGAAGAGCCGGCTCTTTTTGCCGGCAACAGCGAGGCCGATGAACTGGATGGCCTCATCGATTCAGGGTCGCCGGGATTGTATCGTCCGGCGCTGCCATCGCTGCATGGTCCGTTGGCTGAAAAGCAAAAGCCCCCATTGCGGGGGGGAGCGTGCGCACTGAAACCTGGGGCGGTGTGCGCACTCTCCCTGCAAGGAGGACTTTGGGTGTAGCCTGGTTTGTCCTTCGCGGCTTCAGCGAGCTAGCTGATGTAGGAGCCGAGCGTGGTGCTGATGCCCTGGAATGCAGAGTTGAGGCCGGTGGCCAGAGCCTTCATGCCGGCGGTGGCGCCGAACGCGATGAGGGCAACGACCAGAGCGTATTCAACCAAATCCTGACCCTCTTCGCGGCTGGCCAGATCCTGGAACTTGACGTAAAGCTTGAGAAGCATGGTGTTCATGGTGTTCCCTCTCCGCATTCTTGTGCGGCTGGTTGCGAACCGTGGATGAACTCTCTGCGGGGTGAGTGCGCGATGATACCGGTTAGGGTGTGCGCACTCTCCCCCGAAAGGACGAAACTGCAGGCTATGCTGTTCTGTCCTCGCGGGGACGAAGAACTAGCTGATGTAGCTGCCGAGCGTGGTGCTGATGCCCTGGAAGGCAGAGTTGAGGCCGGTGGCCAGAGCCTTCATGCCGGCAGTGGCGCCGAACGCGATGAGGGCAACGACTAGGGCGTATTCAACCAGATCCTGACCCTCTTCGCGGCTGGCCAGATCCTGGAACTTGACATAGAGCTTGAGAAGCATGGTGTTCATTTTTTCTCTCCGTATTAGGGGCTGGATTGCGGTTGAACAAATTCCTTGCTTGAAAGGCGCCCGTTTTCAGCCTGTTTGCTTTCGGTGCCTTTTGCCAGGGAGCGGACGTTCCGGGTGGCGCCATGTCCACGCGGGGACGAGTGACTAGCTGATGTAGCTGCCCATAGTGGAACTGATGCCTTTGAACGCGCTGTTCAAGCCGGTGGCCAGGGACTTCATGCCGGAGGTTGCGCCGAACGCAAGCAGAGCGACAAGCAAGGCGTATTCCACCAGGTCTTGTCCTTCCTCGGAGTTGGCCAGAGATTGGAACTTGATGTACAGCTTCAGCAGCAGGTCGTTCATGGTGTCACCTCAGTTTTCAGAATTGCGTTTTAAAACTACGTCAAGAACTTACTGTCCCAGAATAGGTCCGGTGCGGCCGGGATGATATCCCTCAAGGGTGTGATACTGGCAATCAAATGGGGCGGTTGGGTTGTGGTCTTTGTGGTTACCTGCCGATTACCGCAAAGCGTTGAGGTTGTTTGCGGTTAAGATCCGTGCAACGTTGCCGTTTCGTGATGCCGCATTGCCTTGTGGATGCGGTCGCGGGACGGTTCCTGTCCGGTCGTGCGCCAGGGAGCAGCCGCTGGGAGGGCGCGTGGAAGCACTCTGGGCGCGGTTGGATCCCAAGGGGAGTGCCTATTCGGGCGACTATTCTTGCTCTATGCGCTTGATTTAGTAGAGTTGTAACCTCCTATTCATCTTGGCCCGGTAGCCTGTTTGAGGTGATCGCCAACGTGCCCGAGATTCCGACCGCCCAATCTGCAATCGAGACCCAACCGAGTTCTGGCGGCGGCCAGCGGCCCGCGGGGCCGGCGGCGGCGGTTTCGCCCATTCGGGAGTTTCTGCTGTCGCGGGGGAACTCGGCGCTAGCGGACCGCGGGTTTCAGTGGCTGATGGTGCTGTGCGCGCTCAGCATCTTCGGCATCGTGGTGCTGATCGCCGCGGAGCTTGTGCGAGGCTCGCAATTGTCCTGGGCCAAATCCGGTCTTGCCTTCTATTTCTCGAGGTTTGTCGATCCGGAAACCAGACTGCCCCTCTACTGGGACCCGGTAAACGGGCACTTCAGCGCCCTTCCGTTCGTGTTTGGAACGCTGGTGTCGTCGTTTCTGGCGCTACTGCTGGCGGTTCCGCTGGCCATTGGCGTAGCGGTGTTCCTGACAGAAATGTGCCCGCGGATGCTGCGCGGCCCACTGGCGTTTCTTACCGAACTGCTGGCCGCGATTCCCAGCGTGATCTATGGCCTGTGGGCGGTCTTCGTGCTGGTGCCGCTGCTGCGAGAGTATGTGAACCCCTCGCTGATCAAGCTGCTGGGCTGGACGGGCTTTTTCAACGACGACAATCCCACCGGCCTGGGCTTTGTTGCGGCCGGCGTGATTCTGGCTATTATGATTCTGCCCATCATCTCGTCGCTTACGCGCGAGGTGATGAACGCGGTTCCAGGTTCGCAGCGCGAGGCAGTGCTGGCGCTGGGCGCGACGCGCTGGGAGATGATCACCATGGGCGTGCTGCGCAACGCGCGCATCGGCATTGTGGGCGCCATCATTCTCGGCTTGGGCCGAGCGCTGGGCGAGACCATGGCGGTGACCATGGTGATCGGGAATACGCCCCAGATCCAGCGTTCGCTGCTGGCCAGCGGAGCCTCGATGGCGTCGGTGATTGCCAATGAGTACGCCGAGGCGGCCAGCGATTTGCATCTGAGCGCGCTCACCGAGATTGGCCTCGCGCTGTTTATTGTGACGATTATTGTGAATGCACTGGCGCGCCTGTTGGTGTGGGCCGTGACGCGCGGAGCGCCGGCATCGGCGCATTGATAAGAGCGGGGACCAGGGAATAGGGGATTAGGGACTAAGGAACTGGTGGAGGCACAGAAACTGCGGACAGGAAACAAATGGCGGGATAGATTTCGGAGGGCGACCGATGGCTTGGCCACAGGGTTGGCCGTCCTGTCGACGGGGCTGGTGGTGGCGCCGCTGGTGGCGATCTTTGTCTATCTCATCTATAAGGGCGCTAGTTCATTGAATTTTGCGTTCTTTACGCAGATCCCGAAGCCGGAGGGCGAGGTGGGCGGCGGGATGGCCAACGCCATCGCCGGTTCCGGCGTCCTGCTGGGGCTGGCGAGTGCCATCGGCGTTCCGATCGGCATTGCGGGCGGAATCTTTCTTGCGGAGTTTGGGCGCGGAACCAAGCTTGCCAATGCGGTGCGGTTTACCGCCGACGTGCTCAACGGGGTTCCCTCCATCGTGATGGGCGTCGCCGTCTACGGGCTGATTGTGACGCCGGCGATGCCGTTTTCGGCCTTGTCGGGGGGCGTTGCGCTGGGCATCATGATGATTCCGACGGTGACACGGACCACCGAGGAGATGCTGCTGATGGTGCCTCACGCGGTGCGCGAGGCGGCGCTGGCTTTGGGCGTTCCCAACTGGCGGTCGGTGCTGTCGATCACGGTGAAGACGGCCTCTCCGGGCATCATCACCGGCTGCATGCTGGCGTTTGCGCGGGTGGCAGGCGAGACGGCGCCGCTGATTTTTACTGCATTCGGGAACTCCAACTGGAGCGTCGCTCTCAACCGGCCCATCTCCGCGCTGCCGCTGGAGATTTATCGCTATGCGATTTCGCCTTACGACGACCAGCACAGGCAGGCATGGGCGGCGGCGCTGGTCTTGGTGATTTTGATTGTTACGGCGGTGTCGCTGGTGCGTTTCGTGACCGGCCGCGGCGTGCTGAAGGGAGCAAGCTAGGTGGGCGTTGGCATCGAAGTAGTGAGCCTGAATGCGTGGTACGCGGCCAATCATACGCTGCAGGACATCAATCTGAACATACCGGCCAACCATGCGACCGCCCTGATTGGACCTTCAGGCTGCGGCAAGAGTACATTTGTTCGTTGCCTGAATCGCATGCACGAGACCAACCCGATTGCACGCGTCACCGGCACGGTACGCATCGGCAATCTGGACATATACAAGGACGCCAAGCCGGTGGAGATCCGGCGGCGCGTGGGAATGGTGTTTCAGCGGCCTAACCCTTTTCCGACCATGTCCATCTACGACAACGTGGCGGCGGGGCTGAAGCTGAACGGATACCGCAACCATCGCGTGCTGGATGAGATTGTGGAGCGGTCGCTGAAAAACTCGGCTCTGTGGGAGGAAGTGAAGGACGACCTGAAGAAGAAGTCGGGAGCGAGCCTGAGCGGCGGGCAGCAGCAGCGGCTGTGCATCGCGCGGGCGCTGGCAGTCGACCCCGAGGTCCTGCTGATGGACGAGCCGGCCTCGGCTCTAGACCCGGTTTCGACCTCCAAGATCGAGGACCTGATCTTTGAACTGAAATCGCAGTACACCATCGTGATTGTCACGCATAATATGCAGCAGGCAGCACGCGTGGCAGAGAAGACGGGCTTTTTTTTGAACGGCCGCATGGTGGAGTTCGACTCCACCCACAAGATTTTTACAAACCCCAGTGACAAGCGCACTGAGGATTACATCACGGGCAGGTTCGGATGACGCGCATACGGTTTCAACGCAGCCTGGACGAGTTGAAGGAGAACCTGCTGGTAATGGCCGGGTTGGCCGAGCAGGCCATCCAGCGCGCCATCGAGGCCTACCGGGTACGCGACCTTTCGATCTGCGACCTGGTCAGCCGCAGTGAGATCGCTATCAATCGCCTGGAGCGCGACATCGACCAGACGGCGCTGGACCTGCTGGCGATGGAGCAGCCCATGGCCATCGATCTGCGCTTCATTCTCAGCGTGATCAAGATCAACGCTGATCTCGAGCGCGTGGGCGACGCGGCCAAGAACATCAGCGACCGGGTGCGCAGCATGGAGCAGATGGCGGTAGTCGATCTGCCCGTGGACATTCCCCGCATGGCTTCGCTGGCCGCGGACATGGTGCGCAAGAGCCTGCAGTCGTTCATCGAGGCCGATCCGGAGATGGCGCGTGCGGTGCTGACAATGGACGACGCGGTGGATGCGATGAACCGCGCGGCCTACAAGTCGCTTACCAAGGTGATGGAAGAAGAGAGCCACCTGGCGCCGCAGGCGCTGAACGCGCTGATGATCGCGCGAGCGCTGGAGCGGGTAGCCGACCACGCCACCAACATTGCCGAGGACGTGATCTTCTGGGTGCAGGGCGCCGATGTGCGCCACCACAAGAGCCTGAAGAAGGGCCCCGACCCTCATGCAATGGGCGAGACCGAGGGAGCTGTTTAGCCCTCAGAGATTGCTGCATCTTCCCGGGTTTTGAAAGGGTGCGGCGGGGTACCCTCTGGGTCCCGCGCCGCCAAGAAGAGTTGATGGAGGGATGGGCTTCAGCCCCCAAGGGAAGCTATCTCCAGCAACTGCCCTTCCCTCTGCGCCTAAGGCCCAGCCTCTGTTTGGTCCATGTGCGGCGCGGCTGACCCCGCGCCCTTTCAAAGCAAAGGTTTACTTCGTGTCGGCCAGGGTGCTCTTGATGAAAGCGGCGACGCGGCCGTGCAACTGCTTGAGGCTTTCGTCGCGGACATAGACCATGTGGCCCGATTCGTACCAGTCGTACTCGATGTTCTTGGCCAGCGACTGCGGAATGGGCAGGTGCTTCTCCTCATATTGCGCAGCGAAGAAGGGCGTGGCCAGATCGTAGTAGCCGCCGTTGACCATGACGTGCAAGCGGGGATTGATCTTCAGGGCCTCGGCCAGGTCGTTGGCCACGTTGAGGTCGATGGGATTGCCGTTGTGCTTGAAATCCCATTGCGCGCCGCCGAACTGCGCTTCCGGCAGGTAGGTCTGGCCGTCGCCATACTTCAGGTCCTTGCGCACGTAGTCGTTGAACAGCGACACGTAGGCCGAGGAGATGGCCGAGCTTTGCGGGTCATATTCGGCGTATTGGCTCAGGGGGTCGAGATGGGGCCCTGAGAAGCGTGTGTCGAGGCGGCCGGTGGTCAGGTCCTGGTCGTCCTGCAGGTTCTTTTCAAACTCGCCGCCGTTCACGCGCAAATTGGCCTTTTTCAAGTAGGCGACAGGCAGGCCGGTGTACTCGTGCAACTTGCCCGCCACGGTCTCCTTTTCGTCGGCGCCGATGTCCGTTCCCAGCGCCAGCGCGTGCGTGTAGGGGCCCATGGCAAACTCTTCCACGTCCTTCAGGAAGGGTTCAAGGTCGGCGGGCTGCTGGGGAAGCTTCTTGTGATACCAGGCCGTGGCGGCATAGGTGGGCAGGGCCAGCACGTAGGGCAGATCCACGCCGGGATTGCCGCTGGGGAAGTCGATGTCGGTGGTGAAGTTGAAGATTTGCGAGAGCAGGATGACGCCGTTCAGGTCGATGCTCTTGGAGTTCTCCAGGATGTCGGCCAGCACCGCCGAGCGGGTGGTGCCGTAGCTCTCGCCGAAGATGTACTTGGGCGAATTCCAGCGGTTGTACTTGGTGATGAAGCGGACGATGAAGCGGGCAAAGGCGTTGGCGTCTTCGTCGACGCCCCAGAAAGCCTTCTCCGCGTCCTTGCCGGCCAGGCGGCCGAAGCCGGTGCCGGGCATGTCGATAAAAACCAGATCGCTTGTGTCGAGCAGCGACTCGGCGTTGTCAATCATCTTGTAGGGCGCGGCAGGCAGGTGCTGGTCGGTGCTGGTGACCACGTGCTTGGGACCCAGCGAGCCCATGTGCAGCCAGACGGTGGAGCTGCCAGGGCCGCCGTTATAAAAGAAGGTGATGGGGCGGTCTTCTGCCTTAGCGTCCTTCTTGAAATAGGCCACATAGAACATCTTTGCAACTGGGGTCGCGTCCTTGGGCTCCTTGGGCTCCGCGTTCGCCAATTGGCTGCCGGGCTGGGGCTTGCCTTCCATGCCCAGTTGCGCGTCCTGCGCGTCGGTCGAGCCCACGGTCAGCGTGCCGGCGACGGCGGTGTAAGCAATGTGTTGGCCGCCCACGTCGACCGTGCCCTGGGTGGTGGATTCGGCCGGCGGGTTCTTGTCGGCGGCGGCCTTTTCAGCTGCTGCCTTGTCCGCGGCTGCGGGCTTGGCTGCCTCGTCCTGGGCGAGAACCAGTGCTGGTGCGGCGACAAGAGCGGCTGCGAACAAAGCTGCCGTCAGAAGTTGGGGAATGCGCATTAGAGTATCTCCTGTTTTTTGAGGATTGGGCCAAGAGCCAGCACTGCGATGGTCTTCTGAGCTGGGGTCCGGCTACTTCTGCGGCTTGTTGAACGGCTGCTTCTCGGTGATGCGCGGCCGGCTTTCGGCCTGCAGTTCCTTTGAGACGGCCTCCGCTTCGCGAAAGACGCGCAGCAGATTGCCGCCCAGAATCTTGCGGCAGTCTTCGGCCGAGTAGCCGCGGTCGAGCAGGGCCTGTGTGATCTTGGGCAGGTCGGCCGGCGAGTCGAGCCCTAACGGCAACTGGCCGCTCACGCCGTCGAAGTCCGAACCCAGGCCCACATGGTCCACGCCGGCCACCTTGGCGATGTGGTCGATGTGATCGATGAGCATGGAAAGCGGTGGGCGCGGAATGCGGTCCGCAAAGGCGCGTTGAATCTTCTCTTCGTCGGCGTAAACAAACTCGCGCCCCTCGGCCTTGGCCTTGTCTTTTGCCTCGGAGACGGCCTTGTCCACCTCCGCCTGCTGCGCCTTCTGGGCGTCGCGATAGGCCTGCGAGAGGAAGCCGGAGTAGAAATTGACGTCGATGACGCCTCCCTTGGAGTTGGGTCCGCCGGAGCGTGCCACGGCGCGCAGCATGTCGTCGGTCATGTTGCGGGGCGCGTCGCACAGCGCCCGCGCCGATGAGTGCGAGGCAATGACCGGGGCGCGGCTGATGACCAGCGTCCGGAAGAAGGTGCGGTCGGAGACATGCGAGATGTCGATCATCATGCCCAGCCGGTTCATCTCGTAGACCACATCCTTGCCGAACTCGGTGAGGCCCTCCTTGGTGTGCGGGATCGACTTGTCGTCGATGTCGCCGGAGGAGTCGGCCCAGTCGTTGGAGTTCGACCAGGTCAGCGTCATGTAGCGCACGCCCAGCGCGTAGTACTGGCGCAGCAGCCCGAGCGAGTTTTCGATGGAGTGGCCGCCCTCGATGCCCATAAGCGCCGCAAACTTGCGGGTGCGATGTGCGTACTCGATGCCCTCGGGCGTGGTCACGAACATGATTTGATCGGGGTGCTTCGCCACCTGTTGCTTGACCGAATCGATCAGTTCCAGCGTGCGCCGCGCATACTGGCCCTTGTAAAGGCCCGGCTCGACCCAGATGGAGAAGAACTCGGCGCCCAGGTTGCCCTTATGGATTGACTCCAAATTGAGATTCCCCCCCTGCAGGGGATCGCCCAGGTCGAAGTGCTCGTCCACAAAGCGCTGCGGCGTGTCGGCGTGCGTGTCGATGATGAGGGCGGACTTCTGGACCTGGGCGGCTGTCGGTTTTGCTGGGGTCATTTTCGGGGCCGGCTTGGCTGGACTTTGGGCGCAGAGCAACGCGGGGAGGGCGAAGAGCAGCAGAGAGAGGCAGACACGAGTGCGCATAGGCTTGGCGTCAGTATAGAACGGTGAGGCAGGGAACAGGGAAGAGCGAGTAGGGATAAGCGCGACATGCGCGGCGGAGGCTCCGGCTTTGGACAGGAATAGACGGGCTGCCGCGCAGCCGTTACTCTTGTCTGGCGAAGCCAGTGTGCAACTGGCGGGAGTTTCCTCAGGTCAGACCGCATGAGATCGAATCCTTCTTCAAGCAAAGTGACGAAAAACCCGGGCGCCGGCAAGGCTGCCGGTCCGGTGGCGACGGCCTCCGCCCTGTTTGGAATTCTCGCGCTGGCGGTTGGCGCGATCTACCTGTTCAACACCAATGCAACAAGCGGAACGTGGGCCCAGGTCTACGATCCAACCGGGTATTGGTGGCTCTCGACAATCGTGGCGGCGCTGCCGGTAATGGTGCTGCTGGGCTCGATGGCGCTGCTGCGCATGAAAGCGCACGTTGCCGCGATGGTGGGCTTGTTGACGGCGCTTGTGGTTGCGGTCGCGGTCTTCCATATGCCGTTGCGGCTGGCGCTGACCACAGTGAGTTTTGGGGCGGGCTACGGGCTGTTTCCCGTCTGCTGGATCATTTTGCCGGTGATATTTCTCTACCAGTTGACGGTGAAGACAGGCCGCTTTGCGGCGCTCCAGCGGAGCTTGACCAGCATCACCGACGATGGCAGGCTGCAACTGGTGCTGATTGCCTTTGCACTGGGAGCGTTCATTGAGGGCGCGGGAGGATTTGGCGCTCCTGTCGCGGTCTGCGGAGCCATCCTCGTGAGTCTCGGCTTTCGCCCCATCCAGGCCGCGGGGCTCTCGCTGATCGCCAACACCGCGCCGGTGGCCTTCGGTTCGCTGGGAATCCCGGTCATCGCTCTACACGGAGTGACGGGCATCGATGTGCTGGTGTTATCCAGGGTCATCGCGGTCCTTCTGGCTCCGTTTTGCCTGCTGGTGCCGTTCTGGCTGGTTTGGATCTACGCCGGCTTTCGCGGCATGGTCGAGGTTTGGCCGGCGCTAGCGGTGGCCGGCGGCGTCTTCGCTCTGACGCAATGGGCCATGGCCACGTATACCGGGCCGGGCCTCGTCGACATTGCAGCGTCGGTTGCGACGATCGTCGCGCTGATCGTCTTCTTCCGATTCTGGAAGCCGAAGCGGGTGTTCAACGCGCGCGGCGAGGAGATCGCGGCGCAGGCCAGCTCGCACGCCGGGTTGGGTGCACGAGCGACCTTCCAGGCCTGGCTCCCCTGGCTCACGCTGAGCGTGCTGGTCTTCGCCTGGGGCATTCCAGCGTTTTCACATTGGATGGATGGGAAGACTTCCATCGCCATTCCTATGGCGGGACTGCACAACGTTGTCCAGCGCGTCCCGCCTGTCGCGGCAATGCCGGCGGCAGAGCCCGCGGTCTTCAATCTGAATTGGCTGGCGGCGACGGGGACCGGCATCCTGGTGGCGGCCGTGCTGGCGGGACTACTCATGGGGCTGGGCCCGCTTTCTCTGGCGAGGGCGTTTGCGCACACGGTCTTCAGCGTGCGCTTTACCATGATCACTATTGCCGCCATGCTGGCTCTGGGCTACCTGATGCGCTACTGCGGCCTGGATGCGACGCTGGGACTGGCGTTTGCCCGCACCGGCGCGCTCTATCCCTTCTTCGGCACGCTGATCGGCTGGGTGGGTACGGCGACCACGGGTTCCGACACGGCCTCGAACGTGGTGTTCGGAAGCCTGCAGCAGGTCACCGCGCGCCAGATCGGGGTTTCGCCGGTGCTGATGGCCTCGGCCAACTCGGTCGGCGGCGTGATGGGTAAGATGATCGCAGCGCCCAGCATCGTGGTGGCTTCGACCGCCACGGAAAGCTATGGCCAGGAAGGTGCGATTCTGCGCTTCGTCTTCCTGCACAGCCTGGCGCTGGCGGCGCTGGTGGGGTTGCTGGTTCTTTTCATGGCCTATTGGCCGCCGTTTATGGTCCTGGCGGGGAAGTAGCGAGGCGCCGAGTCAGCGCTAGCCGGCCGGACCCTGCAAGCAGGGAATGCGCAACTGCGGGCGGGGCCTACTCCCTGACCGCCTCTGCCACAAAGACATCGCCACCCTTGTGCCACTGGCCGGGCTGGTTGAACCCCGCCCCCTCCAGGCCAATCCTGTAGGCGCTGGCGCCATCCTCGCCGGTGGCGCGCTCCATGATAAAGCCTTCGTAGGCGATTCCCTTGTCGGTGATGACAACGACTTTCTGACCCAAATCGAGCATAGCGTGTTCTCTCCGTTCGCGGGATGTCTACCCAACAGGCTAATCCTTTGTTCAGCATATTTCACCGTAATTTCCAACCAAAGCGAACTGCCCGGCTCGATTCGGTCACCTCACCGCCGCCTGATGTCGAAGGAGCTCGGGATGGGCCACTGAGGGTGGATTCTTGCAGGTCAGTCTTCGGGTCCCCACTCAAATCTGTCTTCTCGGAGAACTCTGTTCATCAGCTTCTCGATGTGAGAGGATATTCCCTCAAAGGAGACACTCGATAGATGGCTATTTTTCCCAGCATGCGCAAGACCCCGTTTCTTGTCGGTGTTTTCCTCATCACATTTTCCTCGCTGGTGTTTCAGGTACTTCAGACCCGCATCACATCTGTTATCGCTTGGTATTACCTAGCCTTTTTTGCCATTAGCGTAGCCATGCTGGGCATGACCGTCGGCGCCGTCTGGGTCTATCTCTGGCGTGAGCGGTTCCCGCCCGCACAACTGCCTGTAACCTTGTCCAACTTCGCACTGCTCACTGCGATCGCCATGCCGGCGTCCATCATGGTGCAGTTTTGTCTGGTCACCTCGCTTGCATTCTCGCTCACCACGGTAATCTCGTGGGCTCTGCTGGCCAGTTCCATGGCCGTGCCCTACGTATTTGCCGGGGTCGTCGTGAGCCTGGCACTGACGCGCAGCCCGTTCCCTGCGGGACAGGTTTACGGCGTTGACCTTCTCGGTGCGGCACTGGGATGCGCAGCGGTGCTGGGCCTTCTGAATATTCTCGACGGTCCCAGCGCTGTTGTCGTGGCCGGCGCAGTGTCTGCTCTCGCCTCCGTGGCTTTTGCCGCCAGTGCCTCCGCCGAAGACCGTTTGCGTCTCAAGTCGAACCCGTGGTGGCGAAAGCCCCCGACGGTCGTCGTCGCGTTGGCGGCCCTGGCTTTATTCAATGCGCTTTCGCCTGTGGGCTTCAGTCCCATCCTGGTCAAAAGCAATCTCGAGATAGCGGGAAGACATGGCTCCTTCGAGAAGTGGAACTCTTATTCCCGTATCAGGGTTCATAGCCGCATCGTAGGGTACCCGGAAATGTGGGGCGCTTCTCCCTACCTGCCGGCGGACACGAGCGTAGCCCAGGCCAAGATGAATATCGATGGCGCGGCCGGCACCTCAATGTACCACTACGATCCTTCGCCCGATTCGAATTCCTTCCTTAAACTCGATCTGGTCAACCTGGCCTATCATCTTCCCGGCATTCACAAGTCCGCGGTCATCGGCGTCGGAGGCGGTCGCGATATCTTGTCGGCCCATCTGTTCGGCGTCACGGACATCACCGGCGTGGAACTGAACCCCATCTTCATCAACCTGCACACGCGCGATCCCTACTTCAAGGATTTTTCCAACATCACTGCTATTCCCAATCTGAAGCTGCACGTCGACGACGCGCGCAGTTGGTTTGCGGCCACCCATGAAAAATTCGATCTGGTGCAGATGAGCATGATCGACACATGGGCAGCCACCGGGGCCGGCGCATTCTCGCTTAGCGAGAATGGCCTCTACACCCTGGAGGGTTGGCGCGCCTTCCTCAATTCCCTCAACAGCAATGGCATCTTCACCGTTAGCCGTTGGCACAGTCCCAACGAGTCCGACGAGACCGGGCGCATGATCGGTTTGGCTACCGCCGCTTTGCTCGATTCCGGCGTGAAGGATGCCCGCCCCAACTTGTTTGTGGCCAACACTCCCACGCTGGCGACCCTGGTGTTGTCCAAGTCGCCATTTACCGGCGAACAGCTACGCATCCTCCATGAGGCGGTGCGCGATGAAGGGTTCACCGAACTCGTCTCGCCCGACCGTCCGCCGGATTCCACTCTGCTGCTCCAGATCGTCGAGAGCCAAGACATTCCCTCCATGAACCGCGTGTTGGGTTCAACCTATCTCGATCTCACCGTGCCCACCGATTCCCGGCCGTTCTTCTTCAACCAGCTGCGCATCTTCGATGTCCCCAGTCTTTTAGAAGTCCTGCGGCTCGAGTTTGCTGGGAAGTTGAAAGGTGGCGCGATCTCGGGTAATCTGATTGCCTCCGCCACCATCATGATGATCTTTGTCATCGCCATCGTCGCGGTGATCCTGACCATCCTCGTGCCGCTCAGGGGCGCGGCGCGCGAGTGTCCGCGGCCGCTGGCCATCGCCGGCAGCCTTTACTTTTCGCTCATCGGCATGGGCTTCATGCTGGGTGAGATTGCGCTGCTGCAGTATTTCAGCGTGTATCTCGGTCATCCCGTCTACTCGCTGGGCGTGTGCCTGTTCAGCCTCATCCTGGCCTCTGGCCTCGGCAGCCTCACCTCCGATCTGCTCAAACTGAACTCGCGGCCAAGGCTGCTTGTCTGGGGCGCTGTCGTCGTTGCTTACCTGCTGGCCATGCAATGGGTTCTGCCGTCCGTATTTCACGCCACCACCGATCGCGAACGCCTGGTGCGCATCGGCATATCGCTGGCGGCAATCCTCCCGCTGGGTTTTCTGCTCGGTTTCGCATTCCCCACGGGCATACGCCTGGTATCGGCCATCGACACCCAGCCAACTCCGTGGTTCTGGGGCATCAACGGCGCCACCGGCGTTCTGGCGTCGGTTTTGGGCGTCATGATCAGCATGTCCTTCGGCATCAACGTGACCATGCTAATCTCTGCTGCATGCTATCTCCTGGTCATCCCAACCAGCTTTGCCCTCGTCGCTTTGGTCCCCCGCATCGCTGCGCCGGTCTCGGCATGATTGGATGACCGGCACCCCTTTGCATCCTTCCATCCGGACCGCGGAAGCGGTCCGGGCGGGGGCATCTCCGCATCTCCGTCCGATTCCCCGATACACGTATCCGCCAAGACTCGCGACGACAGATGGACAATTGAATCGAACCGGGGATGCCTGCCTGAGCAGCGCCAGTCTCCAGTGACCTTCGGCAGCGTGAAGGTTTGCAAGAACGAGTCAGAGCAGCTCTCAAGTTGAATTCCTGGGGTGATACTGGGGCATGAAAAAGGCTCTTCTCGGATTGGTTCCACTCTCCAGCTTAGCGGTTCCTTATGCGCCGCGGGCGCAGGTTGTGGCGGCGGGCGAGCGGCTGGTGGCGGCTGTCCCGGGCGGCTGCTGGAAGGCGCTGCAGCTTCACCACGGCATGAGCTATGCGCTGATGGCCAACGCGCTCTCGCCGTAGTGGACGCCGGACCGGGTGAAGATCGGCGCGGACAGGGATTGAGTGAAGCGCTGCACGGGAGCAGCACCTTGGGCAACCGATGAGAGTTTGCGAGCACTGATTGGGCCGAACTGGAGGCCTTGAGCCTCTTCCTTCGTCATGTCTAGTGGCGATTTGCCGCCTCGGCGGCCAGCTTCACTTCCGAGTATGCCTTATCCAGATGTTCTTTTGCTTTTGCCGCATGACCATTCATGTCATACTCATTGGCCTGCTGCGCGGCGCTAATTTTGTCGATGGCCTGCTCGATGAAACGTTGCGCGGCGGCCAGGTTCGGATGCCGGTTTGGATTGACGTTTTGGCCGACGACGACGCCGGATGCGAAGAGTCCCAGGCTGAGAACGCTGCCCAACAGCAGTCTGCGAGAAATCATGGAAGTTCCCTCCGCAGACAAAATACAGAGCTTGGTGCGGTCTGGCAATAGGAAAGATTTTGCCTGGGGGGACTTAGCATGTTGCGATGCAGCGAGTTCCGGTCTGCCCGGTTCCAGGGCTGACAAGCGGAACCTGGGGGCTCCCAGCTCCCCCAGGCATCCTGAGCATTTGGAACTGTCTGAGGAGGCGATCGGAATCCGTTCGCTGGACCCGAACAACAAGAGACCCAAATACCCGATCAAGAAGCTCCAAGGGGCTTCGGCGTGAGAAGGCTAGCACCGGCTTTGCTCGGGGGATTCCGTTTTCGCTGCGACATCGCGGCGCGCGAGGTCGTGCTGCTGTATTGTGGATTGCGCCGGGAGGAGACGTATTGAATCATATCCTGTCTTTCGCCGCCAGATGCCGTAAGTTCTTTGTTTCGGGGGTTGATTTTGACTCTTTTTCGTGTAACCTGATTGTTTTCATTGGGCTGCGGCAAAAAGGGGGGAGGGGTGGGGGGTACACCCCCTATGGGTACTGGCAGTTCAGAGAAGACAAGGCGAAAGTGGGGGTGTTTCTTTGCAACGCGGCTGGCCTCCATGGCCGATCTCCCGCATGCATATTGACATTGTGCGCCAAAGAGGGGAAATGATCTGCAACCATCTGCGGTGGGGTCCGCCGCGGCGGACCGCTTGCTCGGCATGAGGTTCGTGGCCTCCCATGTCTCAGAAGCCTGACATGGGGCACGGCCTGGTCTTTGTGGCCTCCCACCTTTGCCGCAAAGGACGCGTCAAGGATGGGGCACCCGGCGTTGCGGCGACGCATAGAACGCCCCCGGATCGAGGTGTCACACGGCAACATAATACGCCGGTTCTTTCGGTGGGCTCCAATCCGACCTGCTTTTCCTCAGCGGGCTGTGATTTCCGCTGCGTTCTTGACCGGCTATAGGAGGTGCTCGGCGACTAGAATCGTAATCAACCATGACCGAATTCACGCACCTGCATTTGCATACGGAGTACTCGCTGCTGGATGGGGCTTGCGACCTCACCAAACTTGTCGACCGGGTGGCGGCGCTGGGGCAGACTTCTGTGGCGATGACGGACCACGGGAATATTTATGGGGCGGTACACTTCTTCGACGCAGCGAAGGCAAAGGGCGTGAAGCCGATTCTGGGCTGCGAACTTTATATCTCGAAGAAGGAAGACCACCGCGCGCCGGGCGAAGGCGACGACAACAATCACCTGCTGGTGCTGGCGCAAAACGAAGAGGGATACAGAAACCTGATCCGGATTACTTCGGAGGCGTCTCTGCACGGCTTCTATCGCAAGCCGCGCGTGAGCAAGCGTTACTTGGCGGAACATGCGGAGGGGTTGATCGGGTTTTCCGGCTGCCTGAGCGGGGAGCTGTGCGAGGAGCTTGTCGCCGGGCGGTATGAGAAGGCCAAAAGCGTGGCGCAGCAGTATGAAGATATCTTCGGCAAGGGCAATTTCTTTCTCGAGATTCAGGATCAGGGGCTCGAGGACGAGAAGAAGATTCATGAGGCGCTGTTTCGCCTCGAGCGGGAGCTGAACATTCCGCTGGTGGCGACCAACGACTCGCATTACCTGTGCGGCGAGGACAGCCATGCGCATGACGTGATGCTGTGCGTGCAGACGGGCGCGAAGGTGCACGACAAGGAGCGGTTCCGCTTCGACAGCGACCAGTTCTTTGTGAAGAGCGCCGACGAGATGGCAGTCATGTTCAAGGACGCGCCCGACGTGCTCAAGCGGACGCAGGAGATTGCGGAGCGCTGCAACCTGAAGCTGGCAAAGGTGGAGAATCCGTTTCCGGAGTTTGCGGTGCCGGAGGGCCACACCATCGACAGCTACTTCGAGCAGGTGTGCAGGGAGGGCTTCAAGAAGCGCCTGGATACATCGATAGCGCACCTGGCGGCGCGCGGGGTTCTGAGGGCGGCTCAGCATCAATACGAGGCGCGGCTGGATTTTGAGATCGGAATCATCAAGCAGATGAGCTATGCGGGGTACTTCCTGATCGTGTGGGACTTCATCAAGTATGCGCGCGACAATGGGATTCCGGTGGGTCCGGGGCGCGGATCGGCTACAGGGTCGCTGGTGGCGTATGCGATGGAGATCACCAACGTTGATCCGCTGCAACATTCGCTGCTGTTTGAGCGTTTTCTGAATCCGGAGCGCGTGACGATGCCCGACGTGGACGTTGACTTTTGCCAGAACCGGCGCGGCGAAGTGATCGAGTATGTGACACGCAAGTATGGGCGCGAGCAGGTAGCGCAGATCATCACGTTCAATACCATGGCGGCGAAGGCGGCGATCAAGGACTGCGGGCGCGCCCTGGATATGCCGTATGGCGATGTGGACCGCATCGCCAAGCTGGTTCCGGCTACCGTGGGCATGACGTTGGACAAGGCACTTGAGGATGTTCCGGAGCTGCGGAAGGTGTATGACAACGACCCGGTGATTCGCGAGCTGCTGGATACGGCGAAGAAGCTAGAGGGCCTGGTGCGCGGGTCGGGGGTTCATGCGTCGGCGGTGGTGATCGCGCCGCGTCCGCTGACGGAACTGGTTCCAATCAACAAGACCAAAAACGATGAAATTGTGACCGCCTACGACATGAAGGCGGTGGAGAAGATGGGCCTGCTGAAGATGGACTTCCTGGGCCTGGCGACGCTGACGGTGATCGACGATTGCCTGAAGCTGATCGAGAAGAGCCGAGGCGAGAAAGTTGATATCGATGCGATTCCGCCAGACGACGAGGCGACCTTCAAGAAGGTGTTTCACGCGGCGCTCACATCGGGGATCTTCCAGTTCGAGTCGAGCGGCATGCGGGATATTCTGCGGCGCTACAAGCCGGACAGCGTCGAGGAGCTGACGGCGCTCAATGCTCTCTACCGGCCGGGACCGATGAGCATGATCGACGACTTTGTCGAGCGCAAGTGGGGGCGGCGCAAGGTGGAGTACATGCTGCCGGAGCTTGAAGGGATTCTGAAAGATTCGCTGGGCGTGATCGTCTACCAGGAGCAGGTGATGCAGATTGCGAACGTGCTGGCGAGCTACTCGCTGGGCGAGGCGGATCTGCTGCGGCGCGCCATGGGCAAGAAAAGCGCCGAGGAGATGGCCAAGCAGCGCGATCGCTTCATGAGCGGTGCGGCGGCGTTGGGGCATCCGAAGAGTACGGTGGGCGAGATCTTCGACCAGATGGAGAAGTTTTCCGGATACGGGTTCAATAAATCGCACTCGGCGGCCTATTCGCTGGTGGCTTACCAGACGGCTTACTTGAAGACGCATTATCCGGTGGAGTTCATGGCGGCGCTGCTGACGTCGGAAACTTCGAAACCGGAGAATGTGGTGAAGTATATCGGCGAGTGCAAGGAGATGAACATTCGCGTGGAGCCGCCCGATGTGCAGGTTTCAGGGGCGCTATTTACGCCGCACATTACGCCGGAGGGCGACGCGATTCGCTTCGGGCTGGCCGCCGTGAAGAACGTGGGCGGGAATGCGATCGAGTCAATTATGAAGGCGCGCGCGGAGGTGCGCGGCCGGTTCAAGAGCCTGTGGGAGTTTTGCGAAAAAGTCGACCTGCGGGTGATGAACAAGCGGGTGATCGAGTCGCTGATCAAGGCCGGGGCGTTGGACTCGCTGGGATCGCGGGCGGCGCTGATGAAGGCCGTGGACAAGGCGATGGAGCGGGCGCAGAAGACGCAGAAGGATACGGCGCAGGGGCAGCACGGGCTGTTCGGGCTGTTCAACGAAGCGCCTGTGGCGGGCCGCGATGCGGATGAGTTGCCGCGCACGGCGGACTGGGAAGAGGGCGAGCGGCTGGCCCATGAGAAAGAGGTGCTGGGGTTCTTTGTATCGGGACATCCGCTGGATAAGTACGCCGAAAAGCTGCGCAATCTGACGGGCGTGATTTCAACGGCGGAGGCTTTGGAGCGCAAACCGCCGGAGAAGCGGTGGGGTACCCAGGCCGATCCGGCCGATGAAATTCAAGTCGCCGGAATGATTCTCGGGCTGCGCGTGCAGAAGAGCAAGCGCGACCAGAAGCTCTATGCGCAGGCGGCGCTCGAAGATGCGACCGGCAAGATCGACCTGATTTGTTTCTCGCGCGACTACGAGAAGCTGCAAGGGCAATTGAAGATTGAAGCGCCGGTGTTGGTGCGCGGGGTGCTGATGGGCGAAGAGGATGCTGCGCCGAAGATTGCGGTGAGCTCGATTGTGTCGCTCGAAGAGGTGCAGGTGAAGCTGCCTGCGGGGGTGCGGATCCGGATCAACCTCGACCTTGCGACTGAGCGGATGTTTGCCGAGCTGAAGAGCGCGGCGGATGCGCAGCCGGGGCCAGGGAAGGTGATGCTGCAATTGGAAAAGAAGGGCGAGTACGCGGTGATTTTGGAGCCCGAGGGTATGAGCGTGGCGGCGGATCGCGGTTGGGTGGAACGTGTGGAACAGTTGGTGGGCAAGGGGACGGTGCAGGCGGTAGGTTAGTAATGGAAGGGAAGCGATCCATCGACTTTTGAGGAGGCGCAATGTCTTCATTCCTTCGCATCAAACTGCAATTGTTGTTCATCGTTGCGTCCTGTGTTCCATTGTTGAATGCTCAATGGGCTCCGTTCGTCAGCGATCCGGACGCAGCGCAGCGCATTGCCTGGTGGCGCGAGGCGCGGTTCGGCATGTTCCTGCACTGGGGCGTGTACTCCATTCCCGGCCGCGGCGAGTGGGTCGAGTGGGCCGAGCAGATTCCCGTGGACCAGTATGCCAAGTTTGCGGACCAGTTCCATCCCGAGCGCTTCGACGCGGACGCCTGGGCCAGGATCGCCAAGGCGGGCGGCATGAAGTACATGGTGCTGACCGCGCGGCACCATGACGGATTCGCCCTGTTCGACGATCCCGGCAGCAGCTTCACGGCGATGAAATCCGCCGCGCGCCATGACTTTGTTGCCGACTATGTGAAGGCGGTGCGGAAGGCCGGGTTGGGCGTGGGCCTGTACTATTCGCCCCTCGACTGGCGCTTCCCAGGCTTCTATTTTCCCGGCATCTACCAGGCAAACGCCATCGAACTGCGCGAGCAATACCAGCGCCAGATCGACGAACTGGCCACACACTACGGCAAGCTGGACATTCTATGGTTTGATGGCGGCGGCAACGAGTGGCTGGGCTTTGGCGGGCTTCAATTCACGGGCAGCGGGTGGCGCGCGCGGCCCAAGGACGAGCCTTACTCCGGCAGTTTCGACTGGCAGGACGTGAAGACCGTCGCCCACCTGCGCCAGTTGCAGCCAGGAATCATCCTCAACGACCGCACCAATGCGCCCGCCGATTTCCGTTCGCGCGAGGGCGACGGGGCGCTGGGCGACTTCGACAACCAGCACCCCTGGGAGCTTTGCACAACGATCACCGAAGGGGCATGGGGCTTCCAGGCCAATGCCAAAGTTAAGCCGCTCGCGCAGTTGCTGCGCTTGCTGGTGGGGGCAGCCGGCCGCGACGGCAACATGCTGCTGAATGTGGGGCCGCGTCCCGATGGCCAGATCGACCCGCCTCAGGCCGAGCGTCTCGCCGAGATCGGCCAATGGCTCAGCCAGTTTGGCGAAAGCATCTACGGCACCCGCGGCGGACCGTGGCTGCCAGGAGCCTACGGCGTGTCCACGCATAACGGAACGATGGTCTACCTTCATGTTCTCCATCCGCCCGAGGGCGGCCCGCTGGTTCTGCCCTCGCTGCCCGTTCGCGTGGCGAAAGCCTGGATTCTTCATGGGGGCGATGTGCCTTTCCAGCAGACGGACCAGACCCTGATGCTTCATTTGCCGGCGGGTTCCTCGGACGCAATCGATACGGTCGTCAAACTGGAACTGGCCGAGCCATGGACTTCGAGCGCCGTGGTGCCCGTTCCAGAGAAGTAGCCCGATCCATCGTCAGGCGGTGGGATAATAGGAGGTTCGCAGGACGGGCAGAGAAGAGGCGGCGGCATGCGGCGGTTCATTGTCCTGGCGGCGTTGGTAGGGTTCGCGGTTCCCTGTTTGGCGGCCAAGCGGGCGACGGTGGCGCAACTGGAAGAGGCAGTGGCCGCGGCCGCTGCGGCGCACAAGCCGGCCTCGGAGTTGGCGAAGCTGATTGCCGGCATGGAACTCTCCGAACGGCTCAGCGAGGCGAGCGCAGAGCGGCTGAATACGCGGTTGCATGCGGACTCCGAAGTTGCCCAGGCGCTGGCGTTGCAGGCCGATCGTTCGGCATTTCTCGATCTGCCTGCCAGCGAGCAGCCTGCCACGCCGGCTCCCGATCGGGCCGCCCAGTTGCGGATGTTCGATGCAGCGGGCAAGTTCGTTGCAGAGACGATGCCGCGCCTACCCAATTTTCTTGCAACCCGAACGACCGTTCATTACGACGACAGTCCGCAGGTGATGAAGAAGGGCGCGTGGCCGGTGCGTGCGGGACTTCACTTTGTGGGCCGTTCAAGCCGGGAGATTTCCGTTTCCGGGGAGCGGGAGAATGCTTCCGGCGGCAGGAATTCGGGCGACGCCGAAGAGCGGGGTGGATTGGTCTCCTGGGGCGAATTCGGGTCGGTGCTGGGCATGACCCTTGCCGACAGCGTCAACGGCACTGTGAGCTGGAGTCACTGGGAAGACACGTCCGCGGGCCGGGCAGCTGTTTTTCATTACTCAGTGCCCAAGTCCGCATCGCACTTCCAGGTGGTCAACTCCCTTCGGCGGCAGGCGGAACTCGAAGGCTTCGCATCGCGGACACCTGGCGCCAGGGCTTCCAGCATCAACGTCAGGCCAAACGGCGATCCGGCTCAGATTTCCGTCGAGCACGCCAGCCGCGCCTACCAAGGCTCCCTGTGGCTCGACCCGGCGACCGGGGCCATTCTGCGCATCGCCATCGAGGCAAACTCGAAAGACGCCTCCGCCTTCCAAACAGCCGAGATGCTGGTCGAGTACGGAGCCGTGGAGATCGGCGGCGCCACTTTCATCTGCCCGGTGCGCAGCGTGGCGCTCTCCAGGACGCTGCTCGACGCGAACGCCAACATCAACGGAGTTGGCTCCGAGTGGCTGAATGAAACGCTGTTCACCAACTATCACCGCTTCGTCGGAACCACGCGCATTCTGACCGGTGCGGATGCAACGCCGCAGGCGCCGGAGAAGCCCGCGGACAGCACCTCGAAGCCGCAATAACGGCTGGTTCCGGCTTGATTTATTTCTGCCGAGCGATTCTATTTCCTGTTCTTCTCCGGCTTGGGGATAACGTACCCGTGGCGGGCCTGGACCACCAGGCCTTCACGATCGACGTTCACTTTCAGACGATGGTAGGCGCCGTCGGACTTCAGGTTCTCGGGTGAAAGTTCGAGGACGTACTCCACCTCCGGGGCCTCGGCCAGACGCTTGAGGCCCTCGCCCAGATCGTTGCTGTTCTGAAGGAATGTGCCGCCTGTGGCGTCGGCGAGTTCGGACATGGGGGCCTCGGCCAGCTTGTCGGCGCTGCTTCGGTAGTCTGAATTCTGCTGCAGACTCGGCCCGGCCAGGGCCGGACTGCGGTCGCTGGCCGTCAACTCCGCCGTGTACAGCCCGCGCGCATCCAGGGCGCTGATGGTCACATTGGACTCCGCGGCCAGATTCATCAGCTGCGATTCGGCAGTCAGCGTCTCCGGCTCAATGCGCAGAAAGCCGGGCGACACCAGGATCATGGTTCGCTCTCCGGGCAGGGTGGCCATGGTGCGCACAAACGCGGCGATGGTGGCATACGTTGACAGAGCATCCTGATGGCCCAGAGCCAAAGCTCGCCGGGCAGCGGATTCAGCCTCGTTCTGCGCCGCGGTGATCTGGTATTTCGGGTCGATGCCGGGGTCGCAATTCAAGACCTTGCGGACGGCGTCCCCCATGGCCCCGCTGTCGCGCTTGTTTTCCATCAGGTCGGCCTGGTAGTAGCCTATGTCGGGGCATTCGTTATGGCTCGTCTTGTAGACGCCGCGCGATTGCAGGCTCATGATGGCGTCTTGCAGGCGGGCATGATCTCGGGTGAGGCCGCTGTTGGTTTTTTGCGAGAGAGAGATGACTGCCCCGATATCCTGCCCAGTCAAGGTCCCGGCCAGCACCTTCGCTGCTGCCTGCTTGGCCTGCGCCAGGTTTTCCGGGCTGAGGTGCAGGTCGTCGAACACCAGGACAACGAAGCGCTGCGCCGGCGGCGTCGCGGCCGCCGCTGCATCGGCAGTTGCGGTCGCCGGCTGATTGCTCACAACCGTGTTTTCCTGGCGCCCTTCCGCGGCGGCGCGCTTCTCCACCGTGAAAGAGGAGATGGGATGCGCCTTGTCGTTGTCGAAGACCTGGAAATCTTCTTTCTTCAGATCGCCCACCACGCGGCCCTGCCTGTCGTGGACTACAACTGGAACCAGGATTCTGTTCACGTTGACTTGCAGCTTGAGGGGGACATCCTGAGGCTCGGCGGCTTGTTGCGCGCGGGCCCAGAGGCAGGCGGTGAGCGCCAGGCAACACAGGACAGGAACTCGCTGCAACTGTACACTCACATTCATAGAAGATCCATCTTGAGACTGAGGCCCGCCTCGCACTCAAACACTCCGGTCATCATACGCCGGGACCGGAAGTGTTTGAAGCGGACGATTCAGTCTTCAACTCTCAATTCGAGCAGATGCAATGCCCGGCGGGAAACCGAACGTATGCGAGACAGGCAATTGGGCCATGGCCCGCTGGAGGCTTCGGAGTTGAGCTTCGGCACCTGGCTCACGGTGGCCGGGGGCATTGGGCGCGAGCAGGCCATCCGCTGTGTTCATGCGGCCGTGGACCACGGGATTACGCTCTTCGATACGGCCAACCAGTATGGGGCGGGCGAGGCGGAGCGGGTGCTTGGCGAGGCGCTCAGGGCCTTTCCGCGCGACCGGTACTTGATTGCGACCAAGTTGTTTTTTCCGGTGGGGGACGAACCGGACCGGGGTTTGTCGGCGGCGCAAGTCGAAAAACAATTGGATCGGTCGCTCATGCGGCTGGGCGTGGACTGCATCGACCTCTACCAATGCCATCGCTTCGACAAGGAGACGCCGCTTGAGGAAACGCTGACGGCGCTGGACAAAGCTGTCAAGGGCGGCAAGGTGCGGGCGATCGGCTTCAGCGAGTGGACGGCGGAGCAGATCGATGCTGCCGCAGCGGTCTGCGAGGCCAACGGGCTCACGGCATTTTCGTCGAGCCAGCCGCAGTACTCGATGCTGTGGCGGAAGGCGGAGGCAGCCGTGTTTGCTTCGTGCGCGCGGCATGGGATCGGGACGCTGGCGTTTTCGCCGCTGGCGCATGGGGTGCTGACGGGCAAGTATGCGCCGGGCGAGCCGCCTCCCGCGGGCAGCCGCGCGGCCAGCGCAGAGATGAACGCCTTCATGGAGACGGCGGGGCGGCATTACCGGTCGGATTCTCTGTTGCAGGCGGTTGCGGAGTTGAAGCCGATTGCCGCCGATCTGGGCCTGACCATGGCGCAAATGGCGCTGGCCTGGGTGCTGCGGCGGCCGGAGGTCGCGTCGGCGATTATCGGGGCGTCTCGGCCGGAGCAGATTGCGGACAATGTGCGCGTCATTGGCGTCGAGCTGCCGGCCGAGGCGCTGGAACGGATCGACCGGACGCTGGGCGCCGTTGTAGTTTGGGAGTGAGCTGGGTGCGGAATCGGGCCGTCCCATGAGCGGTGCTCTTATGGCAGTTTGGAGTCCGGTATGAAGTACAGAACGACTCCCAGGGCACAGAGGAGCAGCGGCCAATATTTTACGGGGATGAAGAACAGGGAATCGTAATCCCGGAACAGAGTTAGTTTGAAGGCGGATGGCTCGGTTTCAGGGATCGGCGATTCCTGGCTGTGTGAGACCAAAAAGGATCTGTCGAAATGAGGCGCCACCAGGGCTTTTTCTGTTCGCGGAGATAGCCACCAAACCAGAGCGGCGGCGGCAAGGCAGGCGAGGAGCTTTGGCCAAGGGTGCTGTTGGTAGTAACTGTCATCGTGGAAATGGATTCGTGTGAACGCCTCGGCGGCGAGCAGGCAGAGAAATGCGATGAGTGCGATTAGGCCTCCCCGGCCGCGATGGATAATCATGGAAACGATTGAAGCACGGCGTGGAACTGGACGGCAATCGGAGAGCCGTGGTTCGGCTGGATGGCGTTCGAGAAAGGTTGAGTGCGCGGGATGACATTGGCTGGCGAATGGACAAGACGGAAGTTCTTGAACGGGGCATTGGGTTCGACGGCGTCTCTTGCTTTGGCCGGGGCGGCTCCAGACTTGCTCGCGGCAACGGATCGACCCGCCGGATTGCGCGGCAGATTTCTGACCCACGTCTCGGTGGTGCGCGTGAATCAGATCGAGGTGACACCGACGCGCTCCATCGGCGAAGACGAGGTTCCCGACAACCGGCCGGAGAAGATTCAGGCGCGGAGAGACGCGTTTGCGCGGGGTTGCCCTGGGGGACGAATGACCTGGGCAATTAGCTGGCTGGCGCTGATCGACGAGAGGCAGCAATACAAGGACGTGCGCAAGCTGCTGGCTTCGTATCACGACAAGTACGACGATGAGATTACGTTCATTCCCGGCGGGTACTTTGCGCCGATGTACGACACGCGAGAGCACAACCGCCAGACCATCCACAAAGCTTTGGCGATGATTTCGCAGATGGTGGGCGGCGGCTACCGGCCGGAGTGCGTGGTGGCGGGCTATCTGGACGCACAGAACCAGGCTCATCTGGCCGCCGACGAGGGGATTCACGTTTGCCAGGGGCAGATCTGGAGCCAGCACGGCATCGACAACGGCGACGGCGACGGGGGCATCTGCTATCCCTACTACCCCAGCCGCGAGCATTACCTGAAGCCGGCGCAGGGTGCGTTGGATTTTATCGACTGCGTCTGCCTGGACGGATGGACCTGCGATTTTCTCACCGCGCGGCGCGAGGGTTTTGAGGGAGGGTTCAACAGCCGCTTGGGCGTAGGCCCCATTGAGACAGTGGGAAACCTGGGCGTGGAAGCCGGACGCAGGGAGATGATGGCGACCGCGGCCATACACTTCGACCGCGGCCACGAGTTAAATGGATTCGGCTTTGTGACGGGGATCTGGGAAGTCTCGGTGGGCCACGACGACGACCTTGCATGGTGGCTCCAGGCCGTTCGAGAGCGTTGGCCGGACACGCAAGTCATGACCGAAGGGGCCTTTGGGTTGGAGTGGCGCAAGCATACGCCAAGCAACGCACGGCTCGATTACCGGTTCGTGGCCAGGGGCACAGGCGCGCCGGGCTCGGAGAAGAATCTCGAGATCGAGTGGCGCATGAACCGGGAGTTTCGGTTGGCACTGCTCAAGGACTGGACTGCGGGCGCACCGCCGATGGCCATCGACTTTACGCGCTACGACCTGCCGGCGCATGAGCCGGAGGGCTTGCAGCGGGAGTGGAGCCTGATGAACGTGCTCAACCAAAAGGGCACGCGGCCTCAGGACAAGCCGATTCGCCTGGGACAACTGAGCGCAGAGGATCGGCGCCGCATCTACGCCCGCTACCCGGAGCTCGCGAAGCTGGCCTGAACAAGTTGCAGCGATTTCTCTGACGGAGTCTGGAGCGAAGGTCGGCGCACCGAGCTTGTGGTTTTAGCACTCACTCAGCAGCTCCGCCCACTTGCGGACGGCTTCGGCCGTCACGGACTGGCCGTCGGACTCGTTGGCGGCCAGTTGCACCGCGAAGTTGCCCAGGGTGGAGCTTTCCGGGTGGCCGGTCTCGACGGGACGGTGGGTGCGCTGCGCGGTGAGCTCGGTGAGCAGGCGGTTGCGGCTGGCGCCGCCCAGGATGTGAACGCGGTCGAGGGTGCGGTCGAGCAGCTTTTCCAGGCTGCTCAGCGCAAAAGAGTAGCGGTCGGCCAAGCTCTCGAAGATGACTCGGGCAAAGACCGGCTCATTGCCGGCCACGTCGGGGATGGTGGCCCAGCGGTGGCACCAGAGCTGATGATTGATGCGTTCGGGCATGTCGGAGTCCAGCAGCAGCGACTCGGCGTCAACGTCGATGAGGCCGGGATAGCTGGATTGGGCGGCCTGGGCTACCAGGTCTTCGATCTTCCACGGGCGGCCTTCGGCGGCCCAGGCTTCCATGCACTGCTTGACCAGCCACATGCCGTTGACCAGGGAGTGGAAGCAGAGGCCTCCGCCTGCCGCGCCCAGGTTGGTGTAGCGGGCGTCGAAAGCCTGGGCGCTGGTGACGGGCTCGGCGATGAGAGTGCCGACCAGCGACCAGGTTCCGGAACAGATGTAGAGCGCGGCGTCGAGGCTGGAAGGAATGCCGGCGATGGCCGAGGCGGTATCGTGGCAGGCGGGAGCGATTAGCTGAGTGTGCCGGAAGGCCTTGAGCGCGGCCAGGGGGCCCTGAAGCCTGCCGAGATTGACGCCGGCACGGACGATGGGCGGCGCAGCGTCGATGGAGAGGCCGAGCAGGCGAAACAGTTCTGCATCCCAGTCGCCGGTCTTGAGATCGACCAGGCCGGTGTGACTGGCGTTGGTGTGCTCGCCGACGCGGCGTCCGCCGAGCCAGTGGAGCACATATTCGGGCAGCATCACCCAGGGAGCGCTGGGATCGATGCCGGCGGCCTGATCGGCGAGCAACTGGTAGAGGGTGTTGATGCGATGGGGCAGTGCGCCGGTGCGCGCGAAGAGTTCGGCGGGCGGGATGATCTTGTCCGTGGCCTCTTTGACGGATTCGGTGCGGGGGTCGCGATAGCAGAAGGGCGGACGCAGGGGACGGCCATTGTGGGCCAGGCGCACATAGTCCACACTCCAACTGTCGACGGCGATGGAGGCGACGCCCTCGGTGGCAATGTGGGCGGCTTTGCGCAGGCCTTCTTCCAGGCCGGCAAGGATGGCCTTGAGGGGCCAGTGCATATGCTTGGCGCGATGAACGGGGCCGTTGGGAATTCGATGGACGACTTCGACGGCCGCTTGGCCATCGAGCCAGCGCAGCAATGAGACGCGACAGCTCTCAGCGCCCAGGTCGATGGCGATGCGTGCGGGTTCTTGCATAGAGGCGGTTGAACCCCTCCTGGAGTTTATCGCAGGAACGCCTCGGTGAGGCCGCCGTCGACGGGAATCAGGTGGCCGGTGGTGCAACGGGAACGCGGGCTGCCCAAAAAGAGAATGGCCTCGGCGCAGTCCGAGGGTTCGATTGGTTGGTGGGTCAGTGTGCGTTTGGCATAGTAGGTGGCGAGCAGGTTGCGCAGCTCGTCGTCGGAGAGCGATTCGTCAAAAGGAATTCTGTATTTGGCGAGAGAGGCTTTGACGCGGTCGCCGGGAAACATCATCGATCCCTTCACGACGGTGGCAGGGCTGATGCCGTTGACGCGTACACATGGCGCCAGGGCCACGGCAAGTTCGCGGACCAGGTGGGAGACAGCGGCCTTGCTCACATCGTAGGCCTCGCTGCCGTGCTTGGAGACAACGGCGTTGGCGGAACTGGTGAGCACGATGGACCCGTCGAGCGCCTGCTCCTTGAAGACTTTTGCGGCTTGGTCGGCGAGCAGGTAGTTGGCGGTTACGTTGATGTCGAGCGTGGTGGCCCAGAGGGCGTCGGGAATCTTGCCTGCGGTCGAGGGCGGGAACATGGCCGCGGTGTTGATGAGCATGTCGAGGCCGCCGAACGCCGCGACGGTTGCGTTGATGGCGCTGGCGATGGCTTCGCGGCTGCGGATGTCAACCGTGGTGACGGCAATGAACTCGCCGGAGGTAGCGGACTTCAGCTCGGCGGCGACGCGGGCGGCCGCGGCTTCGTCACGATCGGCAACCACCACGTGCGCGCCGCGCGCGGCGGCCAGGTGGGCAACTTCGCGGCCGATGCCGCTGCCTCCGCCCACGACCAAAGCGATGCGGCGGCTGAGCTCCTTCTCCGGCGGCTGACGGCGGATTTTGGCCTCTTCCATCGCCCAGTATTCGATGCGGAAGGCCTCGATGGGCGGAAGGGCGACGTAGTTGGAGAAGACCTTGAAGCTGGCCGGGGCATTGGCCGGGCCGCATTGGGGGAGCGTTCCGGTGACATTCCCCTCGGCCAACAACGTCGCGCCCTCCATGACGTGGATGGCGTTGGTATAGAACTCGCCGACGATCCGCGCCTCGGTCTTGTTCTTGCCGAAGCTGAACATGCCCAGGCCCTGGATGAGCACGACCGTGGGGCTGGTGTCGCGCAGGGCGGGAGAATCGGGCATGGCGAACCCGTGATAGTAGTCGCGGTATTGCTGGCGGTATTCAATCAGCGAAACCTCGATCTGCCGCTTGAGGGCAGCGAGGTCGGCGTCCGCGGCCCAGGGAACAAACAGCGGACGGATTTTGGTGCGGATGAAGTGGTCGGGGCAACTGGTGCCGAGGAAGGCCAGATCGCGAGCGTGGACGGAGTTGACGAATTGAAGCACGTCGGGCGCGTCGGTAAAGCTGGCGATGTAACGGCTGTGCGCGCTGACGCGTCCGCGCAGGTAGGGCGCGATCTGGACGGCGAGATGCGGTCGGTGTCCACGGGCGGATATAGCCAGTCCCCCGAACCGCGCGGGACCCTTCGCGATGCCGTGGCGTTCGATAAACTGGCCGATCTGGTCGATGACCGTGATGGTGTTGAGGTAGCATTCGCGCTGCGTGTCGCCCCAGGTGAACAGGCCGTGGCCGCCCAGTACGATGCCGTCGCAGCCGGGATTGTCGCCGACCGCCTGGCGCAGCATCAGGCCCAGCTCAAAGCCGGGACGCTGCCAGGGAATCCAGACCAGCGAATGGTTGAACTCGCGGTTGAATTCCTCCATTTTGGTTTTGCCGTTGGCCGATGCGGCCAACGCGATGGCCCAGTCGGGGTGGAGATGGTCGACGTGGAGGAAGGGAAGAAAGCCGTGCAGCGGCGTGTCGATGGAGGCGGCTACGGGGTTGTTGCGGAAGGTGCACAGGGGGTACATGGCTACCATGTCGTCCTCGTGCTCCACGCCCTTGTAACTGCGCTCCAGAGCCAGAAACTTCTCCTGATAAAGAGTGGCCAGCCCCGCGCGTTTCATGCTGCCCAGGTCGCCGCCAGAGCCCTTGACCCACAGCACCTCGACCGGCTCGCCGGTGAGCGGATCTATCTCCGTGACTTTGGAACTGGTGTTGCCACCGGCAAAGTTGGTGATGCGCAGGTCCGAGCCGAGCAAGTTGGAGCGGTAACGGAGCTGTTCCGGTCCGTCGAGAACAGCGGCGACTGCCGGGTCCCAGCGGTCTTCAAGGAACTTGAGTGTAGCGGAGGGGGAAGCGGATAGGGTCATAGATACCACTTTACGGGGAATTCCTGCAGCGTAGACAGGATAACACTCAAAATGCAATAGGAAAGCGATTTCTAATAAGGATCGCAATTGACGATTCAATCCTGGAAGATCGTATCGCAAATATCGCGCGGTCTCTAGCTTTCGGCCTCCGCGCCCAGGGTTTCGGCCGTGACCGCTCTGTGCCGGACGTAGTTGTAGGGCGGGACGGTGTAGCCGCGCAGCAGGGAAATGCCAAGCTGGATGAGGCGCGGGCCGTAGGTCTCCACTTCGTGCGAGATGCTGCCGATGAGGGCGCTCTTGCCCGAGCGCATCTCTTCCAGGGCCTCGGGAATGCAGTCCTGTCCGACGATGGCGAAGTCAGATTCGCGGCCAGCCTGGCGGGCGGCGTCCAGCACGCCCAGGGCGCTGGTGTCGTTGGCCGCGGCTACAAGGATGTTTCCTCCGGTTCCGGATTTGGAAAGAAACTCGGTCACGGCGAGCTGGCTGGGCAGCCTCATGCCGCTGCCTTCGAGCCGCACGAAGCGGTCGGCGGGGATCTCCCGGCTGCGCTCGCGTATTCCGTCGAAGGCACCCAGGATGCGGCCCTGGACGAAGCTCCCGGCCTCGGCCATGCCCACCCCCAGCACCCAGTTGACAGTGCCCTTCCACCTGCGCTGGGCGTGTTGAGCCAGAAGGGAGCCGGCTTCCAGGCCGCACTCAAAATTGTCCACACCGAAGTACGTGGCGTTGGGATGGGGAACATCGACGGCTACCAGGGGGATGTCGGCTTGCTTGAAAATGTGGGCTACGCGCGGCGCGGCGGCCTCTTCCGCCTGGAACCCGAGGACAAGGTCCACGCGCTTGGCCACGAACTCCTCGGCGTTGCGGATGGCCACCGCAGAGTCGTAGCGGTTGTCCAGGACCAGCAACTCGACGCCGGCGGCTGCCGCGGCGGCGGTTACGCTTGCGGCCACGGCGACTGAGAACGGCAGCTCCGCGCTCTGCACGCTCAGACCGAAGCGCAGGCGGCGGGGCCGCGAAACCAGCCGGTAGAGTCCGTTCTGCGCCTGCGCTACATAGCCGCGATGGACCAAGGTCTTGAGGATGCGGTAGACGCTGGTCTTTGAGATGCGGGTCTTCTGGAAAACATCCTCCAGAGACACCGGCGCCTGATTCTCCTCCAGCAGCTCGATTACGTCGAGGGCCTTGGAGAGGATGGGAATCAGGTAGAGGCGCTTGATTTTTACCTTGGGCAACTGGTGGTCTCCGTGGTAACTACACTCTGGGACTCAGGTTGCAACCAGCATAAACCCTCTCAGGCGTAGCTGCTGACGGCGGAAGCCCGGCCTCCGCGTTGCAGGGCGATGCGCTCGACGTACCCGCCTTCGCGCAGGGCGGCGAGGGGGGAGGCGGCCAGGCCACGACGCTCACGCCAGGCTGCGGCCAGGGGGCGGACGTCGGTCCAGAATGCGCCGCGGAACAGCTCTTCGGCGGCCACAATGCCGCAGGACTGCTGCTGCCGCGTCAACTCCTCGCGATCGATGAGCGCCGCCTTCAGCCAAAGCTCCTGCGCGGTGACGACAGTTTGCACGGTGGCTTCGATCTTGCCTTTCAGGTTGTGGCTCTGATCAATCATGTACGCGACCCCCGCGGAGGCCAGACCGTCGGACTGAGCGCATTGCAGTTCATGGAAGATGCGAAAGATCTGGTAGGGGTCAATGGAACCGAGCGTGAGATCGTCATCGGCGTAGCGGCGGTCGTTGAAGTGGAATCCGCCCAACTGCCCGGTGTGCAGCAGCCAGGCGACAATCTGCTCGATGTTCTGCGCCGAGTAGTGGTGACCGGTGTCGACCAGCACGCGGGCCTGGGGGCCGGCGGCCCGCGCCAGGTGCGACGCCATGCCCCAGTCGGCGATGTCGGTGTGGTAGAAGGCCGGCTCGAAGGGCTTGTACTCGATGAGCAGGCGCTGGTCGGGAGCGAGAGCGTCGTGGGCTGCGTGCAGGGCCTCTTCGAGCCAGGCGATGCGGGCTCTTATGCTCTGTGAGCCTGGGTAGTTGGAGCCGTCCGGAAGCCAGAGAGAGATGTCGCGGGAGCCGGTTTGTTTGGCGATTTCGATCGAATTGAGCACGTGCTCCAGGGCCTGGCGGCGGATGGCCGGATCGGGATTGCAGAGCGATCCGAATTTGTACTCCTGATCCTGAAAAAGGTTGGGATTGATGGAGCCGGCCTTGACGCCGTAGCGCTGCTCCAGCCGCTTCAGTTCCGGGATGTCGTCGATGCCGTCGGGCAGATCCCACAGGACATGCAGGGCAATCGTAGGGGTGACACCGGTCAGGCGGTTGACCTCGGCTGCGTCGGCAAACTTCTCTTCCAGCGTAGAGGCGGCGGCTGCCTGGACAAATTTGCCGAAGCGGGTGCCGGTGTTGGCGAAGCCCCAGGAAGGAATCTCGATCTGGAAGGCGTCGAGGGCCTCCATTACATGATCGAAGAGAGCGGAATCGGAGTGCGGCATGGGAGACGCCTTTCAGCTATCTGGGGCCGGGGAAGCGACCCCCTCAGACGGCACTATCGTATTCGATAGAGAGACGAGTTGTCTATTGCAAATGGGGTTAGAGTCGCTAACAAACATTTCCCCTTCGGCTCGACAGCATTGCCACTCGTCCCAGGCAAGTGGAGCCTAGACAAATCTTCCGATGGTGGTTGGTCGGGCGTATGCCGGGCTGGGCGGGCGCCCAGGTCAGGGCGCGTCACTGACCGGAACCAAGGCGCTGTTTTAGAATTGGCGGGTTCGACATTCAGGAGGCAGCATGCAGCAACAATGGCAAGGCAGAGGGACGCGGCGCACTTTCCTGGCGCTGGTTGTGGTTTTTTTCGTTTGGTTGGGCGGGCTGGCGAGCCGGGCGCAGACGGCGGACGACGAAAAGAAGATCAACGACACCATCGCCAAGATGACGCTCGAGGAGAAAATCCAGATGCTTTCGGGGTCCAGCATGATGGCCTCGACGCCCCTGGTCCGGCTGGGCATTCCGGCCTTCCGCATGAGCGACGGGCCGGTGGGCGCGCACATTCCTCCGCCCTCGACGGCCTACGCGGCGGGCATTGGCCTGGCCGCCAGTTGGGATCGCGATCTCGCCTTACAGATCGGCGCCCAGATCGGCCGCGACGCCCGTTCGCGCGGCGCCAGTTACCTGCTTGGCCCTGGGGTAAACATCTATCGAGCTCCCATGAACGGGCGCAACTTCGAGTACTTCGGCGAAGACCCATTTCTGGCCGGAGAAACAGCCGTGGGCTACATCGATGGCGTTCAATCCCAGGGCGTGAGCGCCACCATCAAGCACTATGCGGCCAACAACTCGGAGTACTTCCGCTTCACCTCGGATTCGGTGGTCAGCGAGCGGGCGCTGCGCGAGATTTATCTGCCTGCCTTCGAAGCCGCGGTGAAGAAGGCCCACGTGGGCTCCCTGATGGACAGCTACAACTTCCTGAATGGCGAGCACGCCACGCAGAACTACCACCTGAACGTGGAGATCGCCAAGCAGCAGTGGGGCTTCGACGGGGTAATGATGTCGGACTGGACGGCGACCCACGACGGCGTGGCCGCGGCCAACGCGGGCCTCGACCTGGAGATGCCCTTCGGCACCTATATGAACGCCAAGGCGCTGCTGCCGGCGGTCAAGGAGGGCAAGGTCAAGGAGCCGACGATCGACGACAAGATTCGCCGCATTCTGCGCAACGCCTACCGCTTCGGATGGATCGACCATGACCCGCTGGACAACTCGATTCCGCGCTACAACCAGCAGGGGCGGGTGGCGGCCCTGCAAGGCGCGCGCGAGGGCATCGTGCTCCTGAAAAATCAGGGTAACCTGCTGCCGCTCGACCCGGCGAAGGTGAAGACCATTGCGGTGATCGGGCCGGATGCTTTTCCGGCTATTCCGACGGCGGGCGGCAGCGGCCAGGTTCCCACCTTCTCCGACGTGAGCGCGCTCAAGGGCCTCAGCGACCGGCTGGGCCTGAATGGCAATGTGCTCTACGATCGCGGCGTTCCCAATCTTTCTGTTCTGGCCATGCGCTCCGGGTTCATGCTGGCTCCGGACAAGTTCGTCCCCGGCCTCACCGTGGACACCTTCGACAACGACAAGTTCGAGGGCAAGCCGGTGGCCACGCGGACCGAGATGACAGCCAACACCGGGCAGAACATTCTGGACAGCCCGGACCTGGCCGAGCTGATCAATTCGATTACCGCGGAGCAGATGGCCATGTTCATGGGCGGCGGCGGCCCGCCGCGATTCGAGCGCTGGACCGGCTATTACTTTGCCCGCGGTCCCGGCAACTACCTGATCTTTGTGGACGATCAGGGACAATACCGGTTCAAGGTCGACGACAAGATCGTGATCGACCACGCGGAGGTTCCCAAGTCGGCTATGGCTCAGATCGACCTGCCATTGACACCAGGGCCGCACAAAGTCGTAATCGAGATGCTCGGCTCGGCGCCATTCACCGGGACGGCGCTCAAAGTTGGCATTGCTCTCGAAGGCACGCTGGTCAACCAGTCGGCCATCGACATCGCAAAGAAGGCCGACGCGGTGATTGTGGCCGTGGGCTACAACGCGGACATCGAAACCGAGGGGGCGGATCGCGAGTTTCAACTGCCTCCGGGGCAGGATGAGCTGATCGCCAAGATCGCCGCGGCCAACCCCAACACCATTGTCACCGTCACCTCCGGCGGCAGCGTCGATGCGTCGCGCTGGATCGACAATGTGGCGGCGCTGCTCGAGAACTGGTACCCCGGCCAGGAGGGCGGCACGGCGCTGGCCGAGGTGGTCTTCGGCGACGTCAACCCCTCCGGCCGCCTGCCCATCAGCTGGGAGCGCAGCCTCAACGACAACCCCTCCTATCCGTACTACTACCCCACGCCGGGAACGCTGAAGATTCCCTACCGGGACGACGTGTTTGTGGGCTATCGCGGCTACGAGCATAACGGCGTGAAGCCGCTGTTCCCATTCGGCTACGGGCTCTCCTACACCAGCTTCAAGTACTCCGGCCTGGCTATTCAGGCGGGAACGGGCGCAGGCACCTACGCCGTCAGTTTCGACGTGACCAACAACGGGACGCGCGCCGGTGCAGATGTGGCTCAGGTCTACGTCAGCGAGGAACATCCGCAGGTTCCGCGTCCGCCGCAGGAGCTGAAGGGCTTTGCCCGCGTCGTGCTCGATCCGGGCCAGACGCGGCACGTGACAGTGCCGCTCGATGCGCGGAGCTTCACCTGGTACGACGAGAAGGCCGCCGCCTGGCACGCCGACGCGGGCAGCTTCACCGTCCACGTGAGCCGTTCCTCGGCTGATCCGCAACTGGAGGGGAAGATCAAGCTGGAGCAGGCGATCGTGCTGCCGGTGAAGCACTGAACCGGTAGTGAGCTTTCAGTGGTTGGTTCGGCTGCGGGGTTATGCCGCCTCAAGCTGCCAGGAGAATCGCCGGTGGGGCCTTTCACTGAAGACCCCATCGGCGTTTTTTTGGCGGCCGGTGGCCGGTGAGGTTCCGCTGGCGGCCTTGCGCGGGTCGACTTTCCTGGCGCGGGCTCGACTAATCAGGCTGCTTTCTCCCATTTTTCCCGTCGGGATGAGCCCTTGGCTCCGCCCCTCCGGTTCTCACTTCCTGCTTGTTTTGGAGGACAGCCGCAGTTCAGCGCAGAAACCCGCAGTGAGGGTTCTTCATAAAGCGCGATTTCCGCGTCTGGTCTTCTTCCGATCCGGGCAGAGATTGCCTCTCGACTCCACCAGCAAACTGCCGCAGGATGACAGTTCTGTCATCCTGGCCTGTTCTCATCTGAAAAATCAAACAGGAGCAGGCTGGCATGTTATTTTTGATTGCAACCGGAAGCCGCTGTTTGTTCTGTAGGGGTTTCGCGGGAGAAAGGGCCAGGTAGCCTCCCATGCGCGCACTCCCCTTCAGTGTTTTGTCCGTTGCATTCCTCGTTTCAACAACAGGGATTGCGCAGCAGGCGGGGCCGGCTTCGCGGATAGTCAACCCCATCGACGAGAGGCAACTGGTCACCATCAAGAGCACGGTGCATCCGCTGGCGAACGCGAGAAACGATCGCGGCGCGGCCCCGGACGAGATGCAACTGGAGCGGATGCACCTGGTGCTGAAGCGCGGCAGCGCCCAGGAGACGGCGCTCCGGCAGACGATTGCCGACCTGCACACGCCGGGCCATCCCAGCTTCCACAAGTGGCTGACGCCGGACGAGTTCGGCAAGCAGTTTGGTCCGTCGGACCAGGACATCGCCGCCGTCGAGACATGGCTCTCGGGTCACGGGTTCACCGTGGCCAAGGTCAATCCCGGCCGCCAGACCATCGAGTTTGCCGGCAACGTGAAGCAGTTCCGCTCGGCCTTCCACGCCGCGATTCACAAGTATTCAGTGAACGGCGAGACCCATTTCGCCAACGCCGCCGATCCGCAGATTCCAGCGGCCCTGGCCGAGGTGGTGGGCGGATTCGTTTCGCTCAATAACTTCCCCGCCAAAAGCTATCTGAAGTACCTGGGCAAGGCGCGCTACGACCCGAAGACCGACCACGCCACGCCGGAATGGACCATCGGCGGCAATAACAGCTATAACTTTGTCCTCGCGCCGCAGGACTATGCCGTTCAATACGACCTGAACCCGCTCTACACGGCGAACATCGACGGCACGGGCCAGACCATCGCCATCATCAACGAAGCCAACATCAATATCGAGACGGTCAACAACTTCCGCAGCCTCTTCGGCCTTCCCGCCAATCCGCCCCAGGTGATCATCGACGGCAACGATCCGGGGGTGGATGGAATCAATAACCCATCCGGCCCGAACGGCGCTTCAGTGGAGGCTTACCTGGATGTGGAGTGGTCCGGCGCGGTGGCGCCGAAGGCCACCATCGACCTGGTGATCGCCGCGACCACGGCCCTCGAAGACGGCCTCACGCTGGCCATGGAGCACGCCGTCTACGCCAACATTGCGCCGGTCATGAGCCTGAGCTTCGGCAACTGCGAAGCAAGCCTGACCAGCTTCAACACCTTTCTCAATTCCCTCTGGGAACAGGCGGCGGCGCAGGGCATTACGGTCATGGTTTCCACCGGCGACAGCGGCTCGGCCGGCTGCGACTCGAGCGGCGCGGAGTATGCGGTCGGTGGCCAGGCGGTGAACGGCTTTGCTTCAACGCCC
>JARLGE010000115.1 GCA_031296215.1 Occallatibacter sp.
ACTTCGTTGTTTCCGGCCGGAGAGGATTCGTGGTCTCCCACCCTTGCGCCGGAAGACACGCGCAAGGATGGGGCACCCTGGGCTTCAGGCTGGCCGGGCAAAGGCGCGGGTTGGGGTTTGCGGCTCTTCATTGCTGGCTCATGTAGAACAGGCTGAGGCGCGGCAGGTTGTAGTGGACCAGCAACTGCTTCTGCTCGAATTGCTGCTTCACCTGACGAATCTGCGCTGCTGCCATGCGGCTTCGATACGGGGCAAGCTCGCGGTCGGCGTGCTCTTTGAGGCGCACGAGCAGGTCCTCCGGAGCAGCGGCGTTGAGCGCGGTAAAGAGCTTCCCTTCAAGGACGGTGAGGGTGCGTTCGAGGGATTCCAGGTCCTTCGCGGCCTCTTTGTCCTGCGCTGAAGCGTTGGTATCTCCGCGCACGGCCGCGGCTAGTTCGCGCAGGCGCGTTGCGGTTGAGGTGCAAGCCTCGGGCGCGACGGTGGCAGCGTCCAGCGCCGTTGCAGCGGCCTCAAGATGGGCAGCCACGCGCTGGTGCTCGAAGCCGGACTCTCGCGCCTCTGCTGCGTCCGATTTGGGAGCGGCTGTTCCGGCGGCGGCTTCGCGGAGCTCTTCGGCGGCTTCCATCACCGCCTGCGCGCACCAGGCCAGGCCGTTGATGCGGCGCATGCGGGCTTTCCTCTGGCGCGCTTCGTATTTGTCGAAGGCCGCATCGACGCCGCGCAGGGCAGCTTCGAGCGGGATGCCGGCCTCGCGCCAGGTTTCGATCAGCGCCCAGTCGAGCGTGGAGAGCAAGAGCAGCGCGCCGCGCCTCTGCTGGAAGCGCTCTTCGATCTCGGTGAAGTAGTTGAAGTAGTTGAGCACGGCTTGCTTCTTAATGCGGGCGGCTGCGCGGCCGCGGGGTGCGGTTGCGGTCGAAGAGGATGCGCAGGCCGTCGAGGGTGAGCATGTCGTCGATCTCGGCGATGTGGCGCGAGTCGGGGGCGATCATGTGGGCCATGATGCCGCTGGCGATGATGCGCGGCTTCTGAACGGGTTCGGCGGTGGCGAGCTCGGCGACGATGCGGTCGAGGATGCCGTCGACCAGGCCGATGTAGCCGTAGTAGAGGCCGGTCTGGAGGTGGCCGATGGTGTTGGTGCCGATGACCTTGGCGGGGCGCTTGATGTCGACGCGGCTGAGGCGCGCGGCGCGGGAGAAAAGGGCTTCCGCGCTGAGGCCGAGGCCGGGGGCGATGGCTCCGCCGAGATACTCGCCGCGGGCGGAGATGACCTCGAATTTTGTCGCCGTGCCGAAGTCGACCACGATGCACGGGCCGCCGTACTTTTCAAAGGCGGCGATGGAGTCGCACAAGCGATCTGCGCCGAGTTCGGTGGGATTATCGACCAGCACCGGCATGCCGGTCTTGATGCCGGGTTCGACGAAGAGCGGGTCGATGTGGAAGTAGGCTTCGCACATCTGGCGCAGCGTGGTTTCGACCGGCGGCACCACCGACGAGATGATGATGTGCTTGACCTGAGCGGGGTCGATGCCCTTCATGCGGAAGAGATTGATGAACAGCGCGCCGTACTCGTCGACGGTTTGGGTGCGGTGGGTGGTGAGACGCCAGTGGGCGGCCAGCGCCGGGGGCTCGGCGTCGAGCGAGTAAAGGCCGAGCTTGGTATTGGTGTTGCCGACATCGAGGGCTAGCAGCATGTGTTCCTAACCTTCATTTGCAGCGCGCAGGCCGCCGGTTTGCACGGTGACCAGGCCGGTTTCTGTCTCGACCAGCAGGAATCCATTCTCGTCGAGGCCGGCCGTGACTCCGGTGCAGGCTTGCGGGCCGTGGACATGAACACTGCGGCCGCGGACCCAGGTGGAAGCCGCCTGCACACGGCGCGGGATGGATTCGATGGACGTGGGATCGAGCAGTCCGAGCGCCTCGCGCTGCAAGGATTTTAGCAGGGCGACAAGGAGGGGCTGGCGCGGGTTGGATGTGCCGGATTGCCACCCCAGCGACGAAGTGGGCGCCCCTTGGGCATCGCTGGGGACCCCGGATTCCAGATCCAGCGAAGTGGCGGGAGTGGCGAGATCGACGGCGAAGGCGCGTTGGTGGACGTTGATGCCGATGCCAACTACCACTGCGTGGGGCAGACCTTCGGACGAGGTTCGCGATTCCACCAGGATGCCGCCGACCTTGCGCGAGGCGATGAGCAGATCGTTGGGCCAGCGGAGATCAACGGTGAGGCTGGTGGTTGCGGCAATGGCATTGGCGGCGGCGAGGCCGGCGGCCAGGGGCAACAGCGGCAGGCGCGCGGCGGGGAGGTCGGGACGGAGCAGCACGCTGACGTAGAGGCCTTCGCCGGAGACTGAGTGCCAGGCATGGTCTCCGCGGCCGCGGCCGGCGAGTTGCTCATCGGCAAAGTAGACGGAGCCGTGCGGGGCTCCGGCGCGGGCAGCGGCCAGTGCGTCGGTGTTCGTGGATTCTGTGACCGGGGCAAAGTGGAGCTTGCCGGCGTAGATGGCGCCGGCGAGAGAGGCTTCGAGTTGCGGGAGATCGAAGAGCATCCAGGAATCCGTGAGCGAGTGGCGCGTGAAAAGATACATTCCCTCAGGGGCTAAAGCCCAGGTTCATTTTGCCGCGCTTTCGGCACGACTAAAGTCGTGCCCTGTTACAAAGCCTCGATGCATCGCGGCCAGGATGCGCTTTTCCGCAACCTGTAAGGTCGTGCGATCTCAAAGCGGCGAACTTCTCGGAGCTTCGCTCTGGCTCACTCGGCGGCGATGGTCATGGAGATGTCGGCGGCACGGGCCGAGTGGGTGAGGGCGCCGACGGAGATGAAGTCCACGCCGGTCTCGGCGTAGGCGCGGATGTTTTCGAGCGTGATGCCGCCCGAGGCTTCGGTGGGAATCCAGTGCGCCCTGTCCTCGGCTCCGTGGCCGCCGGTTGCCTGCTTGATGCGCTCGACCGAGCGGCGCACCTCGCCGGGGCTCATGTTGTCGAGCAGGATGGCCTCGGCGCCAGTGTCCAGGGCTTCCTCGAGCTCCTGTTGAGTGCGGACTTCGACCTGGATGCGCTGGCCATGCTTGCGGTGTTCGAGGGCGCGGGTGAGGGCAGCGCGCAGGCCGCCGCCGAGAGCGATGTGGTTGTTCTTGATGAGGATGCCGGAGGCCAGATCGATGCGGTGGTTGGTGCCTCCGCCGCACTGCACGGCGTATTTCTCAAGAATGCGGAGGCCGGGAACGGTTTTGCGGGTGTCGAGCACGCGCGCGTGGGCGCCCTCAATGGCGTCGACGTAGCGGCGGGTGAGCGTGGCGATGCCGCTCAAGTGCTGCATCAGGTTGAGGATGACGCGCTCGCAACTGAGCAGCATGCGGGCGTTGCCGCGGATGACGGCCAGCACCTGGCCCTGGTGGGCGCGGACCCCGTCGAACATCTCGGGATGGCTGATGACTTCAAAGCGGGTGTGCGCCTGCGGGCGCGGGTCGAGATGGGCGAAGATCTCAAGCATGCGCGGCACCGCGCCCAGACCGGAGACCACCAGCTCCTGGCGCGCAACGATCGAGGCGTTGGCGCGCAGATCGGGATCGATGGTGAGGTTGGTGGTCGAGTCCTTGACGGCCTGGTCTTCCACCAGGGCCTGCTCAAGCAATGCGTCGATGCGTTGGCTTTTCCAGTCCATAAATGAGGGCTCAGGGTTCAGGGGTCAGGGTTCAGGGTTCGTGCTTCTTGCGCAATAGAAAGTTATAAACGACTCGCTTGACGCTGTCATCTGGGGTGGCGGACAGGGCGGAAAAGAGGGCTCCGTTGCGGCGGAAGATATGCAGAGTGTAGTTGGGCTGGGGGCCTAGAAACCTGTCTGCAAGTTGCTGCCAGCGGGTCAGATTGCCGTTGCTGCGGCGGTCAGAGAGGGTGACTTCGCCGAGCTCGGTGTACCAGAGCAGCGAGACGATGTTGAGTGGGTGGCGGAGCAGGACCGCACGGCCGGTGAGAAGGAGAAACTGGGAGAAGCTGCCGGGCGGGGAGCCGGGCCTGGAGAGGTCGACGATGGCGAGCGGCGTGTGTTCGGGGCCGAGGTGTTCGCGGATGAGGCGGTCCACGTCGGCCGGGAAGTGCGGCGCGATGAAGCAGCCGGGCGCGTTGTCAAAGCTGAAGGGCGGCGGGTCGGCGGGCTTGGCAAAGAGGGTGAGCGGAGGCTCGTTGATGGGGTGGTCGTGGTGCTCGGCGAGTTCGCGGTAGGCGACCTGAACGCGCTTGAAACGCTCTTCGGCTTCGGGGCGCTGGGCGGGATCGCTCTCGAAGCGATCGGGGTGCCAGCGTTTTGCCGCTTCGCGATAGGCTTTCTGGAGGTCGTCTTTGGTGGGCGGTGCGCCGGGCAGACCAAGCGTTCGCGCGTGCTGAAGGCATTGGGTGCAGACGCAGGGCATTGCTTAGGGTTCCTTGGGGAGGGCGGCGAGGGCGGCGCGGGCTTTTTCGAGCAGCAGGCGGGTTTCGGCTTCCTGCTTTTTTAAACCCTCGACGATGTGCTCCGGTGCTTTGGCGAGAAAGCTTTCGTTGCCCAGTTGGCGCTCGGCGGCGGCGACGCCTTTTTCGTATTTGGCGATGTCTTTGGTGAGGCGGTCGCGTTCGGCGGGGAGGTCGACGGTGCGCTCGTAGACCACGGCGACATCGAAGCTGGGTGTGGAATGCTTGGAAAGACCGGCGGAGATTTCATTGACAAAGCGGATTTCGCTGACGCGGGCGAGGCGCTCGATTATCGCGCCGTTCGCGCTGATGACGCCCTGCGTTGCGTTGCGGACTTCGACGGGTGTGATGGCCTTCTCTTCTACGCCGATCTCTTTGCGCAGAGTGCGAATCTCGGCGATCACGCTTTGCAATTCAACCATGTCAGATATGGCGTCCTCGTCCACGTCTTTGAGGTGCTGCGGATACTGCGCCAACGCGATGGATTTGGCCGGCGGGTTGCCATCGTAGAGGGCGTGCCAGATTTCTTCGGTGATGAAGGGCATAAAGGGCGAGAGCAGGCGAAGGGCTGCTTCGAATACGCTGACCAACGTGGTGAGCGCGGCTTTGGTGGCGGCTTTGTCGGCGGTCTCGGAGAAATCGAGACGGAGCTTGACGATTTCCAGATACCAATCGCAGAAACTTCCCCAAAAGAACTGATAGGTGAGGTTAGCCGCGTCGTCGAAGCGGTAGTTCTCAAGCGCCTGGTTGACCTTTGCGGCGGTTGCGTGCAGCTCGGCGACGATCCAGCGGGCTTCGAGAGGGGCGTGCGCGGCGGCCGTAGGCATGGCACCGAGCGCGGCCATATCGACCGTGATGCCGAGTTCGGCGGCGCGGTCTACGTTCATGAAGAGGAAGCGGGCGGCGTTCCAGATTTTGTTGGCGAAGGCGCGGTAGCCTTCTGTCCTCGCTATGTTGAAGGCGATGTCGGTGCCGGGCGAGGCCATGCTGGCGAGGGTGAAGCGGACGGCGTCGGTGCCATAGGTCTTGACGATCTCGATGGGGTCGAC
>JARLGE010000116.1 GCA_031296215.1 Occallatibacter sp.
GGTCAGGTCTTCGAGCTTCACCCAGCGCACCTCGTGGTAGATGCGGTTGCGAATCTCGCCGGAGAACTCGTGCACGGCAAAGAACACCAGGTCCACAGCGCCGCCATGGCGGTAGTTGTGGCGGATGTGCGTGACGCGCGGGCCGATGACGGCGTGAATGCCCAGTTCTTCTTCCAGCTCCCGTGCCAGCGCCTGCTCGGGGCTTTCGCCGGACTCGATCTTGCCGCCGGGAAACTCCCACTGCGAAGCCATGGGCTGGTCCGGACGCCGCTGCCCGACCAGCACGTCGCCGCCGCGCACAATCAGCGCAGCCGCCACAAAACGCAGGGCAGGGCCGGGACTTCGGATAGCGCCGTCGCTTTGAGTCTCAGACACATCTTTAGTGTAAACGCTTCAAAAGACATGCAGAAGCCACCCGCCCGTGCCTGCTTTGGTGCACCGCAAACCGGGCACTGCAGCCCGCTCGCCCTGCGCCTTCACTCGCCGGCGACAGCGGCATCAAATCCCTCGGCAGCCTGTGGGCGGAAATGGCCCCAGCCGTGTTTCCCTGCCGCCTTGAGCAGCGCCGGAGACGGGTTGACTGGGAAGGCGCAGCGCGCAATCTCCAGCATTGCCAGGTCGTGAATGGAGTTGCCGAAGACCGCGTCCGGAGCCGGCCGCCCGGCCCGCTTAAGCGCCGCCGCCTTCAGCTCATCGGTGGGAACGGCGGCAATTTCGCTGGAGATCAGCCCGTCGGTCACGCGCACTTCCGCGGCCAGCACGCGCTCCTCAGGAATCCCGAACCCGTGCACACCCTCGGCAACCACCCAACGGTTGGTTGAGCTGACCGCCCAAAGCTCGACTCCAGTCGTGCGCAAGGTGGCCAGCAGCGCGGCCATCTCCGGAAACACGCGCTGCAGCACAAACTCCTTCACGTACTGCGCCGCGGCGGCGCGCAACTCCTGCTCGCGCAGGCCGGCGTAGATCTGCACCATCTCGCCGCAGATGTCCAGTTCGCTCACTTGGCCAGCCAGGTACGCGCGATAGCGGTTGTCGATCCAGTCGCTGGTCGAGCGCGACACCAGCCCCTGCTCCAGCGTCCAGACCATGAAGCCGTAGCCCGAGTCCCCGCTCCACAGCGTTCCATCGCAATCGAAGACGGCAACCTCCGGTTGGCTCGCAAGAACCAGCCGCTCAAATTCCTGGGCAGCCCACCGGGGGCTCTCAATTTGCATCGTTGTCAATGGCGCTCAATCCTTCTCTTTTCAAAACTCATCCAACTCTATTCTCTTCCAGCCTGGCTGTTTTGTGTAGATGAAGCATCGAGAGAGAGCCAAAAGGGTCACGGGTTTAGCCAACAATTTGTAGTTTGATCGGCCTTGATTCCGATGAATGAGCGATGAATAAACCCGCTTCCTTTGCGGCCGGAAAACGACTCGGCGAGCAAGCCCCACACGTTTCAAAGACCATCATCCCGCCTCAGCGTGCGTGCGGCTGCGCATGCCCCAGAAAGACGGGAGCAATGTGGCGCGCGTAAAGGTTCTCGGTTACGTTTTTCGCGATGATCTCCCGATTCAATTCGAGCAGATCGAGATAGCGTGGGCCCAGCTTTGCTGCGACTTTGAACCCGACGTGAAGCAGTTGGCGGAAACTCGGGTTATAAGCCGGCCAGTTTGGATTGTGGCGAAGTGCCCCGGTGAACTGCGCGGAAGACCAGCGGGTAACCTCCGCGGGCGCGGGCAACTGCGTGGAGTCGATGTCGATGACGGTTGCATAAGGCGCGCAGAGTTCGGCGGAGTGCGCAAAAGCCTCCGCGTAGATTTCCTTGGCGAGCGCCAGGCCGTCGCCGCCGGCTTCGGCCAGGCCGATGACCTCTTCCAGCCAGGTTGTGCCCGCGGTCTTCAGATGAACTCCCGCTGAGAACTGCTGCATCGACGCATGAATGGCGGGATAGATCGAGAACTTGTCGCTGCCGGAGTGCACGCTGAGCTTGAGGTTGGAGGGCAGCCCGTAGCGGTCGACGGCGTGCCGGATGGCGGCCATGTCGAGCGCCATCTCGCGCGCGAATTGTGCCGGGTCGCCCACGTAATCGACGCCCTTGTTGAAGCGACCGCTGAACTTGGGAGCGATGGTCTGGATGGGAATCCCCTCGTCGGCAATGGCGGCGAGGATGATCAGCAACTCGGCGGGAGATTGCGCCGAGTCGGTTTCGTCCATCGAGATTTCCGGAATAAAAGTATCTTTGCCCTTGGCATTCTCGATGCGGCGATAGATCTTACCGGCCTCCTGAACGGCGAAGAGAAAATTGGCCGCGGTGCGGCGCAGCAACGCCGGCGTGATCTCGATGGTTTGCGCGCATGCATCCATGGCCACGGCGCCGGGCAACTCCGTGTGGCGATGGACAAAGCTGTCGATCGAAGAGACGTCGGCGGGTTTGCCGATGGCGTCGGCCACGTCGATGGTGTAAAAGTCGCACGCGGGAAGAAAGCGGCCGACGGTGGACAGGTTGATGTGGTCGGCGTCGCAGAAATAGGGAAGCTTCCAGTCGAGTTCCTTCACCGCAGCATCGGCTGCCACACGCACCGAGGCCGGTTCGGAGCCAATGATCGTGTGCTCGCGATTGGATTTGTTCCAAACCGGAATCACTTCGATGCCGGCTTTGGAGGCGAGAAGGCAGGCCTGCAATTGAGCGCCTGCCTGGTGGGCGAAACGGTCGCCCACGCCGATAGAATACTTACCGAGGATCGGCATAATTCTTCTCCACCTTGTGTGCTGGTTACAAATTCTTGGTGTCGACCGTGCTCAAGCTAACGTCCTGCGCTGCACGGCTCCATCCGATGCGCAGATCCTTCACGCCACGCAGCGCGAAAGCGCCGTCTGCCCCGCGGGGCGCGGTGACCGCGAAGAAGTCTGCCCGCTCGACATCGGCAAGATAGAATGCCGGCCGCGCATCGGGGGCGGCTGTAGCAATCTCCACGTGGCTCATCTCGAAGTTGCGGACGTGGCGCAGGAAGAAGCCATAGGCAGGCGTGGGTCCGAACATGCGCGGCTCGGGATACTTGTTCTCATTCTCTGGCGGCTCAATCTTCGCCGCCGCGGGCCCGGCTCCGCCCACTGTTTCGATATAAATGTTGGAGAGCTTCACGTCCTCGATAGCAAAGCCCGGTATGCCGCTCAGGATGGCGCTGAGCTCCTGCGGAGCGTTGTGGCAGGTGAGATTGCTGATCAGGATGCGTTTGAGCGTGCCCACCTTCGTGCTTTCCTTCGGACCGCGCAAACGCGCGCCGAGACGCATGAAGATGGGGCTCGAGACCAGGTTGCGCATGGTGGTGTTGGTGATGGTAATGTCTTCCATCAGCGCGCCGTCGACCGTCTCCAGCGCAAAGCCTTGGCAGCCCTCAAAGACGCAGTTAGAGATCGTGATGTTGATAAAGCCGCCGTTGGATTCGGTGCCGCACTTGATGCGCCCCGTACGCCACGCCGGGGCATTCGCCGCAAAGTGTTTGAACGTCCCATCAAGCACGGAGCCCAATTCATAGTCGCCGGTAACCCAGCAGTTAGAGATAGTTACATTGCGTGTAGGGCGCGCATAACCCAGCGCATAACTCGACTTCGGGCAGATGCCGTCGTCCCACGGCGAGTTAACGGTGCAGTTGGAAACCCGCACGTTCTGGCAGCAATCGATATCCATGCCGTCGCGGTCGGTGTCGATCTTGAGATCGTCGATCGTCAGGTTGTCGACGCCGGTCAGCAGCAGGCCAAAGTGCCCCCCCTTGAGAATGGAGAAGTCGCGCAAGACCACGTTGTGGCAGTTCTTGAGAGCGATGGCTTTGTTGCCTACGCCCGGCTGCTCGGCGACAAACACACCACCCTGATCCCGCTTCGACCGGCCGTCAGATAGCCCTTTGCCCCAGATAAGTCCTGGGCCGGCGATGCTTATATCATGGATATCTTCGCCCCTTAATAGGGAGTTATGCCAGTGATTATGGCCGTAATCCTGGTATGCGTCCCACGCCGTGTTTGGCTCGGCGGCATCGTACACGCCGCCGCCATAGCCGGTCTGCTCGTCGGGAAGCGGCGAGTCGGCGGCCACGATGGCGCTTCCCTGTAGTAGGTTGAGATGCACATAGCTCTTGAGTTGAATTGAAAAGCAGAGATAAACGCCCGCCGGGAAAGCGACCACGCCCCCACCAGCGCTGGCCGCGGCATCAATGGCGCGGTTAACGGCCGCGGTGTCCAGCGTCTTGCCGTCGCCCGTTGCGCCGTACGCGCGCACATCGAAGATGCCCATGGGCGGAGCAGCCATTGTCGCGGCACTGGCTTGAACAGAAGCGCCTAACCCTGCAGCGGGAAAGGCGGCGGCTGCCACACCAAGGCTGCCGGTGCGCAGAAGGTCACGACGCATGGAATTGAATGTTTTCATTCGAGCTATCTCCCGTCTTCCTGCACTTCGGTACTTTGTCTCAATCGAGATGAAAGACTTCTTCCAGCGGGAAGATTCGATCATCCGGCGCATCTTCTCCCATCGTTTCAAAAAACGGAGCCATCTCCGCCTGCCATCGAGCGTTTACCGGATGGTCCTTCATCCCTGCGCAGGCCCGATCGAAGTCCTCGGTCTCAAGATAGCCGACCAGCAATCCATCGGGCCGCAAAAACAGCGAGTAATTGCGCCAGCCGGTGCTGCTGAGCGCCTCGAGCATCTCCGGCCAGACATGAGCGTGGCGCGCTCTATACTCTTCCAGTCTCTCCGGCCGGACCTTCAAGAGAAAGCAGGCTCGCATGGCGTCTCCAATCCGCGGTGATCGCGAACGCAACCTCGTAGATAGTGCGTAAACAAGAACTGAGGGGACTTCGTCATAGCAGCGTCTCATGCATCACCAGGGCGACAGCACTGCGCAACCGCGCCTTGTTGCCTTCGTGTGTGGGTCGAATCCGCGGAACTGCGGCCAATGGATGCCGTCGCATCTCCGCCTCGATCAACGGCCCGGTAATATGCCAGATGGTGGTGATGTCGCCCACGACGATGATCTCCGAAGGTGCGAGCGCGGAAGCAATCATATGCATGCCGTGGCCGAGGGCAGCGCACATCCGTTCCACAGCCTGCGTGGCTGCAACCTCACCTCCTGCCGCTAACTGCAGAAGCTCATCGAAGGGAGGTGACGGCTTGCCAGTCGCTTCACTGTAGTAGCGCATGCCGGCGGGATTCGCGGCCAGCGTCTCCCAGCATCCCCTGCTTCCGCAACCGCAGGGCAAACCATTGGGGTCCATCTGCACGTGGCCGAATTCCCCCGCGGACCCGCCTTCGCCGCGAAGAATGCGTCCATTGGCGAAGATGCCGGTTCCCAGACCCTCTGAGACGTTGGCCACGACCAGGTCATGCATGCCGTCGCTGTCGCCGAACCAGACCTCGGACAAGGCGCATGCATTGGCCACGTTGTCCGCAACTACGCGCAGGCCCGTCGCCTGTTCCACGCGAGACGTGATTTGCGCGATGGGCCAGCGGACGTTGGGGGCAAAGATAGGTTGAGCGGCGGGCAAGCGTCTGCCACTAGATGGAACTGATGGAAGGACCAGCCTGCCGGGAAGGCTGATGCCGATGCCGTCGAAGGAGCGATCCGTGTTGGCGGAAATCATCCTCTGGATAGCGCTTACGATGGCGGCGATTACTTTGCGAGGATCCTCGGGGAGCGGAATCCGGTCCTGAGCAATGATTTGCCCGCCCAGGTCGGCTACTGCCAACGTGGTTTGCGATGGATGGATGTCCAGCGCCAGTACGCCTCGCTGGCTATTCACGTTAAGAAAGGTGGGCCGCCGCCCGCGAGGCAGGCGGCCCATGGAGCCTTCAACAATCCATCGCTCCGCCAGGAGCCCTTCCACAATCAGAGACACGGTGCTGCGCTGCAAACCGGAGATGCGGGCCAGATCGGCGCGCGAAATGGGCTGGCGCGTGCGGATTTGATTGAAGATCAGGTTGCGATTGATCTGCCGCGGAATCTTGTTGGACGCGCTTACCTTGTTGGTGAAGGAGAAGCGTGGCGCCAGCGGCTTGGAACGGCTCTCCATTTTGTATGGCATCGTTGTGGACCTTTGCAGGAGCGAGTTATATCACTTCAGCGAACGGCAATTGCGGCCGATGTGGACGTTGGAACAAGGCAGGAGAGCTTGCATGCAGGATCCAAGCGCGCGCCATCTCTCGGTGAGCGGTTAAACGTTATAGGTTGTCGATGAGACACGGCCGCCGCGGCCGGTCCAGTTGGTGTGGAAGAACTGCCCCCGCGGCTGATCGATGCGCTCATAGGTGTGTGCGCCGAAGTAATCGCGCTGCGCCTGGAGAAGATTGGCGGGCAAACGCGCGGTGCGGTAGCCGTCAAAGAATGCCAGGGCCGTAGAAAAGGCCGGAGTGGGCACGCCAGACTGGACCGCATGCACGAGTGCCTTGCGCCAGGAAGCCTGGTATTGGTTGAGGGCGCTGGAGAAAAAGCTGTCGAGCAAAAGACTGTCGAGGCCGGGATTCTTCTCGAAAGCCTCTTTGATCTTGCCCAGGAAGCGGCTGCGAATGATGCAACCGCCGCGCCACATCAGCGCGATGCCGCCCATGTTCAGGTTCCAGCCGTTTTCCGCAGCCGCGGCTCGCAGCAGCATGTAGCCCTGCGCGTAAGAAATGATCTTCGAGCAGTAGAGCGCGCGACGAACGTCTTCAATAAAGGCAATGCGGTCGCTCTCGACGGCCGTGCCTGTTGGTCCCATGAGGATGGCGGATGCGGCGACGCGCTCTTCCTTGAGCGCCGATAGGCAGCGGGCGAAGACGGATTCGCCGATCAGCGTTACCGGTTGGCCGAGATCGAGCGCACTGAAAACGGTCCACTTGCCCGTGCCCTTCTGGCCCGCAGTGTCGAGTATCTTATCGACGATAGGTTGCCCATCCTCGTCGCGCTTGGCGAAAATATGGCTCGAAATCTCGATGAGATAACTGTCCAGCTCACCCTGGTTCCAGTCCGTGAACACCTGGCCCAACTCATCGGCGCTGAGTCCGAGGCCGCGCTGCAGAAGGTCGTATGCCTCGCAGATCAACTGCATGTCGCCGTACTCGATGCCGTTGTGCACCATCTTCACGTAGTGTCCGGCGCCGTCTTCGCCAACCCAGTCGCAGCAGGGCGTTCCATCTTCGACCTTGGCTGCAATGGACTGGAAGATATCTTTCACATGCGCCCACGCCGCAGGGTTGCCGCCCGGCATGATGGAGGGCCCGAAGCGCGCGCCCTCTTCGCCGCCGGAGACGCCGGTGCCGATGAAGAGAATGCCTCTTGTTGCGAGATCCTTGGTACGGCGATTCGAATCGGTGAACAGCGAGTTGCCGCCGTCGATGACGATGTCGCCGGCTTCAAGAAAGGGGAGTACGTGGTCGATCATCTGATCGACAGTGTCGCCGGCCTTGACCATGAACATGACGCGGCGTGGA
>JARLGE010000117.1 GCA_031296215.1 Occallatibacter sp.
CTACGGAACCGCGCTCAGCGCAACCCAGCTCGATGCCAGCTCGACCGTGGCGGGAACCTTCGCCTACACACCGGCGGCGGGAACCGTGCTGAAGGCGGGATCGCAGACGCTGTCGGTCACCTTCACGCCCACGGACGCGACCGACTACAGCACCGCCAAGGCCACCGTCGGGTTGACGGTCAACCAGGCCGCGCCTGCAGTCACCTGGGCTGCGCCCTCGGCCATCGTCTACGGAACCGCGCTCAGCGCAACCCAGCTCAATGCCAGCTCGACGATCCCTGGAGCGTTCGTATATTCACCCGCTGCAGGCGCCATCCTGGCTGTGGGATCAGACACCTTATCAGTTACGTTCACGCCGACCGACTCCACCGACTACACCACGGCGACGCAGACGGTGACTTTGACGGTTAATTCAGGCACACCAATGCTCAGCGTGAACGCCACTAGCGTGGGGTTCGGTGATGTGGCATTGAACACACTGGCAACACAGACGGTGACCTTGACATCCTCTGGCACTGCGTCTGTGACGGTCAACTCTGCAACGGTGACGGGGACCGGCTTCTCGCTGGCGGGGTCCACGTTCTCGGCTACGTTGACTCCGGGGCAGACTGCGACACTCGGTGTGCAGTTCGATCCAACCACCGCCGTTACGGCGACGGGGCAGCTCACCATCACCAGCAACTCTTCGGTCAACGGTACGGTGCTGATCCCGCTGACCGGCACAGGCACGGCGGCCGCATACTCTGTCAACCTGGGTTGGGACGCGCCCAGTGGTTCTGCGGATCCGATAGCGGGCTATCACGTCTACAGAGCACCGGATGGCAGCTCTATGTATCAACTCTTGACTTCGTCGGTCGATACCCAAACGACATACACGGATAGCACAGTCCAGGCCGGGCAGACCTACGATTACATCGTTGCAAGTGTCGACGATTCCGGGGTTGAAAGCGCTCCGACCAGCCCCATCGCGGTGACAATTCCCTGACATGGGTTGACTTTCCCAACCACCGCAAATCTCCCGAGTTGTATTTGTTCTTTGGAGGAAAGAGCAAGCAGCAGGTGGGGCAGGCTAACGGGGCGATTCATCGATCTCCGGTTGTCCTTGCCCTCAGAATGCGTATCTCTAAACCGGCGGGGTTTTAAGGGAATTCAATTCATCCTCGTCGTTGTCGTGACGGTGGGAAGGTGGAAATCACCTTCATCGCTTTCCAAGGTTTGTGGGAAGGGCGGATTACAGCACCATCGTTTTCCGGGCTGACTTGCAAGCTGGAGACCGATTTCTGTGCTAGTTTGTGCTAGGGGGTGCGATTCCTGGGAGATCTCGCTGATCTGGTGCTTTCAGAGTCTGTAAGCTACAGATTCCATTACGCTGATAACAGTGCGATCCCCACTAGGCGTCCGAATTTGCCTTCGCCGCAGGGGACGCCATGCACCTATCTGGTCAAATTGCCGAGTCTTCGTGACGCGTGAAACCCAGGATCACCAAGAGCTTGCGTTGAAGTCCACTGGGCTGCCGGGGTGGATTACGCGTTTTCAGGCGCATCGCGGCCTGAGTAACGGCCACCTGCAGACGATTGTGGGCAACTACCTTCCCCGCCCGCCCTTGCACGATGCCGGCGTGGCGGAGACCGTCGAGGTGGACCCGGCCGACGGCAGCCGCGTGCTCTGCCATTGCCACTGGCAGCCCGAGCCGGAGCGGGCCAGGCGGCTCACGCTGGTGTTGGTGCACGGCCTGGAGGGCTCGTCAAACTCCCGCTACATGCAGGGCATCACCGCCCGCGCCTGGGACGCCGGCTTCAACGCCATCCGCATGAACATGCGCAACTGCGGCGGCACGGATGCGCTGACGCCAACGCTTTATCACTCCGGGCTCTCGGCCGATGTGGGCGCCGTGGTGCGCCACTACACGCGGCAATATGGGCTGGAACGGGTGGCGCTGGTGGGCTACTCGATGGGCGGCAACCTGGTGCTCAAGCTGGCCGGAGAATGGGGCAACCAGGCGCCCTTGTGCGCCGTGGCCGCGGTCTGCCCCGCCATCGATCTGGCGGTCGGCGCCGACGCCCTGCACGAGCCCCTGAACCGCGGGTATGAGTGGAACTTTCTGCGTGGGTTGAAGGCTCGCTACGCACGCAAGCAGGAGTTGTTTCCAGCCAGGTATGTGCCTCCCGCGGAGATCGGGCCGGTGCATTCCATTCGCCAGTTCGATCACAAGATTGTCTCCCGCTACTGCGGCTTTCGTGACGCCGACGACTATTACTTCCGCGCCGCCAGCGCCCGCGTGGTCGACCGCGTCGCCGTTCCCACCTTCATTCTGCAGGCGGCGGACGACCCCTTCATCCGCCTGCTGCCGGAGACGCGTGCCAAGCTGCTGGCCAACCCCCACATCACCTTTGTGGAGACCAGCCACGGAGGCCACTGCGCCTATCTCGGGCGCGATGCGGGCGAAGAGATCCACTGGGCCGAAGCAATGGTCATGCGGTTTCTGGCGGCGGCCAGAGGGCAAGCGCATGGAAGCTGACTGGGAGTTTGAGGTGGGCGGCGATTCGCCGGTCCTCTCTGCCTGTTGGCCGGGATTCGTCGACCTGCGCCTGACCCCGGAGCGCGCCGGAGACCTGCCTGAGGCGGCCCAGCTTCCTGGCCTGGCCGCGGCGCTCGAAAGACTCAACGCGCCGAACTCGCCGGTCTGGACCTCCAAGTGCGATCTCTGGGAGACGCCGGAGCCGGACGGATTCGACTGCGATGAACTGGATGCGCCGCCCGGCTGCTCGGCGCACGTGGTGTCCTGCTACATCGACCTTTTGCCCCGAAGCAGCGACGAGTGGTCCGATCCGCATCGGACCGAAGCCTCATGCAAAGAGCTGTGCCGCTCGTTCGGCCGGGTTGCGCTGCGTAGCTGTCGCGTCGATCTGGTGGTTCGCGGCGCCCTCACCACCCCGGACCACCTGAGCCTTGGCATCACCGCGTATCTCACCGCCTGCGGCGCCACCCTGGCCGAGGCCAAAGGCGCGCTTGAAGGCGCTCTGGCCGCATTTGCCGATGCGCTCTGCCCCCACGCAACGCTACAATGAAAAAGCATGGGCGAGTAGCTCAATTGGATAGAGCACCGGCCTTCTAAGCCGGGGGTTGTGGGTTCGATCCCCGCCTCGCCTACCATTCCCCATCCAAGACATCCAAAAAGATCCACGATCGTGCCGCAAATGACCATCTTCAGTTGCCGGCCGTGGTGCGCGGTATCGGCCGCCTGCCCGATGTCTTTCACCAAATTCAGGTTCCTGGGCACCAAGGATCTGTCAGGGCCGGACGCCCTGGAGAGTCCAACTCCGCGAAGGTTTGTCTTGTCCGGCGGCCATAGCGGGCTGGCGCATCGAAGTCTCTTGGAACTTTTGCACCCTCAGGGCGTACCATTCCATTGCAGCTCGGTCCGACCCGATGCCGATGGCCGAAGCGCCTGCCCTGAACTCAATCCATCTCTCTTCGGAGGCCCAATGTCTCGCGAACTCTCCAGGCTTCAGTCAGCCCTGATTGCTCTTGCTGTGCTTCTCCCCGTTCTGGCTTCCGCCCAAGCCCCTGCCGCCGCGCCGCCGCTGCTGCTGCGCAGCCCTTCCCTGAGCCAGGACAAGATCGCCTTCCGCTACGCGGACGACATCTGGACGGTCAGCCGCCACGGCGGCGAGGCCGAGCGGCTTACCTCGGTGGGCGCCGTCATGGCGGGGCCCTTTTTCTCCCCAGACGGTACGCAGATTGCCTACACCGCCCATTTGCACGGCGGCTTTGACGCATACGTGATCCCAGCCACGGGCGGAATTCCGCGCCGCATCACCTGGCACCCGGCCGGCTGCCGCGTGGCGGGCTGGTCGCCCGACAGCAAAGATCTCCTCATCATCAGCGGCGCCGCCAGCTATCGCCATTATGAACGCCTCTTCCGCGTCCACGCCGACGGCTCCGGAGTTCCCGAGCCGCTGCCGCTGCCCACCGGCTTTCAAGGCTCCTTTTCGCCCGACGGCCAGTCGCTGGCCTACCAGCCGATCACAAAATGGGAGGAGGCATGGAAGCGTTACGTGGGAGGCCAGACCACCCCCATCTGGATCGTCAACCTCAGGACTCTGGACCTGGTCAAGGTGCCCCGCGACAACTCCAACGACTCCGATCCCGTTTGGGCCGGCAGCTCGGTCTACTTCCTCTCCGACCGCAACGGCCCGGTCTCGTTGTTCCGCTATGACACCGGCTCAAAGCAGGTGAGCCCGGTGGTTCCGAACTCGGGGTATGACCTGAAATCCCTCCAGGCTGGTCCCGGCGGGCTGGTTTACGAGCAGTTCGGTTCCATTCATTTTGTCGACACCTCGAGCAACGGCGACCAAACCATCCCCATCCAGATCCACGGCGACCTGTCCAATCTGGCGCCTCACCGCGCCGTTCTCACCCCGGACGAGATTCGCAACGCCGCACTTTCGCCCGGCGGCGCGCGCGCCGTCTTTGAGGCCCACGGCGAAATCTTCACGGTTCCTGCCGAAAAAGGAGACACCCGTAATCTGACCAGCACCCCCGGCGTGGCCGAACGCGATCCCTCCTGGTCGCCGGACGGCAAGACCATCGCTTACTTCTCCGACGCTTCCGGCGAATATCAGCTCTATCTGCACGACCAGACCGGCTTCAAGCCGCCCACCGTGATCGACCTCGGCCCCGACCCCAGCTTTTTCTACGGCCCCACCTGGTCGCCGGACTCCAAGCACATTGCCTATGCCGACAAGCACCTGCGCCTGTGGTATGTGGATGTGCCTTCGGGCAAGCCCGTGCTCATCGACAAGGGCACCTTCGGCAGCTTCGGCCCCGACAACAGCCCGGCGTGGTCGCCCGATTCCAAGTGGATCGCCTATCACCGCGACCTGGACAACCAGTTGCGCGCCGTCTTTCTCTATTCCCTTGAGACCCGCAAGTCGACGCAGGTGACCGACGGCATGAGCGACGCCTTCAGCCCCGCCTTCGACCGCAACGGCAAATTCCTCTACTTGCTGGCCTCCACCGACGACGGGCCCTCCCACGCCGGCATCGATCTCTCCTCGCTCGATCGCGCTCAATCCAGCGCCGCTTATGTCGTGGTGCTGGCCAAGGACGGCGCCTCGCCCGTTCCCCCGGAAAGCGATGACGAAAAGGCCAAGGACGAGAAGAAAGAAGAGCCCAAGAAACCCGCGGACGACCAAAAGAAAGACGCAAAGGACGACAAATCCTCAGGCAAGGAGGAGGCGAAGTCCACGACCGCCGACAAGGACAAAGAGGCTGGAAAGTCCGACGCCAAGGACGACAAGGAGAAGGAAAAGCCGGTGGTCGTCACCGTCGATCTTGAGAACATCGGCAACCGCATCCTCGCGCTGCCGATTCCGGGGCGCAACTATGCAAGCATCGCCACCGGCAAGACGGGGGTCCTCTATCTGGCGGAAAGCTCCCCGGTCGGCCGCTCCTCCAATGAAGGGCCCGGTCCCGGCATTCGCGCCGTCTGGCGCTTCACGCTGGAGAAACGCGCGCCCGAGACCGTGCTTAGCGACGTGGACGCTTTCATCGTTTCCCAGGACGGCGCCAAGATCCTTTACTCCCGCAAGGGCGGTTGGACCATCGGCTCCGCCGACGACCTGAAGCCGGGCGACGGCGGTCCCGGCAAGCCCCTCAACCTGGGCGGCGTTGAGACCGTCATCGACCTCCCTGCCGAATGGCGGCAGATGTACCACGAGACCTGGCGCATCGAGCGCGACTTCCTCTACGATCCCAACATCCACGGCCTCAGCATTCCCAAAATCGAGGCCAAATACAAGCCGTTCCTCGATGGCCTCGGCTCGCGCTCGGAGTTTACCTATCTCAACACCGAGATGCTGGGCGAAATCACCATCGGCCACATGTTTGTCGGCGGGCCGGATCATCCCGACAATGCTCCCAAGACGGGTTTGCTGGGCGCCGACTTCAAAGTCGAAAACGGGCGCTACCGCATCGCCAAGATCCTGGGCGGCCAGAACTGGGCGCCTGGCCTGGCCTCGCCGCTCACCCTGCCCGGCGTCTATGTCCGGGAGGGCGCATATCTGCTGGCCGTCAACGGCCGCGAGTTGCACGCCGCCGACAATCTCTACGAGTTTTTCGACGGCACGGCCGGCAAGCAGACCGCGCTGCACATCGCTTACAACCCTGAAGGGAAGGACGCGAGCGACGTCACCGTGGTTCCGATCGCCGACGAGGATGGCCTGCGCAACCTGGACTGGATTGAATCCAACCGGCGCAAGGTCGATGCGCTTTCCGGAGGCAAGGTGGCCTATGTGTACATGCCCAACACCGGCGGCTCCGGCTACACCAACTTCAACCGCTACTTCTACTCGCAGCTCGACAAGCAAGCGCTGGTGCTGGACGAGCGCTACAACGAGGGCGGCTTCATCGCCGACTACGTTGTCGATGTGCTCAAGCGCTTTCCGCTCGCAGGGGCCGTCGAGCGCGACGGCAAGCCGATCCACGATCCCGTGGGCGCCATCTTCGGACCCAAGGTGATGCTCATCAACCAGAGTTCCGGCTCCGGCGGCGACGCCATGCCGTGGTACTTCCGCAAGGCCGGCATCGGCAAATTGGTGGGAACCAGAACCTGGGGTGGTCTGGTGGGCATCGGCGGCTATCCCTCGCTGCTCGACGGCGGCTACGTCATGGCGCCGCGCTACGCCATCTACGGCCTTCACGGCGAGTGGGAAGTGGAGAACCGCGGCATCGCCCCCGATGTGCCCGTCGAGGAGCTGCCCAAGGACTTTGCCGCTGGCCATGATCGCCAGCTCGAAACCGGCGTCGAACTGGTGCTGGACGAGCTCAAGGCCAACCCCATCCCGCCCATCCCCATCCCGCCGTTTCCCAACTACCACAAGAGCGACGGCCTGGGGAAGCAGTAGGTCTTTGACCGCCTAATCTTGTACGAACATGGGTGCCCCAGGTCTCGATTTTGAGACCTGGGAAAGCACGAACTCAACGCACGAAAACATGCGGGCAGAGACGTAGGATAAGGAACCGCGAGGGACAGGGCATGCGCGGCATCCCGCCCCTGGAGGCCGGTGTGCGCACAAAACGGCCCGCAACGGTGACCGGCGCGGAGCCGGCGCGGCCAAGTCCCAATCTACGCTCCAATGACTCGCCGGCAGGCGCGGTTGATCGATCGGTGAAGACCCATCCGCCTGCGCCTTCGAGTGCCCGTCGCTGTCGAGCTTTCGGTTATAATACTCTCTGTGCAACGGCAGCTTTCCAGGCAGCCGGGAGCGCGTTGACTTGAGGCTGCGCCTTGGCGCCGCGGCACCGGGCAAGATGGGCGTTCTCCCGGTGTGCACGACTGACTGGCCTTTTGGGCGGAGCGGTTTGCGGGATGCTCAGAGAGGCATCGTACAAGCCGCAAGCAAATGGCCCGCGGTCCTTGCAGTGGCCGACTTGATCACTGCGTAAGCCCAGACACAGTTCACTCTTGGAGCAACCCATGCACGGCGGCCCATGGCATGTACTGCACGTCAGCTCGAACCACGAAAAGCGCGTTGCACAGCACCTCGGCGTGCGCTCGGTCGAGCACTACCTGCCCCTTTACTCCGAGCGTGTCCAGTGGACGGATCGAACTCGGATCACGGAGCGCCCTCTTTTCACAGGGTATGTGTTTACCCGCTTCTCGCCTCAGGACAGGATTTCCGTAATCTCCACTCCCGGCGTGCTCAGACTCCTGGGCGAAGGTGAAAAGGACATGGTCAGTTCCGAGGAATTGGACAGGATTCAAACCGCACTGGCCAGCGGAATGGTTCTCCGGCCTCATCTCGGCGTCAGCGTGGGCACAAGTGTCAGGATTCGCTGCGGCGTTTTTGCGGGAGTTGAAGGCACTGTGACGGAGATCCGCCATCGCTGCAGAGTCATCCTCAATCTCTCGGCGGCCCGTCAGTCCTTTTTGTTAGAGGCGCCGCTCAACGAACTGGATGTTCTGAGCGCGCCGGCGCCCCAGCAAGGATTGAGAACAATCCCCGCGTTCAGTTAAAGCGATCACGCCCCCTGGCCCGTACAGAGCTTAAAAAGGCACATTCCCCATCATCGCCGAGGGTTGATCGGCATCCAGTAAAGGTCCGGATGCCTGCGCGTATGCAATGCTGTATTTGCTAACCTCCGCCCGCCCCAGTCCGCGGATAGAAACAACCTCGCCGGCAAAGTTTGCGCCGCTTACCATCATCCTGTCCGCAAGGGCGATGGCGCCGCGGCCGCGCGCTGGCCTGGTAACTGGACCGAAGCGCCTGATCTCTGA
>JARLGE010000118.1 GCA_031296215.1 Occallatibacter sp.
CTGGTTCACGACCTTCGCGGTTTGCGGCCCCTGCACGAAGGGCTTGGGCGTGAGGCGCGCGGGACGGAAGGGGACCGACGCCGGGATGCAGGTGAAGTGGTTGGAGTAGTTATCCTTGCCGCCCCCCTCCCCACCCTCGCCGCTGGAGCTGTAGGTGCCGCCCACCAGGCCGGTGTGGTGAATCTCGGTGAGGATGTACGACGCGTTCATCGAGTCCTGGTAGTGGTCCTCGAGGTCGAACTTGTATCCGGTGGTAAAGGCGCGGCAAACACTGGAGCCATGGGCGACAAGATGACCAGCTTCCTCTTCCTGCATGCGAAGCTTGGCGAACGCCGTTCCGTCGCCGCGGACGGTGTATTCGCCGGGATAATCGAAGAGTTCAAAGCCGGCATTTCCGCCCACTGTGTCGATTGTCGATTCCGTGGCCGTCAAGTTGGTCGACGGCGTTTTGAAGTTATAGTCGGTTAGCGTGTATTTGCCGCTCTTCAACTCCTGCTCGATGTTCCAGGAGCTGATCACATCGTCCGCATCAAGTCCCCCGCTCACCAGGTTGTATCCGGCGCTCTCCTGCCCAGGGCACGGCTCGTGGATGCTTGAGGAGTCGGCGATCACCATCGTATGCTTCCCATCCTCGTGCTGGAAGAAGTAGAAGATGCCGTTCTGCTCCATCAGCCGGGAGATGAAGTTGAAATCGGTCTCGCGGTACTGGACGGTGTACTCAAGCGGCGTGTAGGACCCATTCAGGGAGATCTTGAAATCGGTAAACCCCCGATCCGAAAATACCTGCTTGATGATGTCTCCGACCGTCTTGTTGTGGAAGATCCTGCAATCGGCATAGCGGGTCAGCACCCACGTCCAGGGAACAACCTCCATCTGGTAATGGGTAAACAAGTTGTCGGCGCCGCTCTGGGCAAACTGGCTGACCAGCCCGTTGAAGTAGCGCGGAGTGTTGTCCGACTGGTTTACCGAGATGGTGACGTTCTTGCCAACGATGTCGGAAAACTCGATGGGCGTGGCAGGCTGATGGGTATCCGGGTCGGTAGCCTCGCTGAGCAGATCCAGATGGAAGCGGAACAGGCGCGAGATGGCCTCATAGCCGGTGAAGCCGGCAAGCAGCAGCTTATCCACGCCCAGCGGCGTGGTCAGGGAGATGAGACGGCCTTCTTGCGAGTAGGGCATTTTAGTCCTCCTAAGTCTCGGACGGATTGCCTGATCGGTCAATTCATCCCTTCATGCTAAAAGCACGGCGTCAATACGTCTCTCCGGCCTCCACCACTCATTCATCCAGGCGATTGCGCTTACAGGGATCGGTCTTGGGTTATCCCTTTCCCGGCAACGCTGGAACGCGCCCAATCCGTCGGCTTCCCGGTGCGTGCGGCAGGCCTGACATGCGTTCGTCCCCCACTAGCAGGCGCTGCTCAATACCAACGCAACCACGGAGTCGCCCCGGTAGACAATGCGCGCCTGGCAGTTGCAGGAATCGCCTCGAAACACCGTCGCGCGCGATCCCGCCGTGTCCCCCGGGGTTTGCTCCTGCGGCTGGTTCCAATCGATTCCGCAACCCTCTCGACCGAATGAGTCCAATGCGCCCTTCTTCAGGAGCGCCAGCGCCTTTTCCCTGCTCAGGCCCAGAAACTCGGCTCGTTGTTCCGAGTATTCGATGCTGGAATTTACCCGGGCGTCCAGATGCGCATCATCTCGAAATACATACGAAAGTGCAATGTTCTCTCCATCCAACTTTGTGTCGCAGCGGTTCGGCTTTCCCAGTTGGCGAAGCATCTTCCTGTAGAAAGGTCCTGCTTCCACGCGCTGTTCGAGCTCCCGAACCTGGTGTTGACGGGATGCCGGCAGGTTTGCCAGGTCGCCTGGAGAGCACTGCGATGACTGGCTCTGCGCCCAACTCGATTGACCGCCGAGGGATAACAGCCCCAGCAGGAATGAGGCCGCCCAAAACCGTGCTGAGCTTAAAACTGGGCGTGCCATCTCACCAACCCTCCTTCTTTCTCGAGAAACTTCCCCAGGCCGGGAAGAGCCCGAATCGCCTTCTTGATTCCGTCGGCGTCCTTGTCTACCGGCTGCACATCGAATGCATCACCCGAAAGATGCTTGCTCAACTGGGCCAGTTCCGCATCGGTAAGGCCATCCAGCACCCCCTTCAGGCCGTCTGCGATCTCGGCTTGCTTTTTCTTGTCCTTGTTATCGTCGACCCATTTCTGGCAGGCCTTGCTCGCCGCGCTCTGCGAGTAGGTCTCCTGTATCCAGGTCCGGTTCTGCACCACATTCGAGGCCATCGCGCTTGCCTGCTCGGCCTTGTCCCGCCGTCCGCTGGTAAAGGTAATTGCGGGGTACTGTCGCTTCAATTCGTACGCCGCCTTCTTGGCTGTGGCCGAAAGGTCAAGAGCCTCGATATCCGCATCTGTTTTCGGCGCAGCCGCGGGGGTTCCCGCTTGGGCCGCCGCTTTGTCGTTGACGCCGACAGGTCCCTGCGTATCGCCCGCCGGAATCTTGAGATTCGGGTCGGCGGCGTCATTCTTCCCCAGGGGCCCCGGTGTCAAAGGCGATGCCGCTTGCGGATCGGTTCCCGTGGGAGCGTTGGGATTTGAGCCTGCCATGATGATCTCCCCCAGTGAATGAGCATTCCCCTTACAGAGCTTTTGCACCTTTTCCTGTGCATCAGCTCTGCACGAGACTACGACGATTGTGACGTCGAGGAGATGGTCCAGACAAGCCAGGCCCCGGGCCCGTCGAATTTGTCCTCTTTGGACACGCCTCGCCGTCACCCACAATTCCGTCCCCCCCGGAGCCTAGGGGGAGCGTCACGCGTAGACGAACGCCCCGTCCTCCCCGATCCCAACGTGAATAGCGCTCATCCTTTCTCCCTCCGCCATGCCGCCCAGTATTTTACGGGAAATATCCGGAAGCAGGGTATTGGTGAGGATGTTGTCCACGTTTCGAGCCCCGCTTTCGACTTCCGTGCAGCGGTTGGCCACCTCGTTCAGGAAGGCGTCGTCGTAGGTCAGCTTCACCTTGTGATTCTCCTGCAGCCTTCGCTGAATCTTGCCCATCTTGAGCCGGATGATCTGTTTCATGGCCTCGTCGCGGATCGGGTAGTACGGGATCAGGACCAGGCGTCCGAGAAAGGCGGGCTTGAAGATCTTGTTCAGAGCCGGCTTGAGCGCCTCGATTAGCGCCTTCGGGCTGGGCGCCGTCTCCGGATCGGCCACCAGCTTCATCATCTCGTCGGTGCAGGCGTTGGTGGTGAGGATGATGATGTTGTTCTTGAAGTCGATCGAACGGCCCTCCCCGTCTTCCATGTTGCCTTTGTCGAAGACCTGGAAGAAGATTTCCAGCACGTCGGGGTGGGCCTTTTCAACCTCATCCAGCAGGACCACGGAGTAAGGCCGGCGCCGCACCGCTTCCGTCAGAACGCCGCCTTCGCCGTAGCCCACATACCCCGGAGGCGAGCCCTTCAGCGTGGAAACAGTATGCGCCTCCTGGAACTCGGACATATTGATGGTGATCAGGTTGTGCTCGCCGCCATACAGCAGGTCAGACAGCGCCAGCGCGGTCTCGGTCTTGCCCACGCCGCTGGGGCCCACCAGCATGAAGACGCCAACCGGCTTGCTGGGATCGTCGAGGGAAGCCCGCGAAGTCTGAACGCGCTGTGCGATGACCTCCATGGCATGCGCCTGCCCGATGACCCGCTTGCCCAGGTGTTCCTGGAGCGCGAGGATTGTCGCAATTTCGTCCTTCAGCATTTTGCCGGCGGGGATACCGGTCCACGCCGATAGCACCTCGCCCACAATCTGGGCATCCACGCACACCTGGATCAGGCCGGTCTCGCCTTGCACCGCGCCAAGCTCCGTCTCCAGTGTCTGCAGTTCTGCCCGCAGGGCTTTCGAATCGACGGGCGCCTCTGCAGTTGCATCTTTTGGCGCCTCGGCTGCGGCATCCTTTGGCGCCTCAGCTTTCGCGTCGTTTGGCGCCTCTGCTTTCGCTTCTTTTGCTGCGGCTGCTTTTGCCTCTTTGGCGTGGCCGGCCTCAAGCTTGTCGCGGATTTCACGAATCTTGCCCACCAGTTCGCGCTCTTTGTCCCAGCGCTCCTGCAAGGTCTTCAGTTTGGCGTCGGCTGTGGCCCTCAGCGCCTCAATCTCGGCGAGCTTTTCCTGGTGATCGGCGCCGACAATCTCCTCGCGATCGAGGATCCTCTTCTCCACATCGAGTGCGTCGATCTGCCGTGTCAGGTCTTCAATTGCAGGCGGTATCGAGCTCTGACCGAGCGCGAGGCGCGCGCAGGCTGTGTCGAGAATGCTCACTGCCTTGTCGGGCAACTGGCGTCCGGCAAGGTAGCGATGCGAGAGGCGCACGCTGGCGGCGACCGCTTCATCCAGGATACGGACCCGATGATGCTTTTCAAGAGACGCCACCAGGCCGCGCATCATGACCATGCATTGCGGCTCGCTGGGCTCCTCCACCTTCACGACCTGGAAGCGCCTGGCCAATGCGGCGTCTTTTTCAAAATACTTCTTGTATTCCGACCATGTGGTTGCAGCGACGGTGCGGAGTTCTCCACGGGCAAGGGCCGGCTTCAGCAGGTTTGCGGCATCGCCCTGTCCAGCCTGGCCACCCGCGCCGATCATGGTGTGCGCTTCGTCGATGAACAGAATGATCGGCGTGGCCGATGCCTTCACCTCTTCGATCAGGCCTTTGAGCCGATTCTCAAACTCTCCCTTGACGCCGGCGCCCGCCTGAAGCAAGGCCAGATCGAGGGTGCGGATTTGAACGTTCTTCAGCGGCGGAGGCACATCGCCCTGCACCACGCGCAAAGCAAATCCTTCCACCACCGCCGTCTTGCCAACGCCGGCCTCGCCGGTGAGTATGGGGTTGTTTTGGCGCCGGCGCGTGAGGATGTCGATTACCTGGCGAATCTCAGCATCGCGGCCGAGCACCGGGTCGAGTTTGCCTCTCTTGGCGTTGCCCGTCAGGTCCACCGTGTACTGGTCCAGATTCGGCGTCTTGCCGCCGCCCGGCTTTTGGGCGCCATCGCCGGGCCCGGCCGGGGCTGCGGCGGTAGTCGTCTCGCTCGACAGGGCGACAATGCCCATGAGGTCCTTGCGCAGGGCGTCGGCGTTGATCTTCTGGAATTCCTTGCTGACTTCGTAGATCAGGCGGGAGAGCTCTTCATCCGAAACCAGCGCGAGAATTGCGAAGCCGGTGCGCACCTGGCCCGCATTGAAGTCGATTGAGCCAATCGTCCACGCGGTGGTCAGCATCTTCAGCACCGTCGGGCTGATCGCCGGAGTACGGGCATTGCCGGACTTCAGCTTGTCCATGCTGCGGCTCAACTCGGCTGTGAGTCTGGACTTGTTCACCTCAAAATGCTTGAGGATCGCGGCAAAGTCGCCGGAAGCCGAATCGAGCAGTTTGGTCAGAAAGTGCTCGATCTCGATATCGTAGTGGGTGCGGGAAAGACAAAGGCCGGCTGCACCCTCAAGAGCGGAGCGGGCTGGGTCATTCAGTTTGGAGATCAGCGATTTCAGATTAATTCCCATAAATTCCCCCTTAAAGTGTCAGAATTGTGTCGTCGGGGTCGCAACCCAACGGTTCCGTCTTCGCCCAGGAGACCCAGCCAAGCCGCGCCGGATTACTTGCGTCGAGATCGAGTTCAACATTGGGCACCTGGTTTCGATCGAGCACCAGTTGCACTTCAAACTCCAGGCATTGATTGGTGAAGAAGCGGGAAATGGTGCGCAGCGCTTTGTGGGCGCCGCCTCCAGGCAGAAAATCGCAATAGCGTTCAATCCCCATGGGGCCAAGCCGGATGCGCACCCGCGACTGCCGGTCCCACACGGCATCGCCCACCACCGCGCCGGATCCAACCTGGCGTGAGGCAGACTCCTCTTCCTTCATTCCGCATTGCGTCGCACGATCCAGGCCGTACCAGCCGCCAGTGAATTGCTGAATCTCCACGGGTACCTCAAAATAGTCCCCGATCACCTGCTCCAGCGCCACCGCGGAATGCATCTGCGACCCCGCCAGCGACACATAATGCAGGAACGCTTCATCGTCAATATCTTGCCGGTCGCGCAGGCCTGCGGTCCCCAGACCGACCAGGTCGAGCATGTACCGGGTAAACAGATCCCGTCCGCCGGTATTATATGTGACCGCGAAATTCGACCTCTGCCAGGCCCGATAAAAAAGCGAAATCGCCCGATGATTGAAGATATCGAGGAACGCCGCCAGAGTGTGGTCCTTGGCCCGGGCCCGCTCCAGGATCAGTTCGCTGTAGGCGTAGGGGAGCACACCCATGGGACCGGTGAGGCCCATGAAGTTGACCAGCATCTCCGGTCGCTTATCGCCTTCGACTTCCAGGCCTTGAATCTCGCTGGCTGGAAAGCCAAGCCGCTGATTGACCCGGAAATGCACGGCTTCATCCTCGGGACTGGAAAAACCGCCCACATGCTGCGAATTGGCCCTCAGCCGCTGCAACAGCGTCACCGCTTGGAAGAACTCAAACGAACACGGGTCCTCAAGCAACTCATGGCCAAGCAGGGAGTACTCTAGATGATTGGTTTCCGTCCCGATCTCGGTTGCCATTCGTGGAGTCTCTCCTTCCTCTGCGGAGTCGTGACACTCAATTGCGTAAAGCTGTTCAGGGATGCGCTCATGCCGAAGAACCTTTCCAACACGCAGGCGAACAGAAACGCGCCGCCCCCGGTGAACTGGTCCTCGTCGATCTCCATATTGATCCGCACCCCGCGCGCGAAGCTGACTCCCTGTTCCGAAATCAGGCGCGTGAAATGCGGCTGGCTTTGAATACTTAGAATGCTCTGAATGACGTTTTGCGAATAGGCCGTGCGGCCAACATCGTAAAGCCGCAAGATCTCCTGCAACGCATCCTTGCCTCCCTCGACCAGCGAAAGATAGTTGAGCGACAGGTGGGAAACCAGCCGCCACAACGTACTCTTGCCCAGGGCCGGACGCACCGGCGGTGTCGGCTTGCGGAGCGCGACGATCCGCCTCATCGCCGTCGCGCCTTCCATCTCGAAATCGCTGTCCTGGTTGCCGAACGGCAGACGTGCAGGCAGGTCGCGATTCGTGCATGTTGTACGCACGGAGAGGATTGCCGCATCCGGGTCCACGGAAGCAGTCGAAAGGTCAATCAAAGATAGTGAAATGTCGGTGCCCTCGTCATTCGGGCGGTTCGAGGGTCGCCGCCGGGCCAGCCAGAAGCAGGATCGGTCTTCTTTCCTTGAGGAATGACGGAGCGAGTAGAACGGCTCGTAAGCGGTGATCTTTTGATTCGTGGAATTGATCGCGTTCACTTCGTCAACCGAGTAGATCTCCATCGAATAAGGCCGTCTTACATCGGGTATCAGGGGGTATTCGTATTTGCGCTGATTCAACTGGATCGGCTCGGCAACTTGGGTAAACAGATTCACCACTGGCGCGCATCCCAGCCTGAAAGTCTTCTTCGAAACTTCCAGCTCCAGCCGCTGCACCCGCCCTTCCCCTTCGATTTCGGAAATCAGAAAGATGATTTCGATCGCATCTTTGAAGCCAGCCGCCCCCACGCATTCCAAACCCGATAGATCGAGGAAGAAGAACTTCTCTGGAAAAGCGAAGTACTCCATAAGCAGCCGATGGCCGGCGAATGTGGATGAGGGATAAGAAACGATCCCCTCGTCGGCGCCGAAGCCGACGGCCTTCAGAGCCGAAGCGGGGAGCATGACCGGCGCCAATCGCGATCCATCCGTAAGATCGCGCACCACGATGCGATTGAGCCGGCTGAAAAGGAGCTCATAGAGTATGTTAACCAGGCCGCTTTCGCCATCCAGGTAAAAGCGCAGTTGATCGAGCTTGAGACCGGGGAAGGTGACGTCGCGCGCACAACGAAGCTCAAGGCGCACCGCCCAGGTTGAGTCGTTGGTCTTCACCGCCGGCTTCAGCCGGCTGGGCGCGCTCAACTCCACCGCGCTTACCGTCAGCGGCCATAAGGATGTGTCGTAGCACGTGCGAAATATGCACGGTACGCCGCCGATCGGTTTTGAATAGAGCTGCGAATTCCGCTCAATTTTCATTCCGCTGGTAAGCTTGCCCTTTTCCGGATCAAGCTGAAATTCCACCACCGACATGGACGGAATGGGACGGACCAGTTGGGGATAGACGATGCTGAGCAGCCCGTCGGTAATCTCGGGGAACTCATCCTCCATCTTGAGATGGACGCGAGCGGCTAGAAAGGCGAACGACTCAAGCAGCCGCTCCACATGCGGATCTTCGCATTTGGTCGGTTCCAGCGCCAGCCGCGAAGCAACCTTGGGATACTTCTCTGCAAACTGCGTGGCTGATTTGCGCAGGTAATCCAGCTCCCGCTCGTAATAAAGCAGCAGGTCATCGCGCATCGTCGCCCCCGGTAAGGCGGCAGTTTCCGCTCTTCAACTCGATCACGGTGTCGAAAGTTATGGGTTCCGGGACAGGATCCATCCGAAGCATCGCCTCCACGCGCAAACGCACGTCTTTCTTGCCGGAATCCGCTGTTTCGATCATCACCAGGCGCACGTTGGCCAGCCGCGGCTCAAACTGGTTGATAGTGGCTAGAACCTGCCGCACAAGCCTGTTGCGATCTCCTGAAGCCAACATGGTCAAAGCGGAAAGGTCGGGAAGACCGTAGGTGTAGGCAGAGCGGTTGAGCTCCTTCAATCCCTCATCCGGGGGGTCGCAGATGCGGCGAGAGTTGAGCAGCCATTCCAGATCCCGCCGCACCGCGCTTTTCAAAAGCCGAACCGATTGCGAACGGCTCAGCGAGTTTTCCATTCGGTTTTCTGGTTCTAGATCGATGAGCCGGTCCAGCACGGAGACGGTGATCGTGGTTTCGCCGAGGCTTCTGGCCATGGTTTACCCCGCACTCAACGCCTGGACGGGGTCAAGGCGGCAAATACGCTCGAAGAGCTTTTGCTTTTCGGAGGCGTTACCCTGGATCTTTTTGCTGTTGCGCATCAGCATCGACAGATCGCCGGCAACTGTCTCCGGGTCTTCCCAGGCATCCACCTTGTGGGCCTCGATGGTTGCCGCGACGTCTTCGAGCAGCGGTTGAGCAATCGAGTCTTTCCCGGCGGCGATGGCCAACTCGATCAACTGCATGGTGCGGCGAAAGCGGCTGCGCCCGGACCGTTGGCGAGCGATTACGACGCGCATGATGGAGAACGCCTTCTCTTCCTGGCCGGCGGCGAGTGCTTCTTTTGCCAGAACGTAGGCATCGGCGGCCTGGGCCAGCCAGGTAGGCGTTCCATTCAAGTCCGCGGGAGCACCCGCAGCGGCTTCATCCTCCGCGGGCTGGGTCGGCTGTTGCGGCGTGCTCAACTGTTGCAGCCATGCCTTGGTCTCAACATTCGCCGCCGGCGTATCGTCGAGCAACGTCGCGTCCAGCAACTCGGGAAGGTCGTTCAGCAGAGCTCGAAGTTCCGACTGAATGGCGGTGGCGATCGGCTGGTACTCCGGGCCCAGGGCCGAGCAGGCAGCCACGGAAAGGCGCTGCAAATCAAGCCAGGCTCGACTGCAGGGCAGAGTCATGGCCTGTTCTCCGGCTTCCAGCAACTCGCTCCATTTCTTGGCCAGCGCCAGTCGTTTTAGCTGCTGGCGAAGCTCGGTAGGCGGAGCCTCCAGCAGGGTGCTGTCACCCAGCCGCGATGCAGTGCGCAGCTCACCCCAGCGGAGGCCGCGCAGCAGCAGATAAGGCGCTGGACTCAGCGGCTCCCGCTTGCGCAGAAAGGCTGCCGCGCCGGCAATGACGGCCACTGCCTGGCGGCGGTCCGCGGGCTCCGCGGTTGAAAATGCAGCAAAGCCTCCCGCTGAAGCCAGCCCGTCGCCCGTCCCTTCCTCGCCGGCTTGTGCCCCCTCTGCGGCGTTCTCGGCGACAGGCTCCGGTTCCACCGGGTCCGGCTCCTTCTCCCGCTTCTTTTGCAGCAATGTATGGACCGTTTGGCGGACTTCCGTGAGCGAACTTTTCAGCTTGCCGAACGACGGAGCATCGTCTTCAAACCGCTCGTCACAAAACTTCTCCAGGCTATCGAGCCCCGCAAGACAACCATCGAGATCCTTTTCCGCTTGCAGATAAAAGGCCTTCGGCGTCTCGGCAAAGGCCTTGTCGAAAGTCTCCGGGGCTATCTTGCCCGCCGCAATCACCTTCGCTCGCGCGGCCCGCTCCTTATCGGTTTTCACCTGGTCTTCGTAGCCAACCGCCCTTGATTCCTTATAGACGATCGAGGAATATCCGGATGCGGTAATCGGTGAGCTGCGCAGCGGGATGTCCAGCATCGAACCGAGCCAATTCAGGGGCCTGGCGCGAAGCTCGCGGTCCCCGTCCTCGATGACCGGATAAACCGTATCCCAGAAATCGGTCAACAGGCTGTGGCACAACCCGATTCCTGCGAGGAAACCGCCAAAACCTTCGATGTGCAGCAGTCCCTCGGCCAGCCATGCAGCCAACTGAAGGTCCTTGGAGACGGTCGCAAGAGAATCTTGTGCAAGCTTGACCACCAGGGGAAAATTGGCCGTCTTGCGCTCTTCCTTCCATTCTCCCTGCGCCAGTTCATCGTCCTGGCGCCGGGCTTCCTTGATCTTGTCGTGGATCAGTAGCTTGGTATCGTACCGCAGATCGATGCCGCTCGGATTTTCACCGGCAATAGGAGTGAGGATATCTTCGCGAAGTGGCATGGAAATTGAGTCCCCGGTCCGGCAATCAGCGTTTTTGCTTCGTGGACCCATGGGTGGCATGGGCGAATTCGATTGATCGGACTTCGAGGAACGGAATCTCCTCCCCGTCAACCAGGAGGATCTTCTGGCCGGTTGGGTACTCCCGGCCTTCCTCGTCCGCCGTCCAGTCGGTAACTCTGCCCAGCCAGACCGCCTCGTCTGGATGTTTCCAGGAGAATGGATAGATGGCCGGGAGCAGAACTTCTCCGAGGTCCATCTCTTTGAACGAAGGCGCTGCCTGCACCATCGCGGGAGCCCAGAGGGTGTCTCGGAGCCGTTGCGGCGGACCCATCTCGATGGAGGTCAGATGTTCAAAGGGAATCCACACATAAGAGCCGGCTGCGAAAACCTCGAGCCGGGCGCCGATGTCTGGATCCGCGTCGCGCAGGACTTTGAAAGCCTTCCCGTTCAGCTTGCCCTTGGGGGACGCAGTTGAGCCGGTCGGGAAAGCCTGCTTTTCAAAGAGCTCATGCCGCGTCTTCTCTGCATGGAGAGCGGCATAGTAAACGATGGCACCCGTTTCCGATTCGACGCTGCCACCGGCTAGTACAGCCAACTGCCTTTCAGCGCGGGCAAACTCGCCCGCGAAGCAAAGCAACTCAAACAGGAAGGTGCGCTGAGCCGTGTCGGATGGATGCTCACGCAAATAAGCCGTGAGCCTCTTCTCCGCCTCGCGCACCCTTCCTGCCGCGAACAGTTCCTTGGCGGTTATTGGCACCGTGTCTCCGCTTGCCCGCGAGTTACCACGGCTTGACTTTGAGTACGTCGAAGCCCTTGTCGATGAAGCCCTTGAAAGCGCCTTCCTCCTCGGGGTTATAGCTCACCTTGATCTTGCTGTAGGCGAAGCTGACTGACTCCATCGGGTTCTCGGAGGAACCGGAGTGCTGGATCGACGTGATCAGCGCGTCCTCCATGTGAATCTTGTAGTAGTCCTCCTGGCTGTCGCCCATCGGCTTGTCGTAGATGATGTCGACCTTTTTCAGGTAGTTTCCGGTGACGCAATCGTCGAACAGCAGCGGAGAGGTCTTGTCAACCACTTTCATGATGGTGACATCCTGAAGGTTTGCGCGTCCAGCACGAGCCTCGCCGCCCGAAGAACCATGGCCGATGACGGCCGTCTGGGAGGCGCCGAAGCTGAAGGAAAGGATGTCGATCGCGTCCTTTTTGCTGGTGCTCGGTCCCGGACGCCCATCGATGATCAGATACGCATTGACTGCCATTTTCGATCTCCCTAAGAACTCGGTGTGGAAATCTCTTCGATTTTAGACTCCAGCGCCATGCGGCCCTGGGCCCAGGAACAGCTACAAAGCGTTACTTCGCAGAGGCGGGCAAGTCAGCCACCAGCCGCAGCGAAACAGTGAGTTCATCCAGTTGAAAGTGGGGACGCAGGAAACAGACGGCGCGGTAGCAACCCGGCTTGCCCGGAACCTCGGTCACGTCGATGCGCGCTTCGCGCAGAGGACGCTCGGCCTTGGCCGCCGGAGAAGCGGAGTCATCCGGAGTCACATACTTCGTGATCCAGCGGTTCAAGAACGTGCTCGCCTCCTCACGCGACATGAAACTGCCAATCTTGTCGCGCATCATGGCCTTGAGATAATGCGCGAATCGCGAAACCGCCATCAGGTATGGAAGTTGCGTCGACAAGCGCGCATTGGCATTCGCCGCATCGGTGTCGTAGACCTTCGCCTTCTGGCAGCTCTGTACGCTGAAGAACGCGGCATAGTCGGTCCCCTTGCAATGCACCAGGGGCACAAAACCGAGGTCGGCAAGTTCCTTCTCCCGGCGGTCGGTAATCGGCACCTCGGTCGGGCACTTCATCGCCACATCCCCTTCATCGGTGGCGAAGTTGTGAGTCGGCAGGCCTTCCACCAAGCCGCCTCCTTCCACACCGCGCATGGCAACGCACATGCCATAAAGCGAGAACGACTGAGTCATCTTCGAGCCCAGTGAGTAGGCGGCGTTCATCCACAGGTACTTTGAGTGGTCGGTGCCGTCCACGTGCTCCTCGTAGACGAACTCCTCGATGGGCTTGGTCTCCGCGCCGTACGGAAGGCGGGCAAGCGTGCGCGGCAGGGTGAGGGCAACGTAACGGGAGTCCTCGCCCTGGCGGAACGACTTCCACTTGGCGTATTCCGTGCTGTCGAAAATCTTGGCCAGGTCGCGGGGGGCGTCCAGTTGCTGGTAGCCCTCCAGGTTAAAGAGGTCGGGCGCTGCCGCGCTGAGGAAGGGCGCGTGCGCCTGGGCGGCAACATGCGAGATGCCATCCAGCAGGGCCATGTCCTCGGGGTGCTTGCCGAATTCGTAATCCCCAATCAGCGCGCCGAATGGAGCCCCACCGAACACCCCATACTCCTCTTCGTAGACCTTCTTGAAGACGTTGCTCTGATCGAACTCCGGGGCCTTCTCGATATCGCGCAGCAGTTCCTTCTTGCTCACGTTCAATACCCGGATCTTGAGCCCCACGCCGGTCTCGCTGTTGTCCATCAGATACTTCAGCCCGCGCCACGAGCCTTCCAGCTTCTGGAACTGCGCGTGATGAAGAATCTCATTCAACTGCAGCGAAAGCAGGTGATCGATCTGCGCTATGCGCGCATTGATCATCATCTCCGCGTCTTTGGCGATCGTCATCGAGCCGTCGAGCACTTGCGAGACAAATTCCTTTACCAGGTCCTTGCCGCGCTCTCGGGATGCGGCTTCAACGCCGAACCGGCCTTGCTCCACAATCTGATCGAGAAGACTCGCTTCCTGGGCATCGAGCGTAGTGCCCGGAGCCTGTGAACTCGCAACTGCTTCAGCCATTGGAGCCTCCTTCGGTTGGACCGATTTCAGTCTTCAGCTTGTCCAGCTTCTCCGTGTTCCCGACCGCTTCCAGCAGGAGCTCTTCCAGCTTGTCGTTGCCTTGCAATGAGCCGCGCAGATCGGCAAGCCTGGTACGCAAATCCAGCATCTGCTTGAGCGGCTTGACCTGTTTGGCTACATTCGCCGGCTCAAAATCGTCCATCTTGCGGAATTTGAGGTCGACTTTCAGTTGCGCCGCATCCGGTTCATCGCTCAACTTGTTTTCCACGCTAAAAGAGAGATGCGGCTTCATGCCCTCAAGGACTGTATCGAAATTGTCGGGGTTCACCTCGACAAACTTCCGATCCTTGAGCTTGGGAAGCGGCTGCTCGGGGTTACCGGTGAAATCTCCAAGGACTCCGACCACGAAGGGCAGTTCCTTGATCTCGATGGCGCCGCCAACTTCAACGTCATAGGTGATCTGCACCCGGGGCGGACGTACCCGGTCCAGCTTGTGTTGTGCGCTTTGTCTAGCCATGATTCCTTCCTTGAACTGAGGGTGATCCAGAACGGACGAGCATTGAAGGCAACTCTCTCTCACACATGTGTACGCCTGATTGGAGCCTATCCGCTCCCACACAATCCACAAGACTTCAGAGCGGAACCGACCCAAGGGGGACGAGACGGGAACAAAGTAGACTCAATTTTGAGTCCCAATCTCGGTGTGCACTCCTTCATACCACACTGGCAGATGTCGGTCAATATAAATCAGCATTTTCACAATTCAGAAGGGGTCAAATGAAGCCCCCGTCCATAATCACAATGCATCCCCCGCGTACCGCGCCGCCTGCAGACGGCAAATAGGCGAAAAATAGAAGAATAAAAGGAGAAGCATACATAGGCCCTTCGGCTCCGCCAAGGCGCGGAATTGGCCCAGTGCGTGGCAGCGGCAAGCCGGAACCCCATACAGGCTTACGAGAGAGCATCGGACACCCTGCAAATAATGCAAAACTTCCCCTGCTGAACCGCCTCGCGATGGTAATGTGGAATCCTGATGCTTGCCCCTTTGTCTAAAGAGGAGTTCCGTCGCCTGCTCACGTGCTTTGAGGACGCCGGGTACGTCGAAGCAAACCTTCGCAAACACCTTGGCGCGGCGGAGTTGCCTTCCCGCCAGTTGCGCAACGAGCCCCGGCTCCTGGATCGGACAGCCGAGCCCACTTTGCTCAACGCTCTGCTGCGCTGGTTCTGGCTCGGGCGACCCCAAACAGAAGCGCAGGCCGCGGATTCGGTCCCTGCCGATTTCCGCGCCCTGCTTCTCAATTGCGGATTGCTCCGGGCAGACGCCGGCACACTCAGCGCAACGGCGATGCTGTTGCCATGGGACGGCTTTCTGGTCGCCGCCGATTTCCCGCGGGCGATCGAACGCGCCGAGCCGGAGATGGTGCTTTGGCCCAACCCCACCAGCAAATTCCTGGCCAGGTTTGCCATTCGCCGCCACTCCCGCGCCACCCTCGATCTGGGCACCGGCAGCGGCATTCTCAGCCTGGGCGCGGCCCGATTCAGCGACACGGTCGTCGCCACCGATCTGAATCAAAGAGCTGTGTCCTTCGCGGCGTTCAATGCGAAGCTGAATGGAGTTGAGAGCATTGAGGTCCTGGCTGGCGATTGTTTCGCGCCTGTAGTGAATCGCCGCTTTGACCTGATTCTCTCCAACCCTCCCTTTTTCATCACTCCCCAGCAGGGCTACATGTTCTGTGATAACTCGATGGAACTGGACGGGCTGTGCCGCCGCCTGGTCAAGGAGGCTCCCGAATACCTGAACGAAGGCGGCTACATGCAGATGCTCTGCGAATGGGCCCAGGTTAGCGGACAACCGTGGGAGGAACGAATCGCCGAATGGCTGGATGGCACCGGTTGCGACGCGTGGGTCATGAAGGGGCTGACCCAGGACCCGGCAGAATACGCGCAACATCGGATTCGTGAGACTACTTTGGATACGGCAGACGACGCCAGCTTGTATCGCGGATATATGACTTACTATCGCGATCGAGGCGTTGAGGCGATCCACGACGGCCTGGTCGTCATGCGCCGTCGTGCAGGAACCAACTGGATGCAACTGGAAGAGGTTCCGAAAACTCCGAATGGCGACCTAGGAGAACTGGTTCTATCCACCTTCGCTGCCCACGATTTGTTGTCGCAATTGCAGGACGACGAGAGCCTGCTCGCAGTCAGGCCCAGGCTCTCCGGGCACGCCAGACTGGAACAGGTTTGTGAACAATCCGGCGGCCGCTGGGCCGCGGAATCGATCACTCTGCGGCTCATTAGCGGCTTTCCCTTCCATCTGGCCTTGCAACCGCTGGTAGCGGAGTTCCTGGCAACCTGCGACGGGACTCGCACCGCCGGACAGGCGATCGAGGAGTTCGCTGTTGTCGCCAATGCCCCGCTCGATACCGTCCGGAGTGAATGCCTTGCGATGATGCGCAAACTCATCGACCGCGGATTCATGGTCGTCGCTCCCGGCTAAGCGGCAGAATCGCGGATGCCGGAAACTGTCCACAGATTCACATTTATGAAAGACTTGTCACGGCGAGTGACACTCCAAATACAATCAAGGACCTGACCTATGGCGAAACTGACGGGGAACCTCCAAATCAAGTTGTGTCCCGGCAAGGAGGGCGAACAGCCTTATTTTGAGGTCGTATTTGTTCCCTATGCCGGTCGGCTCAACACCAAGCCGGCAAAAGTGAACAACCTCGATGATCTGGTCGCCCTGTTGACGGAGTTGAAGCTCAGCGAAGACGAGGCTCAGAAGTGGGCGGGCAGGTCGCGTTCGCAGGGAGTTGTAATAATTCCCAGCTTCGAGCGTACTGATTCTCTATTAAAGGAAATGGGTCTCCTGGTTTAGTCAAACGACGGCTCGCGCCCGGCGTCATTGCCCGCACTCCCCGGCTATCTTGCTTTCAAGGCAAAAATCACCAGCACGATAAGCACCAGCAGAAGGAACGTGTTGACCACTAGCAGGATGGGAACCATCTCCTGAAATTTGCCGGCCGGAGCAGCCAACGCCGGTGGAGCAGGCTTGGGAACCGGCGCCGGGGGCAACTCAATCTTAGGAGCCTGGAACGCCGGCGGAGCCGGTGCGGCTGCAGGTTTGGGCGCCGGCGGCATCGCCATGGGGGGCGCGGCGGTCGGAACGGAGAACGGCGGGGCAGCGGGCATGGAGAAGGGCGGTGGCGGCTGTGGCGGTGCGGCCGCAGGCTGAACCGGGGCGCCGGCAGGGGCTTTGAATTGGCTCGCAGAGATCATCCGCGTGAACTCTCCCGGCCCTGAGTCGAGCGCCTGCGATGGAGGCCCGGCTGGGGCCTCAGGCGGCTGGGGCGCCTCAGCCTGAGGCGTCGCTCGCACCCCCTCGGACAGCCTTTGGATCAATCGCGTAACGCTGCCGGATTCGTCTGAGGAGGGCGCGGCGGGCGGCGCGGGAGAGAACGAAGGAGGCGGCTCAACCGGTTGCGGCCTAACCTCCTCCTGATGTTGGCCTGCCGCGCCTAGGGAGGCGAACAGGCCGGTGGCGCTGGTCGCACCCGCCTCAGGGGAAGCGGAACTCTTGACTGCGTTGAATTCGGGCTGGTGCGGCCATTTGATCTCCTCCGCGGGCATCGCCGGGGGCGGCGTTGGCGGTGTGAATGCCTGCACGCGAGGCGTGGGTGCGGGAGCCGGAGCGGAAGGGCGAGACTGGAAAAACTGCGTAAAGCCCCCCTCTACCGATGCTGAGTCGGAAGAACCAGAGGAAAAGCCTTTCATGCGGGGCGAGCCTGGAGCCGCCTGCGGGGCAGACGCTGGTTCGGGAGTCGATCTTGCCAACGGCGCGAATGGCCGATCGGCAGGTCTCGCTTCCGCCGGTTTCACGAAGATCCGCGTGAACTCGCCGGGAGCGGACGCAGGCGCTGGTTTCGGCTCGATGGTTGGAGCCGGCGACTGGACCGCGGGAGCCTGGGGCGGCGTCGCTCGCGGGGGCTGAGCCGCCTGGAATAGTCTCGTGAACTCGCCGGGGGAGCCTTGGGTCGCTCCGGCGCTCGCGGGGTTTGCGGGCGACGGCGACGGCGCCTGCTCCGACGGCCATGCAGTCTGCTTCGTTTCCAGCCTGACGACAGGTTCAGCGGCACGCTCTTCCGGCTGCTTCTGAGGCTGATCCGATTCTTTTCCAAGTGCACTTAAAAACATCCCTGTAGCGCTGAGCGGATCTGCCTCTTCACTCGGCTGGCCTTCGGGCGTCCAATCTGTGTTCGTCATGGAGACGGTGTCCTCTTCATTATCGCGGCACCACTATCTGCAAAGCTTACACGGGCTTAACTGCGCCGTAAAGAGAAATGACGCAGCCGCGGTCCTCGCTTGGGCAGTGATGTGGGCTGAAAGCTCAATAAGACCTTGACACTGGTTGGGGGTGGGGGAGATTTCTTCCTTGGCGGGGGCCGGTTAAGGTATATTTGTGGTGATTTGAAGGCGACCCCTTGTTGTTCGCTCCCATCCATTGACCTGCCGGCACGTCGTTTCCAGAAAACTCCAGGAAGTGCCGAAGCTCCACGGGGGACAAAAGCATGACAAATTCTCCAGTACGCACGCACAGTCTGGCTTCGTGCTACGAAAATGCAATCACCACCATCCTCCGCCTCGGTGCCCTGCAACAGCAGGCCGTGCCCAACGCTCAAGGTTTCCGCAACAGCATCCGCGCCGCGCTCAAATCGGCCATGGAACAAGCCAAGACCCTCGGCTACTCGAGCGACATGAACCAGTTGTCGTTCTTTGCCGTGGTCGCGCTGCTCGATGAAAGTGTGCTCAAGCTGCAGAGTCCGGCATTCGCCGAATGGGCCCAGCGCCCCATGCAGGAGGAGATGTTTGGCCACAATCGCGCGGGTGAGGTTTTCTTTGATCACCTGCGCGGGCTGCTAGCCAGACAAGATTCCGAGGAAACTGCCGATTGCCTGGAAGTCTACGCCCTTTGCATGCTGCTCGGGTTCAAAGGGCGGCACGCCATCGCCTTTACCGGCACAGGCGTTTTCTCCGCCCAGGCGGGCGGTGGAACACAGGGAGCCCAACAGAGCGGCGAGGTGCAGACTCTGATCCGCCAGGCGCGAGAGAAGATTGACCGCATTCGAGGCCAGGCTCTCTTTCTGCGCGCAGAACCTCCGCCCCCTCCGATCAAGCAGACCGCCTCCATTGACCGATGGAGCCGTGGTCTGGGGATCGCCGCCCTTTGTTTGCTGGCCCTCACGGTTCTGGCGTTTGGTGGTTTCTGGATTGCCCTTAGCTCCGGGGCAACCCATATCTCGTAAAAAATCTGCGCATTTCCGGGGGTAACCCGTGCTCGTCTATGTCGGTGTTCTGGCCGTTTTGGTGGTTGCCGCCCTGCTTGCGTTCGGCGGTGCAGCTCTTCTTCATCTGCATGGCGTCTCGCTCATCGTGTTTGTTGTTGTCATTCTCCTGCTCGGCGTCGCCGCCGCGACCATCATCCTCATCCTCCACTTCCGGGCGAAGAAGAAGCAAGGCCTGGAGGGGGATTCGTCTGGAGGCGGCGCCACCGCCAATCTCGACCTGTTGTTGAACGATGCAAACGGCAAGTTGCGGACATCCCAACAGGGCGCCAAGACTCTCGACCTTCTTCCCCTCCTTTACATCCTGGGCGAACAGGGTGCGGCAAAGACCACCCAGATTCTGCGCTCGGGTCTAGATCCTGAGCTCCTTGCCGGAACCGTCCCACGCGAGGGCGAGGTGGTTGCAACCCCTGTGGTCAACGTCTGGTTTACCCGCCAGGCGGCGATCATTGAAGCCGGCGAAGCGGTCCGCCAAAACAGCCAGTTGCTCACCCGGCTTATCGAGCGGACTCGCGCCCGCGCCTACCGCTCGGCTTTTGGCTCGGCAGCGGCCTCCCGCGCGGCAGTCGTTTGCGTGAGCATCGAGCAGTTGCTCGCGGCCGACGCCGGGGCATCCTCGCTGGCCGCGGCTCGCTCCACCGGCGCGCAACTGCGTGAGATCAGCCGCTTGCTCGGCACCCCCCTCCCGGTTTATGTCATTGTCACCAAGCTGGACCGGGTTCCGCATTTCGAGGAGTTTGTTCGCAATCTGTCCAATGACGAAGTTAAGCAGATTCTCGGCAATACACTGCCCAGGGTTGACGCTTCGGCGGGCCTCTATGCCGATCGAGCCGCAAGTCAGCTGGGCGGCGTTCTCGATGTCCTTTGTTACACGCTGGGTGAGTTTCGCGTGGAGATGCTGGCCCGCGAAACGGAACCGAGGAATACGTCCGGTGTCTATGAGTTTCCCCGCGAATTCGGAAAGCTGCGCAAGAATCTGAATGAATATCTGGTTGAGCTGTGCAAGCCCAGCCAATTGAGTGTCAATCCCTATCTTCGCGGCTTCTATTTCTCCGGGATTCGCGCCCAGGTCGTGGAGCGGATGTCGGCCCCTGTCGCTCAGGAAGAGCGCCCGCTTCAGGATGCGGGAGCGACTCAATACCTGAATATCTCCCTGGGAAGATCCCCCTCGACCCGTCCGGCTCCACAGGCCGTCAAGGTCTCAACCCGCGTGCCGCAATGGACCTTCTTGCCGCGGCTCTTTCCTGAGGTTATCCTGGGCGACAAGAGCGCGCTGTCGGCAACCCAGCAGACAGCTCCAGCGCGCCTGTTCCGGAGATTCCTCTTCGGGACACTCGCGGTTCTCTTCTTCGTTTACACCATCTTGCTCCTCGTCTCATATCTGAATAACTCCTCGTTGGAGACTAAGATACGCGATGCCGGCCGATCGCTGTCCGTTGCCGGCCCCGCCAGTGTCTCCCTGCCCAGCCTCGGCGACCTGCAAGCCCTCGACCAATTGCGGCAAACCATTGTCCAGTTGGACGGCTATGAGCGGGACGGAGCTCCCTGGAGTTACCGCTTCGGCTTGTACCAGGGAGACAATCTGGACCTGCGCGCCAGAAGTATCTACTTCGACCGCTTCCGGCCCATGCTGCTCAATCCCGCCCAGGCAAATCTCGTCCAATATTTGCGTGCCCTTCCCGATGCGCCAACAGCAAGCGACGATTCCTCTTCTTACGTTGCCGCGTACAACCCGCTCAAGGCCTACCTGATCACGGCCGGTAACCACGAAAAGAGTGTCTCCCAGTTCCTTACCCCCGTCATGCTCCAGTATTGGAATGGCTCCAGGCAGGTCGATCCAGTTCAGGAGCAACTGGCGCAGAAGCAGATCGACTTTTACTCGACCGATCTTGCCCGCCAGGACCCTTACTCGATCAATCCGGATGCCCAGGCCGTGCCTCATGCGCGCAGTTATCTCTCCCACTTCGTGGCCGACAACAGCATTTATCTGGCTATGCTGAACGATGCTGACAAGACCGGCCCCGCCGTCGACTTTAACCGCAACTATCCAGGCTCGGCGGCTTCGGTTGTCGATAGCTATGTGGTCAGAGGAGCATTTACCAAATCCGGCTATGCTTTCATGCAGGACGCCTTCCTGCACATTGACCGCTATGCAAAGGGCGAAGCCTGGGTTCTAGGCAGCCAGGCTGGACCACCGCTCGATTTGGACCAAATCAGAAAGAATCTGTCCGCTAAATACTCTTCCGACTTCATCAACCAGTGGCACACCTTCCTGACCAGGGCACAAGTCGTCAGTTGCGGTGGGATTCACGAAGCGCCTGAAAAGCTGAATGCTCTGTCAGGCTCGAATTCGCCCCTGCTGCTGCTCTTTTACACCGTCGGGCACAATACCGCCGTGGCCGACCCGCAAGTCAAGCAAATCTTCGCATCGACGCAGTCCCTGGTCGATCCCAATGCGGTCGACAAATTCATCGGGCCGGGAAACCAGGCTTACATGGGGGCCCTCCTGAGTCTATCCAGCGCTGTATCCGCGGTTGCTCCAACCGCCGGGCCCGACCCGGCAGCCTATGTGCCAATTACCACTGCCGCGCAGCCTGCCGAGATGGCGGCACGGCAAACGGCTCAGGCTTTCAGCATCGATTCGCAATTCCACACCGAGAATACGGTTCTCGCGCTGTTGCTCGCGCCGGTTCAATGCGCCGCCAAGTTGCCGCCGTCTCCGGGCGCAGCGGCCAACGGCGCCGGGGCAAAGCTATGCGGTACCGTAAACAGTTTGCTTGGCAAATTCCCATTCTCGCCCAATGCCACAAACCCAGCCACCCTGGATGAAGTCAACCAGGTGTTTGCCCCCGATACGGGGGCGGTGTGGACCATCTATAACGGCCCTCTCAAGCCGTATCTGGTTCCCGCAGGGGCTCAGTATGTCCCGGCTCCCACTGCGCCGCAGCCGGTCAACGCCAAGTTTGCGCAGTACTTCAGCAAGCTGGCCCACGTCTCTTCCGACCTATACTCGCCAGGCGCGAAGACTCCAGCCTTCAACTTCACATTGCGATTCATTCCCAGCAATGGAATTAAGGACGCGAACTTCTTGGTGGACGGGCAGAGAATCCCTAGCGGCTCAACCACCCAGCAATACAAGTGGAGCGGAGCGGACGCCCGCCAGGCCTCGCTCGTGACCGACATTGGCGAAGTTCCGTATCAAGGTACCTGGGCCCTGTTTCAACTCGTTCACAAGGCTCAGCAGATCACGCGTACCGAAGGAAAGCTGCACCTCGACTATTCCCTGGAAACGACTCTCGCCGGGCAAAGAGTCAACCAGGGGAAGATGGTCAGCTTCGAGGTCACCGGCCCAGGTGCGGAGCTTCTGGATCCAAATTACCTGTCGGGCCTGAGTTGCGTCTCTACCGTGGTCAAAGCTCAATAGCGGGCGGGGAGAATTCAACTTCTTCAGGCGCAGGGGCGGGCGCAACCTCAACCGCGCGCAGCAGCATGCAGGTAATGTTATCCACGCCCCCGCCCTGTTTGGCATGCTCGATCAGGTCGTGACAAATGCTCGCTAGATCTGCCTCGGGGGAAGCAATCCGCGCAATGTCCTCAGGTCTTGCGTACCGGGTCAGCCCGTCCGTGGTCAGCAGCAGCATGTCCTCCACGTTCAGATCCACGGCGAACAAGTCTGGCTCTACCGCATCTGCAATACCAACAGCGCGGGTGATCACCGATTGCAGAGGGGAGGCTGCAGCCTCCTCCGGCGTCAGCATCCCGCTACGAACTTGCTCGTCCAGCAGCGAGTGGTCCAGGGTAACCTGCAGGCAGGTCCCGTTTCTGACCAGATAAGCCCGGCTGTCACCGACGTTGCCGATCACCACACGGGCTCCGTCCAGACAAGCGCAGACCAGCGTCGTACCCATGCTTTGCAGTTCCGAATTGCCATCGGCGGCGTCCCGCACCGCCCGATTCGCCTCGTGAATCGAGTTCAACAGGCGTTCCTCGATGGGGAATGGCGGGCTGTCATCTGGGGATTCCTGCATCTGTGATTCAAAGGTCTCAATCAGGGCCCTGACCGCCATCCCGCTGGCTACCTCCCCGGCGGCGTTTCCGCCCATCCCATCGCAAACCACATAAACATTCAGTTCCGCGTCGTAGCCGAAGCTGTCTTCATTGTTGCCGCGCTTGCAGCCGATATCCGTGGCTGCCGCAAAGTTCAGGGATACTGCCGGGGTCAGTGTCATGGATGATGCCTCACGGGCGAACCGAAGCCTCATGGAAAAGCTATACCATTCCGCTCTGAAAACAGGAAAAAATGTTGGACAGTGTCTCGGAAATCCAATCTCCCGCCACGCAAGAGGCGATCCGGGGCCGCCTACTAAGGTACCTCAACCGTGAATTCACCTGGAGTGGTGAAGGAGATCACGCCTCCCCAGATGCAGTTGAGCGTAGAAACATTGTCGAGGGTCGGCATATTGGCAAGCAATACCGTCGGTGCTCCGGTCACCCAGGGCGCGGGAGTCGCCGGGATGCAGGGCATCGGCGTCAGCACTCCCAGGGCTGCCGCGGTAGCAGCGGCAACAGTCGGGTTAGAAGGCGACATACACATTCCGAAGGGCATGATGTTGGTCATCGGGATGTGGTCCATGATGTTAGCGTCCGGTACCATGCCCGTCATCACCTTGTTCGTTGGCAGGACGACCAGAGAACTGGGTGCCACCCCGAACGTGCACATCATCATCGCTCCCATGCAGACCTGATTGGGCATTGTTAGGCTCCATCCTGTTCAGCAACGAGTGTACCCCGGAATTTGCCTCTTGGGAAAGGCTGACTGGCGAATCGATCGGGCGCCCAGGTAGTTTTCCACCCGCCCCTCGCGGATCGCGGGCATTTCCAAATGCCGTCTCCCCATCGGACTGCAAGGGAGTGTCTTCGACGAACGACTACGGCAATGCGAGCTTGAGAGCCAGGCAGAAGGCGAAGTCTGGGGTCGTGCAAATGGAGACGGCGCAACCAAAGCCTCGGCCTGAGGCCCTGGCAGCGGTGGCCTGCAAACTGTGGGGTTCGGTGGCGTTCGGAATCCGTGAAGAGTCTGTAAGTTGTTGATTATTTGACTGCTCGTATGGAACTTGAACCTACAAACGTTCGCTCAACAGACGCACGGCCTCGGATCACGTGGCTGCACCTTGAATTACCTTAACGTCTTGTTTTATTAGATCCACCAACGGGCTGCGCCACAGGACATAGCGCTTTTTTGCGGAAGCTGAGGCAAGCAACGCTATGCTCCGGCGAGCAATCCAGGTCCATTCTGCGCTGGAATGGCAGCGAGAAGCACCGATCTTCAGGCCTTCGCTGACGCAGGGACCTCTGCTTGCGCCCAATCACCCGATGCAGCGCATTGCCGGCGCGCGGAAGCCGGCTCCACCCGTTGATCGGCTACAGATGAACGAGGCCGCGGCGCAGCGCTGTAACCACCGCCTGGGTGCGGTCGCTTACGTTGAGACGCATGAGGATGACGCTGACATGGCATTTGACCGTGGACTCGGTAATGCCCAGCTCGGTGGCAATCTCCTTGTTGCTCCGCCCGCGGACAATCAGGCCGAGCACTTCGCGCTCACGGGCGCTCAAGTCGGAGTTGGGAATGCGCGAGAACAGGGCGCGGGATACGGGCGGAGGCAGGAACTGCCCGCCGGAATGCACGCGGCGCAGCGCATTGACCAGGGCCTCATGGGGCATTCCCTTGACGATGTAGCTGCGCGCTCCGGCTTGCAGGGCCTGATGAATGTCCTCATCGCCTTCGTAGGTTGTGAGCACCACGAAGCGGGCCTGGCGATGGCGGGCCATGACCGCGCGGATGGCTTCGACGCCGCTCATGCCGGGGAGCCTGAGGTCCATGAGCGTGATGTCGGGAAGATGCTTTTCGTAGAGTTCGACAGCTTCTTCGCCGCTGCCCGCCTGGGCTACGACGGTCATGTCGGGCGTGGCTTCAATGATGGCCGCGATGCCGAAGCGGGTAATAGGATGGTCGTCGATCACAAGGACGCGAATCTTGGTTACGTCCTTCAGTTCTTTCTGCTCGTCCACCAGTACGGTCCTGTTCGGCATCATGATCGGCTCGCTCAAGGGGTTGAAGACTCATGGGGGTTGGAGTTTTCGAAGGCGGAGACGACCGGCAGCACATTGCCTTGGTCGTCGAAGAAGCCGCGGCTGCGCAGCCCGCCTTCCACCGCCGGCTCCCACCAGAAAACTCCCTGGCCCAGGCCATCGGGCAGGGCGCGGACAGCGGCATCGACAGCGCGCAAAAAAGCCTCCTGCCCGGAGGGAGTTTCCGCGAAGTCGGCGTTCTTCAACGGCATGCGGCCCGGCTTCCAGTTGAATGCTGTCTCGACAACGATGATCGGCCGCCGGTAGCGTTCGGCAAGCTTGTCCAGATTGGCGCGCAGGGTGGCGATATCGCCGTGCCAGAACGGATAGTAGGAGAGCCCGATCACGTCAAAGGTGACCCTGCGGGCAAGCAGCTTGTCGAAGAAATCGACGGCTGCTTCGTAGTCGCCGCTGCGTTCGATGTGGATCATGATGCGCGGCTTGGGCCGGCGGCCGCGGCCGGCTTCAACGCCCTTGACGCCGGCCTTGACCAGATCGGCAAAGTTGTCCCAGTTGGCGGGCAATTTGCCGTCGGGCCAGAGCATGCCGTAAGTAATCTCGTTGCCCACCTGCACCATCTCCGGCATCGCTCCCTGGCGGGCAAAAGCAGCGACCACATCGCGCGTGTAGGTGAAGACCTGGTCAACAAGCTGAGCGTGATCGAGGCTGGCCCAGGAGGCGGGGATGGGCTGCTTGCCGGGGTCTGCCCAACTGTCGGAGTAGTGTAGATCGAGCAGCAGATGGAAGCCCATCTTTTTGGCTCTCCGGGCAAGGGCCAGCGTGTAGCTCAAGTCGTTGGGCAGTTTGTCGGCGCTGGAGGACGGATCGTGAAAGATGCGCAGGCGGACCCAGTTGTAGTGGTGGTCGCGAAGAATGGCGAGCGCGTCCCTGGGCTGGCCGGCCTCTTTGAAGACCATTCCATCTTGCTCGGCTTTGGCAAGAAACGAGACGTCGGCGCCCACCGCATACGATTGCGCCAGCGCGGCGAGGGAGGCACAAGCAGCAAGGGAAAGCAGGCCGGCCAGCTTGATTGAATTGAGCACCGCAATCTCCCTTGCAAGAACTATTATCGGCTTCATGGCCCGCTCCACCTAGGCTCCCCATTTGAAGAGCGGCCGGGATTCCCGCGAACGCCAGTCCCAGCGCCTCATTTTGCGGCAGAGGAGTTGAGAATAAGTTGGTACTCAGGCACCAGGGTCAGGCCGTCCAGTCGATCGACCTGGCCCCTGGACGGAAAACCGATCGGCCTGGGCAATTCGATATAGACCGGCGCGTCCTTGCGCAGCGGCAGAATGCTCAACTCGAAGGTGTTGGCGGACTGCGGACGCAGGAAGCGGCTCAGCCCCACAAGCCACGGATGTCCCGTATAAAAGTCGTCGTCCAGCAGCTTGTGGCCCGCGCTCAAACGCGCCACATCGCCCTGGTAGTTGACTTCGACGAACAGTTCGCTTAGATCGTCCATGCTGTCGGGCGGCAGAGTAAGCGACCACCGGGCGGCTTGCGAGAACACGGCTTCCGTGGGCGCCTGCGCCACCCCGTGCGGGCGCCAGGCTTGAGCCGGCCCAAGTTCGACGGGCGGCGCAGTTCCCGCGGCCTGCGTCTGGAGGTATTTCAGATCGAGGTTGCGTGGGCGGGCCTGCGCTGTAAAGCTCGCAGCGCCAGGCGAGGCAGCGGTCTCGGTCAAGGGCAGGCTCGAGGCGGGCGCGGTAGCCGGTGGAGGGGTGATCGTGAACGTGAATTGCGGCGTGCCGCGCGACTGCAGCCAGATGCGGCCGGGCGCGGCGTCGGTATCGGCAAAAAAGTCCTGTGCGGTGATCAACAGACGATCGGCGCCGCCGATCTTCACCTTCCAGGCGTCTTCGGCTTCCTCGGCCGTCAGCACCACGATGCGAACGCTCTCCCCTGCAGTGGAGACAAGATCGATGGCCGACTCGACGCCGGGCTTGAGCCCACCGATCGAGACGGCGCCAGAATCGTTGGTTGTTTCCCCGCTCGACGCGTGCACGGTGCGGACGCCGGCCCGGTCGAAGACAAACTCGGGCGCGATGCCGCGCACCGCCGTGAAGTAGAGCGTATCCGAGCCGGCGTTGCGGAGGCGCGTAAACAACTGCGCAGTGCTGTAGCGGAGGTTGATGCCGTCGACGCGCAGATTGAAGGGCCAGATGAAATAGGCGCCGGATGGAATGTCCACGGGTCGGCGCGGAACCATGAGGGTACCGCCGGGAAGCTGAATCTCGAACTGGGCCGCCGGCCGCGAGGGCAGGGCGTAGCCGCGCACGTAGTTGTTCATGAAGATAAATCCGGAATCCCCTTTGGAGCGCACCGAAGCGCGCGGTGCGGTGAAGTCGTCGGGGGCTTGCGGCAACGCATCCGGCGCGTGCACCACCATGGGTGCCAGGTCGGCTCCGAAATCGTTGAGAAAGTACTGGAAGACTTTCATCTTGCGAAAGGAGGCGCGCTCTTCGCCGAACTCGCTGAGCGGCGCCTGAAAGTCATAGGACTTGACCGGCACATCGTTGGGATAGCCGGTGGCCTGCGACTCCTGCAAGGTGGTCAGCGTGCCGTCGGGGTTTTCGCCGCCGTGAAACATGTAAGTGCCGTAGAGATTGACGCCCGAGCCGAGCATCACCGGGAACATGGCCGCAATGTCGTCCGGCTCGATCACTGGCCGGCGATGGTAGGTGACCTCGTTGCCGCCGCCGAGTTCAGTGGTGAAGAAGGGCCTTGTGGCCGCCGCGGATAACTGCGCGGCGGAGGCCTTGAGGTTGGCCGCCACGCAATTCCCGAAGCGGAATGCGTAGACCTCCTCAGCAGGTAGCTTATTCAGCGAGCCGTCCCAGGGCGCATCCGGATAACCGCCGTAGAAGGGAAGCACCGCACCCTCCGGAACCGCGGCATTGTCCCAGCCGGTCTCCGCATAGAGCGGAACATCGAGCCCGCTCTCGATAGCCATCTTCTTCAGCGTCAGGATGTGCTCTTCGCCCGCGCCGGGGCCGCGCAGTGCGTACTCGTTTTCAAGTTGGATGCCAACCACGGGCCCGCCATCCTTCCACAATAGGCCCTTGAGCTGCTCGCCGACTTGCGAAAACCATGCGCGGACTTCCGTGAGATAAACCGGATCGTTGACGCGCGTCGGGCCCGCCTTCAACACCCAGTCGGGAAAGCCGCCGTTCCTCACTTCGCCGTGAGCCCAGGGACCGATGCGCGCCAGAACGTACATGCCATGCCGGCCGCAAAGCTGCGCAAATGCGCGCAGATCGCGCTCGTCCTTCCAGTCGAACTGGCCCTCGATCTCCTCGTGATGAATCCAGAACACGTAAGTGGCCACGATGTTGACTCCGCCGGCCTTCATCTTGAGAATCTCTTCTTCCCATTGCGACCGGGGATAACGCGAGAAGTGGAACTCGCCCATCACCGGGAGCCAGGGCTTTCCGTCCAGCGTGAGATAGCGGCTGTTGACGCCCAGAACGCTGCCCGAGGGCGAGGTTGCGGAGCCAAAGTCGTAGTGCGCCGGAGCCGGATCGGCGAAAGGCTGGCTGGCGTCGATGCGAATCCTGGTTGCGCTTTGCGCGTGGCTCGGGAGGGCGGCAAAGAGGGCAAGCGGCAGAACGGCGCGGCCAACCACGCGCGCCCATCCGCCGCAAGGCCATGAATCATTGATCATCGATTGTCGGGAGGGGGGCATGATCACAAACTCCGTGCGAGCTGCTTCTTTCTCATGCGTGGCTTTTTGAGAGCAGCCAGGGAGAAAGATCACTTTACTCTCTTGCATGTACTTCCAAATCCGTCGAAAGTCGGACTAGCGCGAATTTCCGGCCGTATGTGAATCGGATGGTCTCAAGTTCACGATATACTGGGCGCCGCGATGCAAACACTCCGCACACTTGGCGTCTGGCTGCTGGTTTGCACGCTTGGTTGCGCCGGCTTGATGGCCGACGGGCTTGAGGGGTACACGCGCCACCTGTGGCAGGCGCCGGACGGATTGCCCGAGCAGACGGTTCAGGCCTTCGCGCAGACCCCCGATGGCTACCTGTGGATCGGGACAACGGGGGGATTGCTGCGCTTTGACGGCGTGCGCTTCACCGTCTTCGACCGCCAGAACACGCCCGATCTCCATGAGAACAGCGTGTTCTGCCTGATGGTGGCGCGCGACGGAACGATGTGGATCGGCACCGAGGGCGGCGGAATCGTCAGCTACTCGGCGGGTGAGTTCCGCACCTGGGCGGGGCTGGACGGCCGGAACAACGACTTTGTGCGCGTGATGGTCCAGGACCCGGACGGCGCCGTGTGGGCCGGCACGGACCGCGGATTGCTGCGCCTCACTGGCAACCGCTTTGTCGAGATCGATGGAACCGCGTCCATTCCCCCCATTTCCGTTCATTCCATTTTTCGCGACCGCGCCGGCCACCTGTGGGTGGGCGGGTGGAGGTTGATGCGCATCGACGGCGACACCGGCTCTCTCTATTCGCTCGGCGAGGAAGCCAGCCAGAACCAGGTCAAGTCCATCCTGCAAACCAGCGATGGGACGCTGTGGGTGGGCACCGTCACCGGCCTCAACCGCATGCTCCCTGGGCAGGACCGCTTCCAGCGCGTGGCCGGAATCACCAGCACCGTGCGCGTGCTGCGGCAGACGCCCGACGGGGTGCTCTGGATCGGAACCATCGGGCAGGGCGTGTTCACCTTCGACCACGGCAAGTTCATCCAGTCCACCGCGCCCGCCGAACTGCCCAGCAACACCGTCTTGAATTTCTTTGAGGACGTTGAAAAGAACTTCTGGATTGGCACCCAGACCGGCATGATGCGCCTGACCCGCACCCAGGTGACCGTCGTCCCGCTTCCCCGCGCCAACGACTCTGACTTCGAGACCATCTACGGCGACCGGGACGGCAGCTTCTGGATCGGCTCCACGCGGCTGTTTCACATGAAAGACGGCGCATTGACCGAAAAGGTGCTGCCGGGCATGGGCGGCATCCATGTGCGCAATATCTTCCGCGACCTCTCTGGAGCGCTGTGGGCGGGCACCGATGGAGACGGCATCTATCGCATCGCCGGCGGAAGCACAACACGCCGGACCGATCTGTCGAACAACTTCATCCGCGCCATTGCCCAGGACAGCGACCGAAGCATGTGGATCGCCACCGACGGAGGGCTCAACCACCTGGTCGGCGAGGGTGAGCATCCGCGCATCGTCGTCTATGGGGAGAAGGACGGGCTGGCGCAATTGAGCACCCGCTCGCTGCTTGAAGACAAACGCGGCGATCTGTGGATTGGCACCGACCGCGGCCTTAGTCACATGCATGGCGGGGCCTTCGTCCAGGACGCGGTCACCGCGGCTCTGGCGCAAATGAAGGTCTGGGCCATCCACGAAGACTCCGACGGCGGCCTCTGGTTCGGCACGCGCAACAACGGATTGTTCCGCCTGCGCGACGGACGCATCGCGCACTTCACCGAAGAGGACGGGCTGGCTGGCAACGCCATCTACGAAATCCTCGAGGACGGCGGGGGACACTTGTGGATGAGCGGACCCAACGGGATTTCGCTGCTGAACCGCCATGAAATCGACGACCAGGCGAAGCTGCCCGTGCGCCATTTTGCGTTGACCTTCTATCCCATCTCGGAAATGGCCGCCAACACCGAGATCTACGGCGGCACCTCGCCCGCAGGGTCCATCACCGCCCAGGGCGATGTCTGGTTTCCAAGCAATCGCGGGCCGATTCATATTCTTCCCTTGCAGCGCCCCTCGCTTCCGCCGCCGCCGCTCGGCATCGACGCCGTGTTCGCGGATGGCCGGCCGGTCTCGATGGCGCAGCCGATCGTGTTGCAACCGGGAAACAGCCGCCTGGAATTCGCCTTCACGCCCATCCAGCTTCGCTCCCAGGCCGGGTTGCGCTTTCGCTACATGCTGGATGGCTTTGACCGCGACTGGAGCGCGGCCACCGTGGCGCGCACCGCCGACTACACCAACCTGCCTTCGGGCCCTTACCGCTTTCGCGTGCGGACCTTTGAAGTCGGCGACCCTAGCGCGGTGAGCGAGGCCTCTATCGAGATTGTCCAGCGGCCCTTCTTTTATCGCACCTGGTGGTTCATCGCCGCGTGCCTGATGCTGGCCGCGTTGCTCATCCTGGGGGCGTACCAATACCGCCTGCGCCAGGTGCGAACCCGCTTCGAAGCCGTTCTGGGGGAGCGCGGCCGGCTCGCCCGCGAGATGCACGACACCGTGATTCAGGGATGCACCGGCGTATCCGCCCTGCTTGAGGCCATCTCCATGGAGTTCCCCGTCGACAGCGGGGGCGACGGCCTGATGGACTTTGCCCGCATGCAACTGCGCACCACCATCGATGAAGCGCGCGATGCCGTGTGGAACCTTCGCCAACCCGACAACGACACCAATGAACTGGCCCAGAGGCTGGAAAGCATGGCCGGAAAGGCGAGCGCGGAGTTCAATGTTCCTGTGCTCTGCACCGTCACTGGCAACCCCGTTGAAGTGAGCCATCCCCTGGTTCACGATCTGTTGATGGTGGCGCGCGAGGCGGTCTACAACGCCGCGCTGCATGGCAGCCCCACGCAAGTAAAGGTCGCCCTGGCATGCAGCCGCCGCGAATTGATCCTGTCTGTTGTGGACGACGGTTGCGGCTTCGATGTGCGCGCGCTGGAGAGCCAGAACGGCCGTCACTTTGGACTCAAGGGCATGAAGGAAAGAATCGAGCGGTCGGGAGGAACGTTCCGCCTGAGCAGCGCGCCCGGCAAGGGCGCAGCCATCGAAGCCCGCGTGCCGCTGCATCAATGAGGGCGCGGCGCTGACAGGCCTTGGTGCGGCCCTTGCTGGTTAACCTTGGCCGGATGCGTGCCGGTGGCCGTCCTTCCTCCATGGAACGGCTTACGCTGCGCATAGAGCGACTGCCGCCAGCGAACATCCGCCGCGAGTTGCCGGTTTCCTTGCCCCTCGGCCAATTCCAGCGCGCGCGCTGCGGTGGCCGAGGCGCGCGGGAACTGCCCGTCTTCGGCATAGGCGGCGGCCAGCGTGTCCAGCAACTCGGCATTCTCCGGCGCAGCGTCCCTGGCGCTTTCCGCCAGCCGCACCGCCTCCGCGCCGTTCCTCACCAATGCATCCGGCGCGGTGGCCAGCAGCCAGGCAACGCCGAGAGTTGCGCTGGTGCGCGTGGAATCGATCCCATGCGCCTTGCGCCAGTGCGCCAGCGCTTCAGATTCGTTGCCAACAGCTTCGTATGCGCTGCCCAGGGCCTCCTCGCACGATTCGAAGTGCGGCCTGATCCCGATGGCGGCGTTCAGCTCCGCCAATGCCTCCTGCACGCGGCCTTTGTCGAGCAGGAATCTACCCAGGATGAAGTGGGTCTCGCTGGAGAGCGGGTTGATGCGGATGGAGCGGCGCAAGTGTTCGAAGCCTTCGTCTGTCTCGCCATGCACGTAAAGAGAAATGCCCAGGCCGTTTTGCACCTTCGCGTTCTCCGCCTCCATCGCCACGGCTTTCTTCCAGATCTCCAGGGCCTGGTCGTTCTCTCCTTTCTCCTCCAACTGCATGGCTTCGTCGATGAGCTTGTAGAGGTTGACGGCGGGAACCTGGATGTCTTCGATGCCGTCGCCGGCCGTGTTCACAAACTCGGGCAGGTTCACGGCGCGGTTGGCCGCGGTGGCGTTGTCGATGAGAACGGCCGGGCTGGAGTTGCCCTGTTCGTCGAGATGGGTCAGGTACATCTGCGTATAGGGCGACCGGGATTTGGATGAAAACACCAGCCAGCGTCCGTTGGGCGAGAAGCTGTGCCAGGAATTCATCAGAGAAGTATTGGCGCGCAGACGCCGCGCCTCGCCGCCCGCTAAGGGAACGATATAAAGCTGGCTGTCGGGGCGCATGAGCTGTCCGTTGCGGCACTGCACAAACACAATCCAGCGCCCATCCGGCGAGACCTTGGGAAAGTTGTTGCTCATGCCGTTGTTGGAAGCCCCGGCAATGGGCTCAGCCACGCCGCCCTTGCCGTCGTTGAAGGGAACACGATAGAGGTCGTACTGAATCTGCGTCTCGTTGGGATCGTTGGCGTGCAGCGCCTTCGGCTCGCCCGGCGGATAAGGATCCTTTGCTTCGGCCCGCGCAAA